>CAYPON010000403.1:1451-2500 GCA_964412315.1 uncultured Anaerolineae bacterium | reverse complement strand
ATATTATCGCGGCCAGTGAGGTCGGGGTGGAAGCCCGCGCCCAACTCTAAAAGCGCCGCCACGCGCCCATTCACTTCAATGTGACCCTGGGTCGGCTCCAGAATGCGCGCAATGAGCTTGAGAAGTGTGCTCTTACCCGAACCGTTCTCACCGATGATGCCCAAGGTCTCGCCTGGCTCCACGGCGAAGGAGACATCCTTCACCGCCCAGAATGTCTCGCGATGGCCGTTGCGGCCCGGTCTGCCGAAGCTAAGCACCAGTTCCTGCAGCGAGCGCGGGCGATCCTGCTGCATGGTGAAGCGTTTGGAGACCCGATCCACCAGAATGGCGTGCATCACACTTCCTCCCCAAATGTCGAACGGTAACGGGAGAAGACCCAATAGCCGAAGGCCAGCGCCAGCAAGGCTGTCACTACTGTCCGCAGGAAGAAGTCCAAAGCCGGCGGGCCTGGCGGCCCTCCTTCGATGGAACCATAAAGGATGGAGCGATACGACGCAATCAATGAGGCCATCGGATTGAGGATATATGTGAGTCGCTGCACAGGCAGGTTCAAGCCGAACACCGTTCTTTGCAGGGGCAAGATGTCTATTGGATACATCACTGGCGTCAGGAAAAACCAGGCGAGTAGCAGGATGTCCATGATCATGCCCGTGTCCCGATAGAAAACATTGAGGGTTGAAACAACAAGAGCCAGGCCCAGGGTGAAGAAGAGCTGCACCAGGATGATCACGGGTAGGAGCAGCGCCCAGTGCGTCAAGCCGATGCCCGCGATGTAAAGCATGACGATGAGCACAATGAGCGCCAACATGAAATTGACCAGGTTCGACAGGACCGTGGATAGTGGCAGGACTTCCCGCGGGAAATACACCTTTTTAATGAGGTGGGCGTTGCTCACAATGCTGTGCACAGAACCCATCACTGAGGAGGTGAAGAAATTCCACGGCAGGAGCGCACAGAGGATGAAAACAGGGAAGTGCGGGATAGAGCGATTAGGCATCATATAGGTGAACACGATGCTAAAGACGACCATCATCAGCAGCGGGTTCACC
>CAYPON010000403.1:414-1441 GCA_964412315.1 uncultured Anaerolineae bacterium | reverse complement strand
TTCAAATCGCGCGCTACAAGGTTGCGAATCAATTCACGGTAGCGGAGTAGTTCCCGCAGGTTGGTGACCATGGGCCTTTCGTGCGCTAGATCCCATTATCGGACAAGGGGTGCAGCAGAAGTTTATTATAATACGCTATCGTCAAAGGGGCAAACAAGAGGGCCAGCGCCCAGGGCGGTTGCGTTCTCTCAAGCAAACCAGTACATTCACTATCGTCAAAAGCCAGCAGCAAACACCCGTGATGAAGGAAGTGGACGCCAAGGTTGGCAATATCGCGGGCAGCCCACACTTTCACATGCAGGCGCCCAGCCCAGATCTCACAGACAACTGAAATCCGGCGCGGGCAGGCCCAGGGCAGGGTCATCCAGCACCAAGGCCCAGTCGCCCTCGCCGGGAGGCGTCAATGTCGGGCTGCCGCGGGTGACGAACTCGCCTGCAAAGATCGCCAATCAAGGTAACTCTCAACGAGCAAGCAACAAGGTGCGGAACTCCTCTTCAACATCAGCCAGCTCCTGAAGGGTGTCGGCAAGAGCGGTCCAGTTCTTGCGCACGGCAAGGGTGTGACACTTGCCGAGCAACTCCGCCTGCTTAACTTTCAAAACGGCCAACTGCGTATCGCGGAAGCTAAAGAAGGCCGCGAAATCGAGCGCCCGTTTGGCGCCCAGCCTGAGGGCAAAACCCGTCAAGTGTTCTGTCTGTGGCGGAGTCACTTCCCCTCCGCGTATATGGACTGCGCAAGCGAGGATCGCTTCGCGGCCAATCGCCCAGCTCATGCGCGGCGCCAACTCTTGCATGTGACGATAGCCAGACCTGAAGTATTGCAGCGCCTGGTCGTAGATCTCCCCTTCCGTCGGATGTTGAGCGCGCTTTGGCGAGGTCCAGTAGCGATAGTAGCCACGCCGGTATCCAATGCGCTCTGCCTTCCAGGCCAACTCCAGTTGCTCTAGCGGCAGCGAGACATGAGGAAAGCCGGCTGGGTCGTGGAGGTGTATTTCACTCTCATCCATGGCGTAGGCCAAGACAAAGT
>CAYPON010000403.1:0-404 GCA_964412315.1 uncultured Anaerolineae bacterium | reverse complement strand
CGCCAGGCTCGCTCCACGGAAGGTAGCTGAGGTAGCCCATGTCGAGCGGCCCCAGCACGGCCGGAGATGTCCTCAAGTCAGATCGTAATTCGCCGAGGGGAGCCGGCTCCGCTTCTGGCCACGATTTCTCTGTGTACGCGAAGCCCAGGAGCTTCAGTGCTTCACTAATCCCGATGTCAGGCGGGATGCTGCTGAAGAAAATCAGCTTGCCTTGCCCCCAGAATGCGCCGAGTCCGACACCGGTGAGCACCTCGATTCGTGAAGATGGGATGTTTTCTCCTATGCTAGCCAAAAGCATCGCGGTCGAGTCAGCAAAGCAATAAAGAGCATTGCCAATATAGGGAATCATCTTATTCTTGAATATCAAAGAGGAAGGTGCAGGGCCTCCTCCCTCCGCTGGAGAG
>CAYPON010000402.1:0-2523 GCA_964412315.1 uncultured Anaerolineae bacterium | reverse complement strand
CGCCTTTAGCCTCTGTGCTCTGGGGGCCGCGCTGCTGGAATCCCCAGGAGCGGCCATGCCCGATCTGCCGGAGCGTCCAGTGGTGATCCAGGCCGATTTCACCGTCATCGCCGCGCGCGAGGCCAATCTCTATGATCGCTATCAGTTAGAGCGCTTCGCCGATGGGGAGGGCCAGGGTGCGGCGACGATCTATCGTATTACCGACCGCTCCATATGGCGCGGCTTGCAGGAGGGCATTAGGATCGGTTCGATCCTCGCTTTCCTGCGGCGGGCCAGCAGCGGGAAGGTGCCACAAAACGTCGCCCGCACTTTGCAGGAGTGGGGAGCCAAATTCGGCCAGGTGAAACTCTCCCGTGTTCTCCTGCTGATGGCCCGCGATGAGCAGACTATGCGTGAGATGCGCGCCTCGCCACGGCTACAGCCTTATCTCGGCCAGGCTATTTCGCCGCAAGCTTCGCTGGTGGAGGAGGCAAAGAAAGAGGATCTTCTGGAGGCACTCTACAAACTGGGATATTGGCCGGATGTGAGGGAATTGAACTGAAAGTAGGAGGAGATATGGCATCGTCAGTTACCGCACTCAAAGAACGTGCCGCCGCCGCTTTCCGTCAGACTTTTGGCCGAGCGCCGGATATTATAGTGGCCGCGCCAGGGCGGGTGAACCTGATCGGCGAGCACACCGACTATAACGGCGGCTACGTGCTGCCTGTGGCCATTGATCGGCAGATCGTCATCGCCGCCTCGCCACGCGACGATAGGAAGGTTAAGATTGGCTCCCTGGACATGGCCTCCGAGGCAGAATTCGCGCTGGATAGCATCGCTCGCGCCACCCAACAGACCTGGAGCAACTACCAACGGGGCGTGGCCCTCATGCTCCAGCAAGCAGGCCATACGTTGGGCGGCGTTGATGCCGTGATCACCGGCGATGTCCCTATCGGCGCGGGCCTCAGCTCCTCCGCCGCCGTCGAGGTGGCGACCGCCTACATGTTCCAACAGTTGTATCATCTCAATTTGAGCCGGGTAGAGTTGGCGCTCCTTTGCCAGCGGGCGGAGAACGAATTCGTCGGCATGCGCTGCGGGATCATGGATCAGTTCATCAGCTCCCTGGGCAAGAGCCAACATGCTCTGCTCATAGATTGCCGCAGCCTGGATTATGAGCTTGTTCCTGTCCCGGCTGGGGCGTCCATTGTCGTCTGCGACACTAAAGTGCAGCGGGGGTTGGTGGATTCCGAATACAACGCCCGCCGCCAGGAATGCGAGATGGGGGCGCGACTTTTGGGCGTGCGTGCCCTGCGCGATGTGACCCCTGAGATGTTCGAGCGACGCGCCAGGGAACTGCCGGAGACGACGCGCCGTCGCTGCCGCCATGTGGTGTACGAGAACCAGCGCGTTATGGAGAGCGTGGCCGCGCTGCGTCGCGGCGACCTCGCTGCCTTCGGCCAGTTGATGTATGACTCGCACGCCAGCCTGCGCGACGATTACCAGGTGAGTTGCCGCAGCCTGGACATCATGGTGGAGGCAGCGCGGCAGGCGCCAGGGGTGTATGGCGCGCGCATGACGGGCGCCGGCTTCGGGGGGTGCACGGTCAATCTGGTGAATGCGGCGAAAGCGGAGGATTTCCGCCGCGAGGTGGCCGCAGCCTATGCCGCGGCGACGGGCATCACACCACCGGTCTATGTCTGCCTGGCAGAGGATGGCGCGCGGGTGATAGGATGAGTTGAGCGGAGATGTGACAAGGGCGTGCGGGTTTCGTCCTTTCCGTGGGTTTCGTGATCCAGATGGCCCCCCTTTTGAGTGTTGCTGCCCCCCCGGTTTTACCGCAGAACACGCAGAGGCCCTGTCAACGAATTCGGAAACGAATTAACGAATCGCCTGCTGTAGTTTGATTCGTTAATTCGTTGTCTAATTCGCTGACAGGGGGTTCCGGCGGTGAAAACTGGCCGGGACACTTGGGCAGCACTTGATGGGGAGACCACCGTGATCCAGGGTTTTCGTTATCCAGCCCTCTCCGCGCGAAACATTGCTGTTTTCCTTTCAGGAGGTTTGACAGAAATCGAGTTTTGCTGTATATTGTTCATAGACTCTCGAAACCATGGGGCGATTCATCGCACCTCATGTTTCCCCAGCGCATCTCGCTTCGGGCGAGATGCCACATCATAGCCGCATCGGGACACAGCCGCCTTCCAGGCCTGCGGGAGGCGGCTGTGTGTTTTGGGGCAGGTGAAATAGTCCCACATTTGGGGGGTAGCTCAAGGGATGAGGAGGTTGGAGATGAAAGGCATATGGCTTCAACGGTTGGTGAGCGTAGTTCTATCCCTCGGCCTGTTGCTCGTGCAGGTCCCGGCGCCAGGTCTGGCCTTGCCGCCGGGGGAGGGAGGTGACGACGAGGGGGAGCTTCCCACGGAGCCGGAGATCGAGCTGCCGGAGGGTGTTTCCCCTGACTGGTGGGCGGAGGCGCAGGAGGAGATTCGTCGCTCGGAGTACCACATCACCTGGCAGGAGCAGACCTGCCTGGAGGAGGTGAAG
>CAYPON010000401.1:0-2645 GCA_964412315.1 uncultured Anaerolineae bacterium | reverse complement strand
CCCAACTAGGAGGAAAAGTGCGAGACCTATTAGGTAGCCTGTTGCGATGCCTGACGATCCTCATTGCAGTGGTGTTAATCATCGGGATTATCGGCGGCGCGCTCTGGCTCCTGCTCAAGAATCAGCCTGTGGCGCCCCTGAGTGAACGCCCGACCATCTCCGGCAAATCCCTGGAACAGACGGGCCTCGCCCTCTATCTGCGATTCCGCCAGAACGAGATAACGGAATCGGCCAGCAACGATCCGACGGTCGTCAATTTCCGCATTGAGCCGGGCGAGACGGCGGCAACCATAGGGCCGCGCCTGCAGAACCTGGGGCTGATCCGCGATGGGCAACTCTTCCGGCTGCTGGTGCGTTACTTGGGCGTGGACGACAAGCTGGAAGCGGGAGACTACAAGCTCAGGCGCAATATGAGCCTGGAGGAGATCGTCACAGTGTTGCAGCATGGAGTCACCCGTGCCCGCAAGGTGACGATTCCCGAAGGCTGGCGCATGGAGCAGGCGGCGCAACTGCTGGCACGGGAGGGGCTAGTGGATGAGGGGCAGTTCCTCGAACTGGCCCGCGCGGCCAAGTTCGACTATGCCTTCCTGAACGACCGGCCCGCCGGCAGGTCGTTGGAGGGCTACCTCTTTCCCGATACCTACCAGGTGGACGAGGGTACAGATACCCGTGGGGTCATTGAGCTTTTGCTGCGCAGCTTTGATCGGCGGGTGACGCCGGCGATGCGGCAGAGGGCCGCGGAAATCAAGATGACCCTCTACGAGGTGGTGACACTCGCTTCCATCGTCGAGCGCGAGGCGGTGGTCGAGGAGGAGCGCAATATCATCGCCAGTGTGTATCATAACCGCCTGGCGAAAGGGATGTACCTGCAGGCCGACCCGACGGTACAATATGCCAAAGGGTTCAACCCGCAAACAGGGCGCTGGTGGAATCCGATGCTTCTGGAGGAGGCGCAGGCCGTGACTTCCCCCTACAACACCTTTCTCCATGCGGGGCTTCCCCCAGGCCCGATCTGCAGCCCCGGTGTCGCTTCTATCAGGGCAGTGCTCTATCCAGCGGATACGAAATACCTCTTCTTTCACTCCAAAGGGGACGGCTCTCACGCCTTTGCGGAGACATACGAGGAGCATTTGGCGAATATGCAGAAGTATCAGCGATGAGTGGAGAGAGGGAGACGGGGAGACGCGGGGAAACGAGTGACTAACATGGCATCTGTCACATTTTTGTCAAAAAATTGTCAAATTTATAGCATAAAAAATTCATGTATTTTCAGGGGCGGCGTGCTACAATAGAGGTGCACTCAGTAAGAGTAGCACCGAATTCGCTCAAGATTCGTAGGTGTAAAGCCGGATGATCTTGGGGATGGTTCGGTGGCAGGTAAACCGTAAGGAGGTGCAACTATGGCTCAGCCAAATGAGATGATGTCGTTCCTCATCATCGTGGCCCTCGTTGTCGCCTTCGCCGCCGTCCTCGCCATACTCTACATCCTAGCCCAACCCGCCTCTAACGGGGGCTATGTCGTGACTTTCGCACCGCAGGAGAACAGTGCGGCTCGTGGATGTCTGGGGCAACTCCTTCTGTTATTGGCATTGCTCTTAGGGACAGGGATAGCGGTCATGGCGACTGCTCCAATGCCCTGAGCGATTCCGCCCGCTGAGGAGTTAGCGACGGCCTGGAAGAGCCGTCGCTAGGGAGTGCATCATACCTGACGCCTACCTCTCGTGTCCGTGCAGCCTCAGCAGCGTCTCGGCGTGATGTTCGCGCCCTGTCTCTCGCAGCCGCTGGCAATACTCGGCGAGGCGCCCCCGCGTATGATAAGGCCCCCCTTCGCGCATCACTGTCCAGAGCGGATCCGTGGCCTCGAGCGATTTCTCCATCATGTCCGCCTGCCACCAGTCCAGAAGCCGCACACAGTGGTCTACGATGGTCGTGGAGGACACGATCTGATTGCGCGTTTCGTGCGGGTCTTCGGCCACGTCGAAGAGCATGAGCGGCATGAAATCCTTCAAGCCGTCGTGATAAGTGCGGATCAGCATCCAGCGGCTGTAGCGGACGGCTCGCTGGCAACTCCAGGCGCACTGGCTGACCACTAGAAAGTCGCGCCCGCTTTCCTGCCCGGCACGGAAGGCAGAGGCGAAGCTTTGGGCGTCCCAAAGCGGTGGGATCGAGGCGCCAAGCAACTCCAGCACCGTCGCTGCCATATCCAGTTGATAGTACAAAGCGCCGTCCACGCGCCGACCCGGCAGCCCCGGCCAGCGGATGATGAGCGGGACGCGGCAGGTGATGTGGTCGGCGGTTTGGTGATCACCGTAAGTATTCAACTCTCCCTGGTTCTCGCCGTGATCGGAACTGATGATGATAACGGTGTCATCCAGGACACCCTGCGCAACCAGTTCGTTGAGGATTTGGCCGATGTGATCGTCCATGTAGCGTATCCCCACATCGTAGCCATCAATCCAATGCTTGAAATCCGCCAGGGAGGCGATCTCAGCTACTTCCCTGGGCAGGACGGTAGCCGCTGGCCCAAAGCCACGCGGCTCGCGGGCGCTGTGTGGGCCATAGCTGGCGCGGTGCGCCTGGATTATCTCTTCCGTGAGCCAATCGGGTGCGGGGTCGTATACAAAGGGATTGCCATAGGCTTCGGG
>CAYPON010000400.1:0-2705 GCA_964412315.1 uncultured Anaerolineae bacterium | reverse complement strand
ACGGTATCCGCCACGCCGCTTTCCAGGGCGATGATTTGCTGCGTGCGCATCGCTCTGCGCACGCAGCAAATCATCGCCCTGGAAAGCGGCGTGGCGGATACCGTAGACCCTCTGGCAGGCAGTTACTATGTGGAAAGGCTGACCAGTGAGATCGAGGAGCGAGCCGAAGCTTACATTGCCCAGATAGACAAGATGGGCGGTGCTTTGCACGCCATCGAGTTGGGCTACATGCAACGGGAAATCCAGGATAGCGCCTACCGTTATCAGCGGGAAGTGGAGACCAAAGCGCGAACCATCGTCGGTGTCAACGACTTTGTTATCCAAGAGACGCGCAAACCCAAGCTGCTCAAAGTGGATCCCCAGGTGCAAGAGGCGCAAATCCAACGGGTGAAGGCGCTGAAGGCACATCGTGACCCAGCGCAGGTCGCCGCGCTCCTGGACGAATTGGAGAAAGCAGCACGCGGCGGAAGCAATCTGATGCCGCCGATCCTGCGCTGCGTAGAGCAGTATGTCACTCTGGGCGAGATTTGCGACAGGCTTCGTCAAGTCTTTGGCGAGTACCGGGAGGTGACGGCTCTATGAGCAAGATAGACCATATCGGCATTGCGGTGAAAAGCATCGAGGAAGCGCGCGCTTTCTATGAAAAGGGACTTGGCCTGCCGATGACGCACACCGAGGAAGTGAAAGAGCAAGGGGTGCGTGTTGGCTTTTTGCCTTTAGGGGAGAGCGAATTGGAGTTGCTCGAACCGCTCAGCGCGGAAAGCCCGGTCGCCCGCTTCCTGGAAAAACGCGGAGAGGGCATCCAGCATATCTGTATCCAGGTGGAGAATATCGAAGCTATGATGGCCCGCCTGGCGGCTGAAGGCTTCAAGCTCATAGACACGAGGCCACGCATCGGCGCAGGCGGCAAAAAGATCGCCTTCGTGCATCCGCAAAGCGCGCATGGCGTGTTAATCGAGCTTTCGGAAAAACCGGAAAACGAGAATTCATGCCCCTGAAAGTTGGTCTGATCCAGGTCTATACCGGCGGTGGCAAAGGGAAGACGACCGCTGCGCTTGGCCAGGCAGTGCGGGCGGCAGGCCAGGGCCTGCGCACCTGCATCATCCAGTTCATGAAAGGATGGCCGCATTATGGCGAACTCAGCGCCCTGGCAGCGACACCAGCGATCACCATACGCCAGTTCGGTCGCGCCGAATTCGTGAACAGGGCCAGTCCCGACCCGCGAGACGTACAGGAAGCGGAAAGGGGGTTGACTTTCGCCCGCGAGGCTATGCTCAGTGGCCAGTATGATATTATCGTCCTGGATGAGATCAACATGGCGCTCGATTTCGAGCTTATTCCCCTGGCTGATGTCTTGCGGCTCTGCGACGAAAAGCCTGAGCATGTCGAGTTGATCCTGACAGGCCGCTGCGCCCCTGCCGAGATCATCAACCGCGCAGACTTGGTGACCGAAATGCATTCGCTCAAACATCCTTATGACCGTGGCCTCCAAGGTCGTCGGGGGATAGAATACTGATGGACCGTTCGACAACCTCGTAGCCTCAGGCTTTACGTCTGAGCACTACACGTGATTCGACAAGAGAAGGCACATACTATGGAGCAAAAAATCCGCGTCCTGATCGCCAAGCCCGGGTTGGATGGCCATGACCGGGGAGCCAAAGTCATCGCCCGCGCTCTGCGCGACGCGGGCATGGAAGTGATATATACCGGCCTGCGGCAGACGCCGGAGATGATCGCCGAGGCCGCTTTGCAGGAAGACGTGGACGTCGTAGGCCTGAGCATACTCTCCGGCGCACACATGACCCTTGTCCCGCGCGTCCTCGCGCTGCTTCGGGAGAGGGGACTGGGGGAGGTCATCTTGGTCGTCGGCGGCACGATCCCCGAAGAAGAGGCCGCCGCACTCAAAGGGATGGGCGTCGCCGAAGTCTTTGGGCCAGGCACTTCCACGCAAAAAGTCGTGTCGTTCCTGCAAGAAGCAGTCGCCAAACAACGACCCCCGGCACAGTAGTCCATGGAACTCGTTGACCGCATCTTGCGCCACGACGGGCGAGCCATCGCCCGTTGCATCAGCCTTGTGGAGGACGACGATCCTCAGGCGCGACAAGTCCTGGCCGCTCTCTACCCCCATACCGGCCGCGCTCACATTATCGGCGTTACCGGCGCTTCGGGCACGGGCAAGAGCACATTGGTCAACGCCCTGGCCAAAGAGTACCGCCGCCGGGGCATCCTGGTGGGGATTATCGCCGTTGACCCCACCAGCCCTTTTTCGGGGGGAGCTATCCTGGGAGACCGTGTGCGCATGCAGGATGTGAGCGGCGATCCTGGCATCTTTATCCGCAGCATGGCCAGCCGGGGGAGCCTGGGAGGGCTGGCGCGGGCCACTGCCGATGCCACTCAGGTGCTCGACGCCGCAGGATTCACCCATATTCTTGTTGAGACCTTGGGGGCCGGGCAGGCAGAAGTAGACATCGCCAGAACAGCGCATACTACCATCGTCCTGCAAGTGCCTGGCCAGGGCGATGACATCCAGGCGCTCAAGGCGGGTTTGCTCGAGATCGCCGACATTCTCGTCGTCAATAAAGCCGACCTCGCAGGCGCAGACTATGTTGTGATGACCTTACAGGCGATGCTCGAACTCCCTGTTAGCTATCAGCTTTCAGCTTTCAGCCCTCACCCTGCCCTCTCCCACTGGGAGAGGGTTAGGG
>CAYPON010000399.1:0-2711 GCA_964412315.1 uncultured Anaerolineae bacterium | reverse complement strand
GGTGAACATTGAGGCGGACGTGACCATAGGGCGCATCCTGCACAAGCGCGCGCGGGAGGCAGGGGTGCTCTATACCGTCTCCTCTGGCGATGAGCCAGGCTGCCTGATGGAGTTGTACGATTTCGTATCCACGCTGGGCTATGAAGTGATAGTCATCGGCAAGGGGAAGAACAACCCCCTGGATCGGACGGCCACGCCGGACACAGTGATGGAATCGGCGAGGCGCGCCAACAAGGACCCCTTCCAGGTCGCGTCCTATGTGGATGGCACCAAGACCATGTTCGAGATGACCTGCGCGGCCAATGCCACCGGCTGCCTGCCGATGCAGCGTGGCATGATCGGGCCGCAGGCCACGCTGGAGACGGTATCCCAGATTTTCGCCTTGGAAGCGGATGGCGGGATCACCAAGTTCCCTGGCGCAGTGGATTTCGTGCAAGGGCCTGCTATGGCGGGCGGGGTTTTCGTCACCGTGCGGGTGCAGGATGAGCGCATCCTCGCCGATCTGCAATACTTGAGGGTCGGCAAAGGAAAGTACTTTACCTTTTTCCGGCCCTATCACCTCTGGTTCCTGGAAGCGCCGATCTCGGTCGCGCAGGCGCATCTGTACCGCCGAGCGTGGCTCTTGCCCCTGGATCGCCCAGTGGCCGAGGTCATGACCTTTGCCAAGCGCGACTTGCGGCCCGGAGAACGGCTGGATGATTTCGGCGGTTACACCTTCTACGGCGTGATGGATCGTGCCGAGGAGGCGCGTGCGCTGCAGGCCCTACCCGTCGGCCTGGCGCCTGGCGCGAAAGTGGCGCGTCCGGTGGCCGCAGGCGAGATCGTGACCTGGCAGGATGTGCGGTTAGACGAGACGAGCATTGTCGTGAAACTCCGACGCCAGCAGGATGCGTTGTGGGCGGCGGGTCCATAGAACAAAGGAGATTATGAAATGGCTAGACCGAGATTCACGAAAAAGGTCGTCGGCCAAGTGGTGAACAACGTGGACTACGGGCAGATGAACACCTTTTCCAACGTCGGCGACATCAACCGCGACGGCCTGCCCGATATCGTCATCTCTGGCCGGAACGGCAAGATGGTATGGCTGGAGAACAAGGGCCAAGACAAGGAATGGGAGCAGCACCTGGTTGACAACGTGCAATCCATGGAATGCGGCGGGTCGTTGTACGATCTGACAGGAAACGGCTATCTCGACATCATCAACGGCAGCGATGCACGAGGCTATGAGATTTACTGGTGGGAGAACCCTGGAGTTTGTGGCCTGCCCTGGAAGAAGAGGCTGATCGCCAGAACGCCTAACACGCAGTTCCATGACACGATCATCGGGGACATCACCGGCGATGGCAGGATGTCGCTGGTCTTTACCAACCAGCATGGCGGCACCAACATCTATCGCGTGCCACTGCCCGAGGATCCGACAGTCAGCCCCTGGCCCGACTTGGAAGTCATCGCCACAGGCAAGACGGAGCCGAATCCTTACCGGAAAGAGGGTGTCCAACCGGAGGAAGGGCTGGCTATCGGGGATATAGATGGGGATGGCAAAAACGAATTGGTGTGCGGAACCCACTGGTACAAATACACCGGCGGGAAGTGGGAGGAGCACAAGTTCGCCGCAGGATATCTGACGACCAAAGTGGCTATCGGCGATATTGATGGGGACGGCAAGAATGAGATCTTCCTTTCGGAGGGCGATCCGTGTGTATGTGGCAAGATGCAGGGCGGGAAACTTTCCTGGTTCAAGCCCAAAGGGAACATCACGGACATGTGGGAAGAGCATGTGCTGGAGGATTTCCTGCTAGATGCCCACTCGCTGCAACTGGGTGACATCTGCGGCTACGGCAAGCTGGACATCCTCGTGGGCGAGGTGGGCCGCGCCGACCGCGAAACAGATCAGTATATCGTCCGACCGCCGCGTATCATCCTCTGGGAAAACGACGGCCAGGGCGCTTTCACCCGGCACATGGTAGATGAAGGGACAGGTATCCATGACGCCCTGTTGGTGGATATGTTGGGCAGAGGGGTGCTCGACATCGTGGGCAAGCCGCTGCACGGGCCGGAAAAGTGGAACGTGCACGTCTATTTTAACGACCGCTGTGCCAGGTAGAGGGCTGGTGAGAGGAATGCCTACTATGGACAGGAGCAGAGGAGATGAAAAAGACGACCTTGGCGTTGATTGTGGGCACTCGTGATTTCTTCCCCGCTGAGCCGGTGCTAGCCGAGCGGCGGAAGGTGTTGGCGATGCTGGCCGAGATGGGCATTGACACCGTAATCCTGGACGAGCACGCCACTAACATGGGCGCGGTAGAGACCTGGCGGGATTCCAAGAAGTGCGCGGCGCTGTTCAAAACTAACCGCGACCGGATTGATGGCATTCTCGTTGTATTGCCTGTCTTCGGCCCGGAGAGAGGCATCGCAGATACGATCAAGCTTTCCGAGTTGCAAGTGCCAATCCTGGTTCAGGCCTATCCTGATGCGCTGGATAAGCTAGCGGTGGAAACGCGCGGCGATGCCTTCTGTGGCAAGATTTCGGTGTGCAATAACCTATATCAGTACGGCTATCCCTTCTCTGTGACGGAGGAGCATACCGTCTATCCCACATCGGAGAGCTTCAAGGCGGACTTGCAGAAGTTCGCCGGTGTCTGTCGCGTGGTGCGGGGGCTGAAGAGGGCGCGGATCGGCGCAGTGGGCGCACGCCCGGCTATCTTTAATAC
>CAYPON010000398.1:0-2720 GCA_964412315.1 uncultured Anaerolineae bacterium | reverse complement strand
CCAGATATACTTCCAGCGGCCATCGGTGGCCGCCAGATACCACGGCTCATCGAAGGCGCCGGCCATGGCCTCCAGATAGCGCCGAGGGTTGGCCAGTTGCCCTCTGGCCAGGGCGGTCAAGTCCTGTCCATCCACATCGGCGGGAGGCGTGCCGCCCGCTGCCGCAACCAGCGTCGGCAAAACGTCGGCGAGCGTCACGGGGGAGGAGACGGTGGCGCCGTGACAACGATCCTTCCAGCTTTGGGGCAGGCGCAGCACAAAGGGGATATGCGCCGAGGGTTCATGGAAGAATACCTTCGACCCGGCGTGGTGATCGCCCAGGTACTCACCATGATCCGAGGTGTAGAGGATCAGCGTATCGTTGAATAGGTCCATATCCTGCAAGGCGGAAAAGACGCGCCCGATGTTATAGTCAATCTGGGTGATCAGCCCGTAGTAAGCCGCTCGCCCCTCGCGGATGATCTCTGGAGGCACCAGGTCATAGCATTGTATCTCCTGCCAGCGTCTGAACGCCTCGGGGCAGCGATCACCTTCGCACCAGTCGCCGAAAACCGGCTCCGGGATCGCGCAATTGCGGTACATCGAGTAGTAAGGTTCCGGCGGGTCAAGCGGCGGATGGGGTTTGCCGAACGAGCACCAGATAAAGAAGGGGAGCGTCGGATCGCGGCGTTCCCGGATGTATTCCACACACTGCTCGGCAGTCCAGGAAGTGAGCGTCAGGCTCTCGGTCACGGTGGCCATACCGGCGTAAAGCTCATTCTGCCCCAGGCCGTGGTGCATCGGCTGGGGAACATCCAGGCCCAGGCGGTGCATCAGCCGATAGTAGTCCTCCGGCAGGATCATCTCGTCAAAGCCGTGCCTGACCCGCTGCGGGCCAAAGTGCATCTTGCCGATCGCTGCCGTCTGGTAGCCCAGTTCGCGCAGGAGCGTCGGCAGCGTCCCCTCGCGGCCCATGATCCGCGAGGTCAGGCCGTTGTCCGGCATCCCATGCGTAAAGACGTACTTGCCGGTCATGATCGAGACCCGCGAAGGCACGCAGATTGCGCAATCGGCATAAGCGGAGCTGAACAATATCCCTTCGCGGCAAAGATGGTCAAAGTGCGGCATCCGCATAAACGATGGTGCGGCGGGGCCCGCTGTATCGAAGCGTTGCTGATCCGTCGTGATCAGCAGAATGTTGGGCTTGTCTGGAGACATGAGGTTGTTCCTTCCTTTCGGAGGGGATCGTCGCTTGTCTGGCGCAAGATTCCGCGAATCCTATGGATGAAGCTGTTTCGCCTGCTCGAGGAACGCCTCTATCGCGCCCTGCAATCTCTGCGCCTGTTTCGGATACTGTGCGATCACATTGCGTTGCTCGTCGGGATCGGCTTCCAGGTGATAGAGTTCTGGTTCCTCGCTGGCGATATAGCTCCACTTGCCATCAGTCGCTCGCCAATCTTTCTGGCCGTAATGCCCCGAAACGGCGTATTCCCTCCCCTCCCCTGCCTCATCCGAGATGATCCACGGCTGTGGCGTGCCGTGGACGTTCTCTGGCAGGGCAATACCCAAGAGTGTCAGCAAAGTGGGCATTATGTCGGGCGTCCACATCAGTTGCCCGATGCGGCATCCCTTCTTGCCGTGCGGATGATAGAAGATACCAGGGATACGGGCCAGTTCCTTATAGACCGTATGTCGGATCATCGGCGATTTGGAGATCGTGCCGTGCTCGCCGAATTGCGTCCCATGATCGGCAGTGAAGAGGATTATCGTATCCTCGGCCAGGCCGAGATCCCAAACGGCGTTCAGCAGCCGGCCAACCCAGGCATCCAGGAAAGTGACCTCGCCAGCATAGAGCGCCTTCATGTGCGCGATCTCTTCTTCGGTAAAGTCCTCTGGCGCGACGCTGATCAGCCAGGGGGCGATCAGCCAGGGACCATTGTAGCCAGCGGGCGCGTACTTTTCATAGTACCGTTTCGGCGGGTCCCATGGCTCGTGGGGATCGAAACTGTCAATCCAGAGGAAAAAGGGGCTTTGCTCATAGTTGCCTTTGAGCCAGTCAATGCTCCGTTGAAAGACCTGAGCAGTAAAGTAGTCCCTCTCGCTCTTGCGGTCGGCCACGTTGCGGAGATACTGGGCGAGCATCTTGGTCGGATCTTCCAGGCGCAGATGGCGCCTCTCACGAGGGGTATCCCGCCACCCGGCCTTCATGAACTCTTCCGGATTGCGCCCCTTGTTGCGATCAGTGATGTATCGGTCGAACTCTTGGCCGCGGATCAGTTGCCAACCGTCAAACCAGCGGTGGAAGTTCATGCCGGGTGCGAAATAGTGGGCCGTATCGGTGATGAAAGACGTGAGATAACCTTGCTGTTTGAGAACCTGGGTCAGCGTCACGTCGTGATCCCAGAGCGGCTGCCAGCGGCGAAACGGTAACGTGTATTTGCCGGTGAAGAACACCGTCCGTTCCGGTATAGTCGCCAATCCCTCGACATAGAGGTTCTCCAGAAGCACGCTTTGCTTGGCCAGTTGATCCAGATGGGGGGTCTTGACCCAGGGGTTGCCATAACAGCCGAGATAGTCAGCCCGTAGCGTATCGGCCATAATGCAGATTAGATTCATGAGAGGTGTCCTCCTTTGCTAATCTGATCGTGGCGTAGAGGGGGAGGCAGGGTTTCCCAAACTCGGGCTTGTCATTGCGAGAAATGCCATGCCGCCGCGCGGCATGCGTGAGAACATGACGTTGT
>CAYPON010000397.1:0-2768 GCA_964412315.1 uncultured Anaerolineae bacterium | reverse complement strand
CAGCCGTAGGGAGATGTTCACCTCGCAGCGCATCGCTCCCTCCTCCATATTGCCGGTAGAGACGCCCAGATAGCGCAGGATCGTGCGTAGCTTGGTGAGGTAGGCCCACGCCTCCAGGCCGGAGCGCATGTCCGGTTCGCTGACGATTTCCATCAACGGCACGCCGGAGCGATTGAAGTCTATCAGGCTCGCATTCCCAACGTGCATGAGCTTGCCGGTATCCTCCTCTAAGTGGGCGCGGCGGATGCGGACGCGCTTCGTCTCGCCATCCGCACGGATGCTGACCCACCCATTGCGGGAGAAGGGCATATCGTATTGCGAGATTTGGTATCCTTTGACCAAGTCAGGGTAGGGATAGTTTTTTCGGTCGAACTTGGCGTATGCAGGGATTTCGCAATGCAGCGCCAGGGCAGTCATCAGGGTATACTCGACCGCCTTGCGGTTGATCACCGGCAGGACGCCCGGCATTCCCAGGCAAACCGGGCAGACGTGAGTGTTCGGCGGGGCGGCAGCGTAGTTGGCATCGCAGCCGCAGAACATCTTGGAAGCGGCCTTCAGTTGCACGTGCACTTCCATGCCGATGATCGCTTCGTAATCCATGCTCGCCTCCCTAAAAGAGATTATACACCACCCTCCTGGCAGGTCAAGAAGAATTCAGAGCGCGAAATCTACGAAAGGCCACGAAAATGCGCGAAAACTCTGTGCCCAGGAAGAACAACGGTGGCGCTGAAGGCCTCCAGTGCCACCATTGTCAATGCTCTCTGCGTTCTCCGCGTCTCTGCGGTGCCCTTCCTCTCAGGTATGGACCCGTCGCACGAGCCGCTCCATGCGATCCAGCGCCTCCCCGATGAGATCCATCTTTTGTGCGTAGCAGCAGCGCACATAGCCTGTGCCGCTCCCACCGAATGCGCTCCCTGGCACCACCGCCACCTTTTCCTCTTTCAGTAGCTTTTCGGCGAACTCATAATCGCTCAGGCCGAGGTGAGAGACTTGCGGAAAGGCATAGAAAGCCCCTTTCGGCTCAAAGGTTGGCAGGCCGATCTCGTTCAATCCCTGCACCAACACCTTGCGTCGCTGGTCGTAGGTGCGCACCATCTCTTGCACAGCAGCTTCCCCGTTTCGTAGGGCCTCGACGGCAGCATACTGGGCCGGCGTGGAGGCGCACATCAGGAAGCACTCGTGCACGCGCAACATGGCCTCGATCAATTCCGGCCGTGCGCAGACATAGCCGATCCGCCAGCCGGTCATGGCGTAATCTTTGGAAAAGCCTCCCAGGAGGATCGTTCGCTCCTGATCCAGCGATGCCACACAGGTGTGTGCAATGCCATACACCAGCCGGTCATAAATCTCGTCGGAGAGGATCAGCAGATCATGACGCTGTGCCAACTCGGCGATGGCGGCAAGCTTTTCCCTGGGCATGACCGCACCGGTGGGGTTGTTCGGATAGCCGAGGAGGATCGCCTTCGTGCGCGGGGTGATGGCCGCTTCGACATCGGCAGGGGAAACCTCGAAATCCGCCTCCGGTCGCGCTGCCACGATGACAGGCGTCCCTCCGGCCAGGATCACGTCGGGAATGTAGGAGGTGAAACAGGGCTGCGCGACAATGATCTCATCGCCGGGATCCAGGATGGCTATCAGGGCGATAGCCAGCGCTTCGGAGACGCCGACGGTGATGATCATCTCGCGGGCGGGGTCATAGGCCACGCCGTAAAGCCGCGCCAGGTGCTCCGCCAACGCCTGGCGCAATTCGAGTGTGCCATAGTTGGAGGTGTAGCAAGTGCGCCCGGACTGTAACGCGCGCACGCCAGCGGCGACGATATGTTGCGGTGTGTCGAAATCCGGCTCGCCCAGGCCGAGGGAGATAATCTCGTCGCGCATCGTGGCGATGATCTCGAAGAACGGGCGCAGGCCAGGTCCTCCGCCAGAGGAACAGGCCTGCACCCGACGGGAAGTATAGTCCTTCATAGCCCTCCTAATGGAACCTCCTTCCCCCTTTCTATGCGCGAGAAATCGTCCGTTAGCTTGACCAGATGCAGTTTATCCAGCGTTATACAGAATCCTCTCCATACAAACATCATCGTCCAAGTCGCCTACAGTAGCTTCGCCAGAGGCGTGTATTCCAGGCTAAAAGCCTCCGCCACCGCCTGGTAGGTTACCAGTCCCTTGTAGACGTTCACCCCCTTGGCCAGGGCCGGATTCTCCTGCACCGCTCTGGCAAAGCCCTTGCCCGCCAGGCAGAGGGCGTAGGGCAGAGTCTGGTTGGACAGGGCATAGGTGGAGGTGCGCGGGACGGCGCCGGGGATGTTCGGCACGCAATAGTGCAGCACGCCATCCACGAAATAGATCGGCGCACTGTGCGAGGTGGGCCGCGTGGTCTCGATGCAGCCCCCTTGATCCACGGCCACATCCACGATCACGCTGCCCGGCTTCATCGCCGCCACCATGTCTCGCGTGACCAGCTTCGGCGCCTTGGCTCCCTTGATGAGCACCGCGCCGATGACGACATCCGCCCGGCGAGTAGCTTCCGCCAGGTTGTGGCGGTTGGAGACGAGCGTGATGAGATTTCCATGCAGAATTTCCGTCAGATAGCGAAGGCGATCCGCGTTGATGTCCAGGATCACCACCGAGGCGCCCATGCCTAAGGCGACCATCGCCGCATTGGTGCCGACGATGCCGCCACCGACGATCACCACATCCGCCGGCGGCACCCCCGGCACGCCCCCCAGGAGCTTGCCGCGCCCGCCGTTCATCTTTTCCAGGTAGTGCGC
>CAYPON010000396.1:0-2795 GCA_964412315.1 uncultured Anaerolineae bacterium | reverse complement strand
CATGACGCAGGTCATATCTCTCAACGAGCTAGTGGCCTATAATATGCTCCCAGAGGCTTGTTCTTTAAGGTCAAATATGTTGACGCAGTTTGGAAAGTGTGTATACTGTAGTTAGCGAGCCAAGACTAACCTGAAAGGGGATAGAAATGAACAGCGACATTCTTGATCTCTTGCAAAAGCGTAGAACTGTCCGAAGATTCACAACTCAGGAAGTACCGGAAGAGAAGATTGCGGCGCTGATCGAGGCAGCCTTCTATGCTCCAACCTACCTTAATCGTAGGCCCTGGCATTTCCTCATCGTACGAGATAAGGAAGTGCAGGCGCGCCTCGGCGCCATTTTGGGCGTTCGCCCCTACGTGCAAGAAGCGTCAGCCATCATTGCGCTCTTGGGCGATGGTGGATTGTCCAGCGGCTGGCAATTGGATTTGAGCGCAGCCGGCGAAAACATCCTGATCGCGGCTACCGCTATGGGGTTGGGATCGGCGTGGGTGGGTAACCCTCATGGCCCCGCCTGGGACATCACCGAGGCAAAACTGAGAGAGGCCCTCGGCATTCCGGCTCACATCGGCATCCTGGGCTTGATTGCTGTCGGGTACCCGGCGCAAATGCCAGAGCCGCATTCCAAAGAGGAGCGGTGGGATAAGGCCAGGGTGCACTATGGCCGCTTCAGCCAGCTCAAGATGAAATAGGCGGCGGAATAAGGCAAACCGTGATCGGACAAACTCTCCCGCAGCTTCTCAACCGGCGGGAGGGTTATGTTAATTCGCCGAGTAGGGAAGAGAAAATGCCTTCTCTGTCTCTGACCGCAGCGCAATTGGAGGAAATGCGCCAGGGGAAGCGCCGTCTGCATTCTGGCTTGAGAATCTCCACCGATGAGCAGGCCGCGGAATATATCGCTGAACGCGGCTTTGTGCCCCTCGCTCCCCTACCTCATCTAGCTCTCCCCAGTCTCTCTGAAGCCGACATTCGCGAACCTTGGCCCGGCTATGACATCTCCGACGGGGCCTGGCACTGGAAAGAGACGTTGCCCGCAGCAAAACTCTGCGCCTACCAAAAGCTTTTTCGTAATCGCGGCATTTTCATCTCGTGGCGGCTTTTCCCTAGCTTTTACCTGCTTTACGGCCCTCAGGATAGCTACGAGGAAAACTACCAGGCCGGAGCGCTGGAGCGAATGGCCTATCGCGTCCTGCAAATCATAGAAAAGGAAGGCCCGCTCAGCTCTCGTGACCTCTGGCGCAAAGCGCGTTGGGAATTCGGGGGCAATCGTACCCGCTTTGAAGGCGTCTTGACTGCCTTGCAGCACGGGTTTTACATCACCGTCGCCGGCGGGTCATTGGAAGGCTGGTCCTTGCACTATTGGGACCTGGTGGAGCGACAGGTGCCTCAGGGATTGCTGGACAAGTTGCCCTCGCTCCAGGAAGCCCGCGCGGCGCTACTCCTCCAGTTCATAGAGAACATGGTTGTTTGTAGCCTGGCCGAGATGCGCGCGCTCTTCCGCTGGAGTCCGTCGGAGATCGAAGCAACGCTGCAACGTCTGGCCCAGGCTGGCCGTTTGTACGACCAAGTGGTGGTGGAAGGCCGCCGGGAGCGGCTTTGGGCCGTGACCTAGCAGCTTTTACTCTTTGTCTTTCCAGCCATTTTGTGCTAAACTTGTCTAGCATCATTCCCATCCAGAGGAGCTTTATGAGAAGGATACTGACCCTAGCCTCCATCATCGCTATCCTGCTCGACTTTGGAGCGCAAAGCGCCGTCGCTTCCCCATCTGCTCAGGGCATTCGCGCCGTCATCACCTCCCCTAGCATGAACGCGGTCGTGCGCGGCAAGGTGCTCATCAACGGAAGCGCAACGCACCCCAATTTCTGGAAATACGAGATTCACATCGCCCGTGAGCCTAATCCGGACAACCGCTGGACTGTTATCGGTGTCCACGAAAGGCAAGTGGTTGATGGCCTGCTGGAGACATGGGACACGGCCACCGTGCCAGATGGCAGCTATAGCCTGCTCCTGCGGGTAGTGGACAAGACCGGCAATTACCAGGAATATTATGTGCGCCAAATCTCGGTCGCCAATACCAAGCCTACGGATACACCAACGCCGGCCAGGACGTCAACCCCAATACGCACACCCACGCCGAAAGCCACGCCTACGGTGATCATCATCCAGCCGACCGCCGACATAGCGCCATCCGCGCCCACTCCGACGCTGGCGCGGCCTACCCGTGCCCCCGCGCTGGCGTTGCCATTCATAGACACGGGAGGATGGCAAGATGCTTTTCTGATGGGGGTAGGGGCGATGGGGGCTATCTTTGCCCTGGTCGGTTTGATCAACCTGATCAGACGTATTCTCTAAATCCTATGGAGAAAGCTCTCTACGTGATCTGCGGCCTGGGCAATCCCGGGCCAAAATATGCCAGGAATCGCCACAATGCCGGCTTTCAGTGCGTAGACCGGCTGGCAGAGGCCTGGGGCCTGCATTTCGACAAAATGCGCTTCAAGGCATATCTGGCGACCGGACACGTTTTGGGAGTGCAGGTCATATTGGCCAAACCTTTGACCTACATGAACGACAGCGGCGAATCGGTAGCTTCCATTGTGCGTTGGTACAAGCTTCCCCTACACAACCTGCTGGTCATCTATGACGACCTGGACCTCCCCGTTGGCAAGACCCGCTTGCGGCCCAACGGCAGTGCCGGTGGACACAAGGGGATGCTTTCCATCATCAACAGGTTAGGCTCCGACGATTTCCCCCGCCTGCGCCTGGGAATCGGCCGGCCTCGGCAGGGGGAGCCTTACGAC
>CAYPON010000395.1:0-2802 GCA_964412315.1 uncultured Anaerolineae bacterium | reverse complement strand
GCGCGGAGCCGGTGGCCATCGGCATCCAGGTCTGCCGCCGCGGCCAAGTAGTCGCCGGCGAATACGTGCTCATCCTCGGCTGTGGCCCGATTGGCCTCGCGCTGATCCAGGTGGCCAGGGCGAGGGGCGCTCGCGTTGTTGCCACGGACATTATCCCCGAACGCCTGAGGACGGCGGCCGAGTTTGGGGCGGAAACGTTGCTCGCCGATGAGCACCTTGTTGAGAATATCCGCGACCAGACCGATGGCGAGGGCGCACCGGTAGTGATCGAAGCCACAGGCAACCCCAAGGCCATGGAGCAAACTGCGGAACTGGTTGCAGCAGGAGGGCGGATCGTCATCGTCGGCCTGGTCAAGCAAGGCGTAGGAGTGACCTTCCCTGGCCTGGATTTCACGCGGAAGGAGATGACCATCGTCGGCTCTCGCGCTTCGGTGAACTGCTTCCCGGAGGCGTTGCGGCTGATAGCCGAAGGGGCCATCACCTATCCTCAGGTGGCGACCAAGTTCGATATGTGGGACGCTCCTCAGGTCTTTGCCCACCTGGCCGCGAATCCCGGCATGGTTCTCAGGGGAGTGCTGGTCAGGGAGCGCGAGTAGTCGTCAGATGCTGGCAATCAGCTCCTTGAGATAGGCTGCTGTTCTCCTGGCACACTCTTCTACATCCTCCGTCGGCACCAGTCCCTCCGAGAGATAGCCGCTGTAGCCGATCTTCTTGAGAAGAGCCATGATGGCCCTGAAATCAATGACTCCATGGCTCACTCCTGCCGGCCAGCGGTCGCTATCGGAGAAGTGGAAGTGCTTTACATAATCCATCGCCTTGCTGATGCTCTCCTCAATGCTCGCATCTTCGATGTACATGTGATATAGATCGAGCAGCAGCCCCAGATTGGGCCGGTCAACTCTGCTGACAACCTCAAGCCCTTCGTCTGTGGTGTGAATAAAGTTGATCTCGAATCTGTTGGTAGGCTCGAAGTTCAGGGTGACGCCGAATGGCAAGGCGTAATCGCAGGCGTCTTTCATGATCTGCACAAAGAGATCCTTGGTATAGGCAATCGGCTTTCCTTCGAGGGCACCCCCGCGGAACAGCCCGATATTCAGGGCGCAGCCGAACCTGCCGCAAATCCTCACCAGTTCCTGGAGCTTCTCGAACGCTTTTTGCCGCATGTTCTGGTCGCGGTGGATGAGCGTCAGGCCGAACTGGCTGACCATCCTGCCGGTGTTAAGGCAAGCCAGGTCTATTCCGCTGGCCGCCAGTGCTTTCTCCAGACAGTCGCAGTCAAAGAAGCTGGGATCGCCGATCAGGAGTTCCACGCCATCAAAGCCGAGGCGGGCTGCCTTTCTGACGTTCTCCTGTATCTCGTCCCTGAACAGGTGAACATAGGCCACATCCGGCATGTCCGGCGTGCCGATGAATAACGAGGTCTTGATCATAGCTGGTGCCTCCTTGCTATTGCGCCTTATAGGGCTTTGCGATATACTGTTCATTGAGCCAATGCCCGCACCACGGCAGGCATCGTCCGAGGCGCAATCCCAACATCGTGGGCACTCAACCGTAGCATACATCGAACTGCCCGTGTGTCAAACACTTTGTATTTCATAAGTCAGCGAACCACAAGTGTCGTGCTGAATTAGTGACAATTACCTATACGCAGTGAGTGACCTCGTACAGGTTGAGGAGATGCAATGACATCTTCTCTTCATAAAACCCTTCGGGTCTTCTCGACATTCTACTTCATCCGCGTGATCCGCTGACTGTGGCAACAACATCCAGTTGAGTGCATGGCTTTGACACCACTGCAGCCCGGCGTATAATGAAATCAGAGGAGGAAAAGCATGGAAAAGGCAGTAACTTTCGAGGAGGTTCTTGGCTTGGCTAAGCGGCTTTCTCCTCTGGATAAGGTCCGCTTGATTAAACGAATCGCCCCTGAAATCGAGCAGGAGTTAGTTGCTGCCCAGCCCAGGCCCCGCCGATCATTGTGGGGCCTGTGTGCCGGCCTGGGGCCAGCGCCTTCCGCCGAGGAGATTGACCGGGCGCGACGTGAAGACGGACTGTGAGAATGAGGTATGACCACGAAATGCTACGAGTTCGAAAACAGCCGCATACTTTACGAGCGGGCGAGACGTGTCCTGCCAGGCGGCGTTAACGCCTCAGCTCGTTTCAACCCTGCCTTGCAGCATCCGCTGTTCATAGAGCGTGGAGAGGGAGCCTATCTCTACGATGTGAATGGGCGGCGTTACATTGACTATAACATGTCGCACGGGGCAAGTCTCCTGGGGCATGGCCATCCCGCCGTTGTCGCTGCCGTACAGGAGGTACTAGAAAAAGGGATCCTCTGCGCTTGCGAAACCGAAATCCAGGTGGAAGTCGCCGAGCAGCTCATCCGCCTCTTTCCCGGCGCCGAGATGGTGCGCTTCACCGGCTCCGGGACGGAAGCCACCTGGCATGCCCTGCGCATTGCGCGTGCCTATACCGGCAAGTGGGGCGTGGTCAAGTTCGAGGGACACTACCACGGCGTGAACGACACCGTTGGCTTCAGTTGCCGTCCGCCGCTGCATCTGGCTGGGGCCGCAGATGCCCCTCGCCCCGTGCCCGACTCAGCGGGCATCCCACCGGAGAACGCCGAACGAGTGACAGTGCTTCCCTTCAACGATGCGGCGGCCCTGGAGCGTGCGCTACGGCAGAACGCGGGCCTGTTGGCGGCGTTGATCATGGAGCCAATCAACTATGACGCGCAGGGCCTCCGCCCCACGGATGAGTTCATCCAGGCAGTGCGCAGTCTGACGCGCGAGTTGGGCATCGTGC
>CAYPON010000394.1:0-2822 GCA_964412315.1 uncultured Anaerolineae bacterium | reverse complement strand
TTCTTCATCCCCCTGAGCAACACCCTCCTTCAAGCCTATGCCAATCCGGAGATGAGAGCGCGGGTGATCGGCATGAACATGTTTGTATGGAGCCTCTCCCCCCTGGGCAGCATCCTGGTGGGCGCAGTGGCCGACCGCCTCGGCCCCGGCACGGGGATCCTGATCAGCGCGGCCATAGCGACGGTGGTTTTCCTCTACGGCGTTTCATTATCGCCACGGACGAGGAATCTGGCGTGAGAAAGGAGCGAAGCGATGTCACCCCTTCGGCGACCGACCGAGCCATTGACAAAGGAAAACGCCTTTCTGCAGGAGACATACCAGCCGACGCCGCTGCCGATATATGCCGCCAGCCGTCATCTGTTGCCACAGCCGGTGCTGGGGGAACATCCGCTCTGGCTGCGGATGCATGATTGGGTTTGGGAATTGACTTTCAAGAATTTCCGTCAGCCGGAGGCGAAGAGCGGCTTTCACTCCAATTTCATTGACCCGGCGTTCAACGAGAACACCTTCATGTGGGACAGCGCTTTCATGACCATGTTCGGGTGCTATGGCCACCGCGCCTTTCCCGCGATCCACTCCCTGGACAACTTTTATGCCAAGCAGCACGAGGATGGCTATATCTGCCGCGAGATCAACACCTACACCGGCCAGGATTTCTGGGAGCGTTTCGACCCCGATGGCACCGGGCCGGCCATTCTGGCCTGGGCAGAATGGCTGCACTACCTCAACTATGGCGATCGAGAGCGACTGAAGCGGGTTTTCCCGCCGCTCATGGCTTATCACCGCTGGTATCACGATTTCCGCACCTGGCCAGACGGCCTCTATTGGGCGACCGGGCTTTCCTCTGGCATGGACAACCAATCGCGGGTGCCGGACTCGGCGCGCCACCACCGCCACTACACCTGGGTGGATACCAACATGCAGGCTGCGCTTGATTGTCCCTGCTTGCAGCGCATCGCTGAGGAGGTCGGGCGCAGCGAATTCGTGCCGGAACTGAGCCAAGAATTCACGCACATGTGCCGCGCCATCAACGAACGTCTCTGGGACGAAGAGACGGCCTTTTACTACGACGCAGCACCCGACGGGAGGCTATCCCCTGTCAAGAGCATCGGCGCCTATTGGGGGCTGTTAGCGGAGGTGATCCCGCCGGAGCGAGAGGTGCGCTTCATCGCCCACCTTTCCGATGAGCGCACCTTCAACCGTCCGCACCGCATCCCCGCCCAGGCCGCCGACAGCAGGGGCTATGATCCCAGCGGCGGCTACTGGCTGGGCGGGGTCTGGCCGCCAACGAACTATATGGTGCTGAAAGGGCTTCGGGCGCGGGGATACCACGACCTAGCGCGTGAGATCGCCTGGAATCATCTGCAGAACATCGGCCAGGTTTTCGCGGAGACAGGCACCGTCTGGGAGAACTATGCGCCGGAGAAGGTGGCCCCGGGGCGTCCCGCGCGGCGCGATTTCGTTGGCTGGGGAGGACTAGGCCCCATTGCCGTGCTCATCGAGGATGTCATCGGCATCCAGGGCCAGCGGCACGAGGGCCTCATTTTCTGGGATCTGTACCTGACTGAGGAACATGGCGTGCAACGTTATCCCTTCGGCCTGGAGGGAACAGTGAACCTCGTGGCGGACGCCCGTCCCAACCCCGACACCCCGCCGAAGATTAACGTGGAAACGGATGTGCCCTTCGAGTTGTGCGTGCGTTGGCAAGGTAAAGAATATGTCAAGTGGATGACACCGGGAAAGCAGACGATGGCTTTGTGAAAGGTCCTAGATTCGCACTTTTGTTCTCACAAGAGAAGCCTATCTGGTACTGACGCACGATAATGCTATAATTGAACTATGGCTGACCCCAAGCTGCTATAGGATGATCCCGGTGCATGGTGGGGATAAAGGGCAATGAAACAACTGGCTTTGTTTAGTGAGCAAAGCGTGCTGGCCCCGCAGGCTATACCCAATCACTCCGAACGCCAACGTATCGAGGCCAGATTCGCCCCGCTGATACGCGAAGAACTCAGACTTGGAGACCTCGTCTCCTATGCAGGCAATAAAGCTGTACCTGTTCTTCGCCTGTATCGCTACAAAGAGGCCTTTGCCTTTGGCTTCGTCGAAGAGTTCATCAACCGTTTCGGGCTGACCGAAAAGGACTACTTGTTCGATCCATTCTGCGGAATGGGGACGACCCTCTTCGTTGCGATGCAAGGCCGAATTCCTTCCATAGGAATAGACAGGCTTCCGGTTGCCGCTTTTGTGGCACAAACCCTTCCCCTTTTCCTCTTTGCAGAACCAGGCGCAGTTAGAGAAGCCTTTGAAATCCTGAGGGCACGTGTCTCTAAAACGCCGCCTGCTGAGGTTGCGTCAGATGTCGCTATCATGAAGATAGCCTTTCCACCGGACATGCTTCTCTCTCTCCGAAAGTGGAAAGGGGCTATAGACGAGCTTCGATCTCCTTTACGAGACATCTTTTTGCTGCTTTTTTTCTCGATCCTCGAACCATGCAGTTACACATCCAAAGACGGGCAGTTTCTACGGTTGAAACGTGAGAAACGCCTCGCTGACCCCGGCGAAATGCTCCAACGCGGAGTCCAGGACGCTGAGAAAGATATCCTGCTATTTCGCCAAATCTGGGGAAACGGGCAACAAAGACAAACACCAACGGTTCAACTGGCTGATGCGCGTGACTTGAGTCAGGTATGTTTCGAGAAACCGCCCACGGCTTTGATCACTTCTCCTCCCTACGCCAACCGCTACGACTATACCCGTACCTATGCTCTGGAGCTTTGTTTCCATTTTGTCCGAAACTTTGCCGAATTGAAAGCTTTGCG
>CAYPON010000393.1:0-2830 GCA_964412315.1 uncultured Anaerolineae bacterium | reverse complement strand
CTTCTCTGGTAAGGCGTCGTCGGCTGGCAGGGCACGCTTTCGTCCACGGAGGGCAGGTGGATCGTGCCCATCGCCGCCGTGCTGCTGAAATGCACCAAGCGCGACACCCTGGCCTCCACACAGACATCAATCAGGTTGCGCGTCCCTTCCACATTGACCGCGCGGAAACGCTTATAGGCTTCGTCGGAAAGCGCGGTGACATGGCCGGTCGCCGCCAGGTGATAGACCAGGTCAATCCCCGTGGCGATGCCACGCAGCGAGGCCGCGTCGGTGATGTCACCCTGCACCCACTCGATATCCAAATCCGCCAGGGCCTCCCGCTTGCTGCCCGAACGTGCCAGTGCACGACAGCGGTGTCCTGCTGCATAGAGAGCGCGCAGCAGATGCTGGCCGATGAACCCTGTCCCGCCGGTCACCAAAACCTTCATGCCGCTGTCCCTGCCACAAAGTTTTCAATGCAGTCCGCCAGCCGGTCCCACGAAAAGCGGTCCCGCCGCGCGCGGATGTTGGCCGCCCACTCCTCGCCGCTTTTCTCGTAAATGGCGAGCACGGCCTTAGCCAAAGCCTCCGCATTGGCGGGCGGCACGATGAAGCCGGTCTTCCCTTCCTCGACGACCTCCGGCAAATCGCCCACAGTTGTGGCGACAACCGGTTTTTCGTAGCCGAAAGCAATCTGGGCGATGCCGCTCCCTGTGCCGGAGAGGTAGGGCAATACGACCGCGTCCGCCGCCGCAAAATAGAGGCCCACCTCCTCGTTAGGGACGTAACGGTTGACGATGTGAACCCGTTCCTCGAGGCCCAGAGACTCGATTTGGCTTCGATACATCTCGACGCTTTGCCAGAATTCCCCCACTACCCACAGGTGCACCTCTCGCGCGACCAGGATGAGACGCATGGCGGAGATGAGGTATTCCAGCCCTTTATAGGGGCGCACGAAGCCGAAGAACAGGAGCATATCGCCGGGAGTTCCCAGCCGGCGGCTGGCCTCTCCCTGGGTGATCTCCTGCCGTCGGAAAACGTCATAGGTTGGATGCACAGTGCGGCAGACGCGAGCCTGCGGCAGGAGGTGCTGCAGGTTGCTCTGATCCTGCGCCGAGTGCACGATGAAGTAGTCGCCGTAGCGTAGCGCCCAGCGGGTCAGCCAACGGTCGAGTCCCCCTGCTTCGTGGGGCACTACGTTGTGGCACAGGTAGAGCACGTGCGCCTGGGTGCATCGTTTGGCTATGCTCAGAATGGTCATATACGAGGGCGCCCAGAAAGAGACCCACCAGGGCAAAATGACCAAATCCGGACGATAATCACAGGCCCGGTCTATCGTTTGCAGCCACGTCCAGGGATTCGCCGGATCGAGGACGTATTCGGTGCCCTCCTCGCGGATGGCAAAGTCGCTCTGGTCACGGTCTGAAGAGCCTGGATAGAGCCAGCGCGGATACTGACGCCGCAGGGATAGAAAGCGCACCTCGTGTCGGCGCTTGAGGTGGCGATAGAGGAGCGTGGTGTAGTGAGAGATACCTCCCCGGAAAGGATAGGAAGGGCCAATCAGCAGGATGCGCACTGCCTAGTCCCTCTTGTGCTGTAAAACGATGAGATCAGCCAGCAGGCCGAGCACGGCGATCAGGACGCCGATGGTAATCAGGGTCACGTCCGACTCTTTGATGCGATTGTGCAGGATCAAATCCCAGGCGGTCTTGAACACGCCAGCCGAGATCAGGAAAAGGCTGAGCGGCAGGAACACTTTCAGCGGGTTGAAATAGGTGATGGAGCGGATGACGGCGACAAGATAGTTATAGGTATCTTTGATCGGGTGAAAGGTCGAGCGCCCCTTGCGCGGGTAGTAATCTATCGGCACATAGCCGACGGAATAGCCATCCGAGAGGAAGGCAATGGTGATGGTGCTCACCCAGGAATGGCCGGGCGGGAAGATGTGAAAGTACCGTTGCGCGATGTCCTTTTTGAAGGCGCGCATCCCCGAATTGAGGTCGGGAATGTTGGTCCCTGTCAGATAGCAGGCCAGCCAGCGGATGAAGAGCTTGGTCGGCGAGCGAAGCCATCTCATATTTGCTGTTTCCCGCTTGCGTGCCCCCACGACCATATCATGGATCTCCATCTCAGCCAGCAGGCGGGGGATATCTTTGACAGGGTAGGTGGCGTCGCCGTCGGTCATGACCACAACGTCTCCCCTGGCTTCGCGGATGCCGGTGTTGCGGGCGATGCCGACGCCACGATTGCGCGGATGCTGAATGAGGCGGACTTGTGGGCGGGCGCGCACGATCTCCGCCGTCCTATCCGTGGAGCCATCGTCTATGGCGATGATCTCGTAAGGATAGCCGGAACGATCCATGGCCTCGATGATGTCGTCCAACACCTCCCCAATGGCCGCCTCTTCGTTATATACCGGCACGACGATGCTGGCGAGTTCCACTCTGTACAGCCTCCCGAACGTTATTCCTGGGTCGAATTGGATCAACCGGGTATGCTGGAGAATCATTATAGCCGGAAAGCCTTGTGCCGTCCATTGCGCCGACAGACCTGACAGGTTTCCCAAACCTGTCAGGTCTAGGTTGACGAAAAGAGACGCCCAGCGTAATATCAGGGGAGAATCCAGGCGTTAGCATCAAGGGTGCTATGATCATCAGCGCGAGCAGGCGAACGGATATTCCGGCTTTTTACGCCGAATGGTTCATGAACCGCATCCGCGCCGGGTTTTGCCTGGTAGCCAATCCCTTCAATCCGGCGCAGGTAGCGCGGGTTTCGCTGCTACCAGAGGACGTGGACGCCATCGTCTTTTGGACGCGGAATCCGAGGCCGCTGTTACCTCATCTTGCGGAGT
>CAYPON010000392.1:0-2834 GCA_964412315.1 uncultured Anaerolineae bacterium | reverse complement strand
GATGCTCGCCGGTGACGCCATTCACATCCTCCTTGCGCGGGAAGCGCCCCTCCTTCCAGAGATTGTGGTTCCATCCCCAGCCCAGGAGCCACTCTCCAGGAGAGGTCCGCCGTGCTCCTTCCGCGATGCGACGCACCACCTCTTGCAGAGAATCCACCTCGGCCAGCTCTATGCGGTGCAGGGAGCGAGCGTAGCCGCCAAAGTGCACGTGAGCGTCTATGAATCCCGGCACTACGGCCCGACCTCGCAAGTCCACGACCTCCGTACCAGGGCCGTTCCAGGGCCAGGTGGTGGCGTCATCCCCCACTGCCACGATGCGATTGCCAGTGATCGCCACCGCCTGCGCCAGAGGCTGCGCCGGCTCCATAGTATGCACTCGCCCATTATAAAGGATCAAATCCGCTTTCTTCATGATATGCTAGACCCTCCCACATGCGGCGTCCCATTCCCTCGCCGCATCTATCATCCGCATAAAGCGCACGTTTCCCCGATCCAGGATGTGCCGTATCAACCGCTCCAGCATGACCATGCGATGCCCGCGGCCGATGACCTGCGGATGCATGGTGTAGGTCAGGATGCCGCGTTCCACCCGCGCGTGCATATAGTCGAAATCCGCCGCCCAAATCTCCAGAACCTTGGACGGCGCGGAAAGTCCCGGCCGCAGCGGGTCGTAATTGAACTGGAAATACGGCCAATCATCCAGAGAAAAACAGACCGGCAGTTCCCAGATCCTAGTCTCCTCGCCCGGCTGCAAGGGCTGCTCCACTGAGACGCGATCCCCCAGCCGGGGGTGGTAAGGGTGGAAATCCTGTGCGAAGAGGCTGGAGTCGTAGAAGAAGCCGTGCTCTAGTAGCAGGGGCAGCGTCGCGTCGCTATAGTCCCAGGAGGGAGAGCGGAACCCCTGCGGGCGCAGGCCGAGCACGCTCTGGAAGGAGGCAAGGGCGTGCTCCATATCCGCCCGCTCCTGGTCGGGCGTCTGCGTGCTTGGGTCGTGGTGCGCATAGCTGTGATGGCCGATCTCATGGCCGGCGGCCGCTATCGCCTCCACCACCTTCGGGAACGAGTCCACCGTGTGCCCTGGGGTGAAAAAGGTGGCGGGGATGCGATATACGGCGAGCAACTCCAAAAGGCGAGGGACGGCGACCCTCGCCCCATATTCGCCGCGCGAAAGCATCGCTGGCGTGACGCGCGGATAGCCGCCCAGCCAGACAGACATCGCGTCAAAATCGAAAGTCAAACATACAGTGCTCGGGTACTTGCCTTCCTTCATGCCTAGGACCTCCTGAATCGCTTATGAAAACATCACCGCCGAGACGCAGGTGAGTCTATTTACACAGCATTTAATCCGCTGGCTTTTACCGTCCCGTTCCAGGGGCGGCAGCGGCGATCTCAGCGGCAGTCACCTCACGCCCGTAATGGCTTGAGAGATAGACCCCCTCGGTAATGAAGGAGGTCTTGAGAGCGATGCCCGCCGTGTCGAGCAGCGGCACGCGGCCCAATTGCGCCCAAATCCAGTGCCGCTGCGAGTCGTCGTAGCCTGCCGTCATCGGCGCGCACTGATGCCAGCGCCAATCGGCCTGCTTCAGGTCAAAGGTGCTGTCCATCTCCATGTCGGCCAGCGTGGTGAAATAACCAAAGGGGTCAAGGCGCACCCCACCCGTTGAACCGATGATATGGTCGCCGTCCGGCTGGTCGGAGTGGATGGCCCAGGCCTCCTCCACGAAAAAGGTGATGCCTCCCTCCAGGCGGGCCAATCCCATGCCGAATTCTTCCACGTTGTAGCCGCTGCTGGCGCGACGGTCGGGGTACATATTCTCGGCCATCTGGTAGGTGGTGCCGGAAACGGTCTCGACCTCTGGATTGCCCAGCAGCCAGAGGATGCGGGCGATGTGATAGACCGCCATGTCCAGCATAGCCCCGCCGCCCGCTGTTTCTTTCTGCACGAATTGAGCCGTGCCATAGCCATCCACGAAGGGACGGCCACGACGCCGGTAATGGCTCGACTTGGCGTAATAGATACGGCCCAGATGGCCTTCGTCAATCAACTTTTTCGCTGCGCGCGTCGCCGGCTCATAGAGAGTGTTCAACTGGATGTGGAACATCTGGCCTGTACGCTTGGCCGTGTCATACATCGCCCTGGCCTCTGTGTAAGTCCAGGACATCGGCTTCTCGCAGTAGACGTTCTTGCCCGCTTCCAGGGCGGCGATGGTCATGGGCGCGTGGAAGCGGTTGTGCAGGCAGACGTCCACTGAGTCAATGTCGTCCCGCGCCAGGAGATCGCGGTAATCGGCATAGATGGCGATGGCTCCGCCGATGGAGTCAGCGACGCGCTTGGCCTCGTCGGTGCGCACGTCGCAAAGGGCCACGATCTGGGCTTCCGGGACTTCCTGGTATTTCCGGATGTGATGTTTGCCGATCTGCCCTGTGCCGATAATACCTAAACGGATTTTGTCCTTGGACATCTCTATGCCTCCTTGTCTTGCAGATGCTACATTTGAGCCTGAGCAATCGGTCCATTTACTCATTCAGCCGCGCTAATCGCCTTGAGAACTTGGCTGACTATTTTAGGGTGCAGTATCTTGCCCGCATGGAAGGGAACAATCACTCTGACGTTCCCTTTAATGTATACCCTATGACTGCCTTTGCTCCTAACCAGTTCAAAGCCAGCCCTCAATAGCATCTTTTCTGCCTCTTGGGGCGTCAGACGAGGTGGTCTACCCAACCTGCACCTCAAATGCTGTGGTGAGGATTTCCTGGCTCAGGCTGGCTTTTATCTCGTCTTCTGTGAGCGTTTCCAGGTAGAGCGCTATGGCTTCTTTGATGTTTGCCAGCAC
>CAYPON010000391.1:0-2844 GCA_964412315.1 uncultured Anaerolineae bacterium | reverse complement strand
AGAGGATCGGATCATTGTGCTGGCCGAGGAGTGACAATGGGAGGGAACTGTGGATCAAGCACTGCGGGATAAATTAGCGCGCGACCCGCATCGTCCGCGCTATCATTTCCTGCCCCCCGCGCACTGGATGAATGACCCGAACGGGCCGATCCAATACAGGGGGGAATACCATCTCTTTTACCAGCACAATCCCGATGGCGCATATCACGCCAATATGCATTGGGGCCATGCTGTCAGCCGGGATCTCGTGCATTGGCGGCATCTCCCCATCGCCCTTGCGCCAACGCCCGGCGGCCCGGATAAAGATGGCATCTGGTCGGGCTGCGCTGTCCTGCATGAAGGCGTCCCCAGCATCCTCTATACCGGCGTCCACCCGCAGGTGCAGTGCCTGGCCCGAAGCTACGACGACATGCTGACGTGGCAGAAATACCCTGGCAACCCGGTCATCGCCGCACCGCCGCAGGGATTGAGGGTCACCGGCTTCCGCGACCCCTTCGCCTGGCGGGAAGGGGACGAGTGGCGCGTGGTCATCGGCTCCGGCCTCGAAGGGGTGGGAGGAGCCGCCCTTCTCTATCGCTCCCGCGACCTCATCCATTGGGAATATCTCGGTCCGCTTTGCATCGGCAAGATCGAGGAGTCGGGCAAGATGTGGGAGTGCCCCAATTTCTTCCCGCTGGGGGCTAAACATGCGCTAGCCGTGTCCCCCTACGGCAAGGTGATCTATTTCCTCGGCGAGTATGATGGTCGCACTTTTAGGCCGGAGACGCGCGGGCTGCTGGATTTGGGCGAGTCGTTCTATGCGCCGAACTGCCTGCTCGATAATAAGGGGCGGCGTATCATGTGGGGCTGGCTGAAGGAGGCGCGCGGCAAGGAGGCGCAGATCGCCTCCGGCTGGTCGGGCCTGCACTCGCTGCCGCGCGAGCTTTTCCTCCATCCCGACGGTGCGCTCGGCGTGCGGCCTGTGACAGAGTTACAGGTATTGCGCGGCACGCACCGACACTTTGCCGACCTCGCCATCGCGCCAGGCGCTTCCTACTTGCTCGGCGACTTGCGGGGTGACATGCTAGAGATCATCGCCACGATTGCGCCGGGCGATGCTACCGAGTTCGGCCTCGTCGTGCGCCGCGCGCCGGACGAAAGCGAGCAAGCCATCATTGCCTATGGCGTCGCCGAGCGGCGGCTGAGCATCAATGGAGAGCACTCCAGCTTGGATGAGACGGTCACGCGCAAGGTTGTGGGCGACATCCTGGGCCTGACGGGTCTCAAAGAGCTAACGTTGCACGTGTTCCTTGATCGCTCGGTCATCGAAGTCTACGCCAACGAGCGCGCTGCACTGACCGCCCGCGTTTACCCAACCCGTGCCGATAGCCTGGGCGTGGATGCCTTCGCCGTGGGTGGGAGCGCCAGGGTACTGTCATGCGATGTGTGGGAGATGCAAGGGATATGGTGATTCGCCTGTGACTTGCTAAGAGAACAGGTCAACGCCAAGTCGCAAAGACGCAAAGAGAATGGGAGTCTTTTTTGCGTTGATTGTTCTCGCGTCAGATCGTGAGGAACAAGGAGACAAAAGCGTGCCGAAAGAAACGATGACCTCCTGCGAGCGGTGGCTGGCCGTGCTCACGCGCCGCAAGCCCGACCGCGTCCCTATGGACTATTGGACGACGCCGGAGGCGCGGGATAAGCTGATGGGCTACCTGGGCGTGGCCGATGAACTATCCCTGCTGCAACGGCTGCACATTGATCGGCCCATCACGGTAAGCCCATGCTACAGTGGGCCGCCAGTGCCGGAGGAGATGGACGTATTCGGCTGCCGCTTTCAGAATATAGACTATGGCAGCGGTGTCTATCGCGAGTGCATCTATCACCCACTGGCTCAGTTCAACAGCGTAGCCGAGATCGCGGCGAACTACACCTGGCCCAGCCCCGACTGGTACGACTACAGCGACATCCCTGAGCAGATCAAGGATTGGGAGGAATATCCGATCCGCGGCGGCGGCTCCGAACCTTTCCTCATCTACAAGAACCTGCGCGGCCAGGAGCAGGCTTTCATGGACCTGATCCTCAACGCGGAGATAGTGCATTACTGCCTGGACAAGCTCTTCGAGCTGGCCTATCAGAACACATTGCGCATCTACGAGCAAATCCCCGGCAAGGTGATGATCACCTACGTGGCGGAGGATATGGGCGGGCAGGTGGGGCTGATGTTCTCGCCGGCGCAAATCCGCGAGTTCCTCATCCCCCGTATGAAACGGGTCATTGATCTGGCGCATCAAGAGGGGGCTTTCGTCTTTCACCACAACGACGGCGCGTGCCGTGACATCATCCCGGACATGATCGCCGCGGGCATTGACGTGCTCAACCCGATCCAGTGGCGCTGCAAGGGGATGGAGCGCGAGGGGCTGAAGCGGGACTTTGGCGACAAGGTCATCTTTCATGGCGGCGTGGACAACCAATACACGCTGGCCTTCGGCAGCGTGGCCGAGGTGCGCCAGGAGGTGTGGGACAACCTGCGCATCCTGGGCGCGGGCGGCGGTTACATCCTCGGCCCCTGCCACAACATCCAGGCCGTCAGCCCGCCGCAAAACATCGTGGCCATGTATGAGACGGGGTACGAAGAGGGCTGGGTAGCGTAACACAAGAGACCTGGGAGGAGCTTGCGGAGGTTGAGTATGGATATTCAGGAGCGCATAGAGTTGGGAGTTCGTGGTGGTGACGAAATAGCATAGGCTTACATTGCCAGGGAGAGGTGACCATGTCCGCGAGAGTCTCCTTTTATGAAGAGCAATTGGCTCGTGAAATCAAAGAGACACCTGAGGAATATCTGCCTAATCTCCTTCAGATTGT
>CAYPON010000390.1:0-2845 GCA_964412315.1 uncultured Anaerolineae bacterium | reverse complement strand
TGATTACTGATGCCACGCCAAAAAACTTGAGAGCCGCTGCCCCAAATGCAATTATGTGGGAAACGAGCCGGGCAGCGAATATTGTGCGCAATGCGGCGCGACCCTGAGCGAGCGGGCCAGGTGTCTCATTCGACAGGAGCCAGCGAAAGGGGAGCCACTCATCGCCGACCAGTTCACGGAGGGTGACTATCTTTACACGGTTGCGCTGGAGAAAGCGGCAGAGGAAGAAGTGTTGCCACCTTTCCCACAGGGGATGCGCCTGCGCTGGGGGAAAAAGACGGACGTTGGCTGCAAGCGCGATCTGAACGAGGACTATTTGGACGCGCGCGTCTATTCTGCCTACGACGGGCCGACGCTGGGTTTGTTTCTCGTAGCCGATGGCATCGGCGGACAGGAGCATGGTGAGGTGGCCAGCAGGCTCGCCACGACCACAATCTGGGAACATGTCCGGGAGAGGGTCTGGAAGCCGGAGATGGCCGGGGAAGCCATCTCGCTAGAAGGGATGAAAGGCGTGACTGTGGAGGCGGTACAGGCGGCCAACCGGGCGGTCTACAAGCTGCGACGGGAACAGCGCAGCGACATGGGGACGACGGTGACGATGGCCTTGCTGCGCGACGATCGCGCGCTCATCGCCAATGTGGGCGACAGCCGCACCTATCTCTGGAGTCCCGCCGGCCTCAAGCGGATCACCGTGGATCACTCCCTGGTGGAGGGACTGGTCGCCTCCGGCGAGATCACGCGGGAGCAGAGCTATACACATCCGCAGCGCAGCCTGATCTATCGCTCGCTGGGCGACCGCCCCACGGTGGAGGTGGATACTTTTGAGCAGGAGTTGCAGCCCGGCGACCGCCTGATCCTGTGCAGCGATGGCGTCTGGGAGATGACCCGCGATGAGGGGATCGAGGAGGTTTTGCTGCGCGAGGCTGACCCGCAACTGGCGTGCGAGACCCTCGTCGCTCAGGCCAATTTGGCCGGGGGTGAGGACAATATCACCCTGATTATTGTACAGGTAGAGTAGAGTAGGGGCGATCCTGTGTGATCGCCCTGCCAGCATCCAGAAGGAGGACAAGATGGCAGGAGAACTGAAGGTTACGACGACGCTCAATAAACCCAATCTGCCCGTGACCAGCACGCAGCAACTGGCCTACGTGCTCATCGAGATGTTGCCCACGGAAACGGTGGCGCAAGTGCGTATGCCGTTGAATTTCGGCTTTGTGCTGGATCACAGCGGCTCCATGAGCGGGGCCAAGATCGAGCAACTGCGCGACGCCGTCCGCCTGGCGATAGACCGGATGGCTGATCAGGATCTCGTCTCCCTGGTTGTCTTTAACGATCATTCCGACGTGATCGTGGAAAGCGAGCCTGCGGCGGATCGCGGCAAGCTGAGAAGACAAGTAGATCGCATCCATGCCGGTGGAGGCACGGCCATCTCCAAAGGGATGAAGAAGGGACTGAAAGAGATCGAAAAAGGGCTGGCTGCCGACCGCGTGAACCGCATGTTGCTTCTCACCGACGGCCAGACCTTCGGCGACGAGAAGGAATGCGTCGAACTGGCGACCGATGCCGGGAAGAAGGGCATCCCCGTCTTTGCCTTGGGCCTGGGCGAGGATTGGAACGAGGAGCTTCTGGACGAGATCGCTGCCGCCAGCGGGGGCACATCCGATTTCGTCGCCCAGCCGGATGAGATCGTGCCACTCTTCACCCAGACGGTGCAGCGCACCCAGCAGACCGTGGTGCAAAACGCGCAACTGATGGTGCGCATGGTGGCCGGGGTCGTGCCACGGCAGGTGTGGCAGGTGGTACCGACCATTGCCAACCTGGGCTATCAGCCCATATCCGACCGGGATGTGCAGGTTGCGCTGGGCGAGATCGAGGCCAAAGTGGGTAAGGCGCTCCTGGTCGAGTTGCTCATCCCACCGCGCCAGCCAGGGAAATACCGTGTCGCGCAAACAGAGGTCGAATACGATGTGCCAGCCACCGGCGTTGTGGATGAAAAGATTCGCCACGACATCCTGATCAACTTCACCCAGGATGCGAACGAGGCCAAGCAATACGACGCCAACGTGATGAACATCGTGGAAAAGGTCACCGCCTTCAAGCTGCAAACGCGCGCTTTGGAAGAAGCCAAGGCGGGGAACGTCGCCGGCGCCACCCAGAAATTGCGCGCCGCAGCCACCCGCCTGCTCGACCTGGGCGAGGAGGAACTGGCCAACGCCGCGCTGCAAGAGGCGGACAACCTGGAGAAGAAGGGCCAGATGTCCGCTGCTGGCACCAAAAAGCTTCGTTACGAGACGCGCAAGCTGACCCAGAAACTAGTTGAAGAGGAAGCGGAGAAATAAGTAGCCTAGGGCCCCTCGTGCCCGTCGAGAACACCCTATTCTATGGATGGGTACATAAATTGTAAGGAAGGAGTGCTGCGATGATAGTCTGTCCGAAATGCGGTAACAAAGCCGAAGATGATGCCATTTTCTGTGACCAGTGCGGAAGCCAGCTCAAGCCGGAGGCAGTCGCCGCAACTGTGGCGCCAGCCCCCGCTCTCGCAGCGGGGGCCGTGATCTGCCCCTCCTGCAAGGCCAGCAACGTGCCAGGGGAGGCGTTCTGCGAGAACTGTGGCGCGCGCCTGACGCCTCCGGAGCCGACAGCCGCCCCCGCACCTGCGCCCCAGGCTGCCGTTCCAGTCCCAGCGCCAGCGGAGGGCAAAGGGGCGGTGATCTGCCCGGCCTGTAAGGCGACCGCCGCTCCCGACGATGCCTTCTGCTACGTCTGCGGCGCTGATTTGCGTGGCGCGGCACAGGCTGCTGCCCCTGCTGCCGCTCCCGCAGCGGCACAAGCGGCGGTGCCGACA
>CAYPON010000389.1:0-2928 GCA_964412315.1 uncultured Anaerolineae bacterium | reverse complement strand
CCACCGTGCGCACGATAGGCGGGATCACGAGATGAAAACCCTCTGTTAGGGTGGTCCCCTCCACAGCACCCAGCATGATCACGACCCCGCGATGGCCAGGCTCAACGATCGTGTAGCTGGAGAAAACGATCACCGCCGCCAGAATCACCAACAGCGCGACAAGTAGTGCCCTTCCCGAAAACTGTGCTCTCCTTTGCATGACATATGCCTCCTCTATTGATATATTTTGCTCATACTGCTCAGATGTAAGTTTTGCCGTAGGACTTGTTGATATGCGAAACCTCGATGGCGTGCATCGTGCTTCCTTTCCTCGTCGTGATGCTTTCCTATTCCTTTGGGCGTCAAGAACTACCAGACGCCTGTCCGTTCTTCTTGTATTCTATCATGAGTCCGGTTGGCTTTCCTGAAATCGGGCTGACAGGGAAGCGACGGAAACCTGACACCGCATGGAGGGCGATCCGTCTATTTCGCCTCGCCCACGACTTTTTCGATGATTCCACCTCCCAACAACGCCTCGCCCTGATAGAAAACCGCCGCCTGGCCGGGGGTAATATCCCGCAGTGGTATCGCCAGGCTGACCTTTACCTTGCCCTCGTCTCCGGGATACAGAGTTGCCTCCACTTCCGCGCCGGTGTAGCGAATTTTTGTCGTGACATGAGCGGGCAGCGACGGGGGGTGCCCGGCTACGAAGCTCGCCTCTTTCACCTGCAAATGTTGCCGCCCCAACTGTGAGGCGGGCCCCACGATCAAGGCGTTCCGCGCAGCATCCATGGCCAATACATATAGCGGCTCCGACCAGGCGACCCCCATGCCCCGCCGTTGCCCGATGGTGTAGAAGGGCAGCCCCTGATGCTGGCCGATCTCCCGTCCGGTGCTGTCCAGGATAGGGCCTGGCTGGACAGTTTCAGGGGCATACACCTGCAAGAAGCGGCGATAGTCATGATCCCGCACAAAGCAGATTTCCTGGCTCTCCTCTTTGGCCGCTACGGATAGTCCTCGCTCGGCGGCTATGGCCCGCACCTGCTCCTTGGTGTATTCGCCGACAGGAAATAGCACGCGCCTTAACTGCTCCTGACCAAGCATGTACAAGACGTAACTCTGATCTTTGTGCGGGTCAACTCCCCGTAGCAACTGATATTCCCCATCCACCTGCCGGATGCGCGCATAATGGCCGGTAGCAAGATAGCGCGCATCGAGCGCCAAAGCCATCTGCAACAAGAAGCCGAACTTGATATGGCGGTTGCAGGCTATGCAGGGGTTCGGCGTGTGGCCGCAGGCATATTCCTGGATGAAGTAATCCACGACCTGTGCCTTGAACCTCTCCCGGCAATCGAGCAGGTAAAAAGGAATCCCCAAATCGTAAGCGAGATCGCGAGCCTCTTGCATCGCTTGCGGGGTACAGCAACGGTTGGCGGCTCCCTCCCCCGGTTCGCTCCAAAGGCGGAGCATCACCCCGATCACTTCATATCCCTGTTCGACAAGCAGAGCGGCAGCCATGGAGCTATCTACCCCGCCGCTCATAGCCACCACCACCCGCTCCCGCTTGGACATCGTCTCCTCTTGGGCAAGTATCAGGTTGCCTGGTACCTGTTACTACCGGCGCGACTTTTGCCCGTCCGATACGTATTATATACGTGCAGTCAAGGGGATGGTTTCGTGGCAACGGGGAGCCTTGGGCTTGCACAGCGGATTTGACACCCTGACAGGACCTGGTATACTTTCGGAAAGAACCCGGGATGGCTGGGAGACAGAACAGGAGGAGAATGTATGGACGAAAAGCTGGCAAAGGCAAGAGCGCAACAGAACAAGCTCGAAGGGTTGATGAACAAGGTGCCCTTCTACAAAGGCTACAAGGAAAAAGAGCTGCGCCGCGAAACGGATAAGCTGTTGCGCGACAATCTGGCCGAACAATGCAAAGTGCAATGGCAACGGGTGGCTGACCTGCAACGGCAGCTTGTGGATGCTGGCTTGCTGGTCTATGTGGATGACTTGCAGGCGGCAGAGACGCGCCTGCGACGATTCATGGATCGCATTCGGAACGCCAGTTACGGTTACAGTGGCGTGTTCAATGTCACGAAGGTAGATGAGGCCACGCTTGACGCCCTGTATGAGTTTGACGCCTCGCTGGTGAACCAGATCGCCGCGATCAAGGCCGGCCTGGATAGTGTGCAGGAAGCGATAGACGCCGGCGCGGGAATCCCGGGGGCTATCCGGGAAGCGACCACCGTCATCGGCGCGGCCAACGATATCTTTAGCGAGAGAGAGAAAATCCTACGAGGTACAGTGTAAAGAACCACAGATGTGTTTATCGGTGGTTAACAAGATAGGAGGAATGTATGCCACGTATAGCTGAAGTTGTTTTACAGTTTGATAATGATATGGCCCAGACAGTGGCCTACCATCACCCGACGCAAGACCTGCGCATCGGCTCGCAGATCATCGTCGGCCCGGCACAACAAGCGATATTCGTGCGTGACGGGAAACCACTGGATGTCTTTGGCCCCGGTCGCCATACGGTGACCACGATGAATATCCCGCTGCTGACAGGGCTGCTCTCAAACGTAGTGTTCGGCGGCGACACTCCCTTCCAGGCCAGCATCTTTTACCTGAGCACACGGGAATTCCCTCAGGTGCGTTGGGGTACAAGCCAGCCGATCGCTTTGCAAACGCCGGGCATCGGTCTGGGCTGGCTGCTCGTCGGTGCGCATGGCACCTTCGGCGTGCGGCTCAACGATGCGGCGAACTTTGTCAATCAGTTCGTGGGCTTCATCGGCCCTGGCCAGAGCTACAGTATAGACCAACTCCGCGAACGGATGGTGAACGCCATCACGCAGAGCCTCACGGATATGCTGACGGAAACCGCGCCCGGCTCAATACAGAAAGCGCAAGCGATGATGAACGAGCTGGCCGCTGGCGTGCAGGCCAAGA
>CAYPON010000388.1:0-2937 GCA_964412315.1 uncultured Anaerolineae bacterium | reverse complement strand
CAAAATCGTATGGTTGCCCGCAAAATGCCTCGAAGTCTCTTAGCGACCGGTCGTACGACCACGGAAAACAGCAAACAAGCGGCAACTTGACAAAAGAGCGAAACATTATAGACTCTTGCCGGTGCTTCGTTTTCTGTCTCATCTTCATCGGCTCAAAATAAAGCATCCTGTTTATCCTGTCCATCCCTGTAATCATCCTGGAGGTGTGCGATGAACGTGATCGAGACCACAGGTCTGACCAAGTATTATGGCAAGGCGCGCGGTGTCATTGATCTCGACCTGGGGATCCAGCAGGGGGAGGTCTTCGGCTATCTCGGCCCTAACGGCGCAGGCAAGACGACTACCATCCGTACGCTATTGGATTTCATTCGCCCCACGCGCGGCCAGGCCACGATCTTTGGCCTGGACACGCGCCAACGCAGCCGCGAAATCCGCCAGCGCGTCGGCTACCTGCCGGGCGAACTCGCACTCTATGACAAGATGACCGGCGCGGAGGTGTTGCGTTATATGGCCTATCTGCGCGGCGGCGTGGAGTGGAAACATGTGGAGGGACTGGCCGCGCGGTTGAGTTGCGACCTTTCCAGGCCCATCCGTACTCTATCTCATGGCAACAAGCAAAAGGTCGGCCTGATCCAGGCGTTCATGCACCAGCCTGAACTGCTCGTCCTGGACGAGCCAACTATAGGTCTGGATCCGCTGGTGCAGCAGGAGTTTTACCGCTTGATCGCTGAGACTAAGGCGGAGGGCCGCACGGTATTCCTCTCCTCCCACATCCTGCCGGAGGTAGAACGGGTCTGTGACCGCGTGGGGATCATCCGTGAGGGGCGGCTGATCGCCGTGGAGGACGTGGCTACATTGAAGGCGCGTGCCCTGCGTCGCCTGGAGATCCACTTTGCCGCGCCCGTCCCGCAAGAGGCTTTCGCCCGTCTGGAAGGGGTGCGCGATGTGACAGTGGACAATGGCGTGATGCGCTGCACTATCGTCGGCACGGTGGATGCGGTGATCAAGGCCGCTGCCCAGTATACAGTGGTCAACGTCATCAGCCATGAGCCGAGCCTGGAGGAGATCTTCCTGGCCTACTACAGCGGAGGTGAGAGCCATGCTGCGCAATGTATTCCTTAAGACCTTGCGCGATCAACGCCGTGCATTGCTCTGGTGGGCGGTAGGTATCGTCGGGTTGGCCTTTTACCTTGCCCTGCTGTATCCCAGCATTCGCGATAATGCAGCAACCTATGATCGCATCCTGAAAGCGATGCCGGAAACTCTGGCCAAAACCATGATCGGGGATTTCGGGAGTTACGGCTCACCGGAAGGCTATCTCAACAGCAGCCTGTTCTTTATGGCAGCACCGTTGCTCTTTTTGATCTATGCTATTAGCGTTGGCAGTGGGGCCATCGCCGGAGAAGAGGAACAGGGAACACTGGATCTGCTGCTCTCTAACCCGCTACCACGCTGGCGGGTGGTGGTGGAGAAATTCGTCGCCCTGGTCATTGGCACACTCTTCCTGGCGCTGGTGCAGTGGCTGGGCCTGATCGTCGGAGCAGTGGCTGTCAACATGCAGATCAGCAGCGGGCGATTGGCAGAGATCAACTTGAGCTGTGCGCTCTTGGGACTGGCCATAGGGACGCTGGCCCTGGCCGTGGGCTGCCTTCGCGGAGACCGGAGTCTGAGTGTAGGCGTGGCCAGCACGGTGGGCGTAGCCGCCTATTTCCTGAACTCGCTGGCAGCGTCTGTCAAGTCACTGGAGCCGTATCGCAAGCTGTCCTTTTTCTACTACTTTATCGGCGCCGATCCGCTAAAGAACGGTTTGGATGCCGGGCACGTCGCTGTCCTGGTGGGAGTGACCCTCGTCCTGCTGGCCGTGGCGCTGGTGGTCTTCGAGCGGCGCGATGTGGCGGTGTAATTGAACCCCTATCAGCATGTCGTGAGCACGACTTTCAACTCCGAGCGACTCAGGGCGGCGGCGAAGGCTTCCACGGCGCGCTCCAGCGGATAGGTGGCGGTGACGATCTTGTGCGCGGCGACCTGGCCGCGGGCGATGAGATCGAGCGCCATCTTGTGATACAAGGGATGGTAGGAGAAGGCGCCGTAGACGTGCAGTTCGTCGTAGTGGATGCGGTTGCTGTCCAACTGAGTGATGGGGTCGGATTTGGGCAGGCCGCCGAAGAGCACGACCCTTCCCCGCTTGCGCACCATATAGACGGCGTCGGCTTGCGCCTGTTTGGAGGCACAGGCCACAATGGCCACATCTGCACCGCGCCCATCTGTCAATTCGCGCACGGCGGCCACGGTGTCGGTACCCTGGGCATTGATGAGCTGCCATGCGCCGATCTTTTCCGCCAACTTTAGTCTCTCAGGCCGCCGGCCGATGAGGATCGCCCTGGCGCCGCGCGCCTGCGCCACCTGGACATGCAGACAGCCCACCGGCCCATCGCCGATGACCACGACCGTCTCGTTCAGATCCACATTGATCTCGTGCTGGCAGGCGAGCACGGAGGAGGCAGGCTCGGCCACCGTCGCTGCCACACTGGAGAGGCCCTCCGGCATGTGATGCACGATCCCCCGACGCAGGATCGCCTGCGGCACCTGCATATACTCCGCCATGCCGCCGGCGAAGTGCGCGCCAATGACCTTCCAGTCCTCGCAGAGATTATAGAGGGCGCGGCGGCAATAATAGCATTTGTGGCAATGGACATCGGCGGCGATGGCTAGCCGCTCGCCAGGCTTGTAGTCAGGCACGTCGCGGCCCACCTCGGCCACCACGCCGGCGATCTCGTGCCCCAGGATTTGCCATTCGCGCGGAAAGCGCAGCCCATGCTCGTAGGCACGCAGGTCGGAGCCGCAGATGCCGCATGCCTCCACTTTGAGGATCAGGCCATCGGGCGGGAGTTCGGGGTAGGGGATCTCTTCTACGGCCAGTTTGCCGGGGCCACGGAA
>CAYPON010000387.1:0-2944 GCA_964412315.1 uncultured Anaerolineae bacterium | reverse complement strand
CCTCTACGAGATGGGCGAGTCTATTATCTCCGATATGACCATAGATGAGATCATGGCGCACATGCTGGAGAGAGCTGTGGAGATCACCGAGGCCCAAGGGGGAGCCATTGTGTTGCTGGGCGCTACTGGCTCGGAGGAGGAACTGACGGCGCAAGTAGCCTTGGGCTGGGGCAGCGAGCATGTTGCGAAAGGGAAGACATTTCGCATCGGTGAGGGCGCTTTGGGCCAAGCTATCGGGCAGCGCCGCCCCCAAATGCTGGCAGAAACCCTCGACGATCAACTCTATGGTCGTGAGGGGCATTCGCTCAAGCTGGAATCCGTGCTTTGTATCCCCTTGTCCACTACAGCTCGCCTAGTGGGAAGCATGATCTTGGTGAACAAAGGGTTGGGGGGGTACTTCACTGCGGGCGATGAAAAGCTGAGCCTGGCCATCGCTACGCAGGCAGCCATCGCCATCGAAAATAGCCGCTTGCAGCAGCGCATCCGCGAAGAGGAGCGGATCGGTGCGGATTTGCAGCGTTACGTATCCCCCAATGTCGTGCGCGCCGTCCTGGAGGGCGGAGGCCTGCAGGAACTGATCGGGGATCGGCGGGAGGCCACTATCCTCTTTGTGGACATCCGCGATTTCAGCGTGATTGTGGAGCAGACGCCTCCCAACGAGATGATCACGGTGCTCAATGAGTACTTCCGCGAGATGACCGAGATCATCTTCCGTTATCAAGGGGCGATTGACGAGTTCGCGGGTGACCAAATGCTGGCCTTTTTCGGGATTCCCCTGGCGACGCCGAAGGGGGCGGAGAATGCGGTGCGGGCCGCCGTAGAGATCGTGCGTCGGATGGAGCAGCTTTGCGCTGATTGGCAACATCGCGGCTTGCCGGCCTTCAACGTAGGGTTGGGTTTGAATACAGGCTTAGTTGCCGTGGGCAACATCGGTTCCGAGAAGCGGATGGAGCTGACGGTCATCGGGCCTCCTGTGGTGATCGCCTCGCGGGTCGAAGAACTGAACAAGCTGTTCGGCACGCAAATCCTGGTCACGCAGGATACCCTGGATGAGGTGCGGGACCTCGAGTCCTATCGCGAGCGTGGAGAGGTGATGTTGAGGGGCATCAGCCGACCGATCTCGTTGTATGAGATAACGGGACTACGAGATGCCCCTGCCCCATGATAAATTCCAGAGCGCACCTGCAAAGAGTGCGGCTAGTGATCTATACTTTACGCTAGACCTCTAGTTGGGAGATGGGCATGACGGGTTCAATGGACCAAGACAACGCTTCCGGCAAGCCCCCCCGATTGCAGCGCTCCGGCGTGATCGAGGTCAATGAGTCGCTCTGTCTGGCATGCAGGGAGTGCGAGGTCGCCTGTTCGTTGTATCACGAGGGGGAGTGCAGACCGAGCCTCTCGCGCATCCGCATCGCCTGTGATGACTTTGTCCCGCAGCTTCCCTCCATTACGGTCTGCAAGCAGTGCGACTGGCCTGCCTGTTACTATGCCTGTGTTGCTCGCTGGGACAAGCCAGCGATGACGATCGGCGAGACAACCGGCGCCCGCTACATTGACCCGGAGAGATGCCGAGGATGCGGGGATTGCCTGCGGGCCTGCCCGTTGATGCCGGAACTGCCTGTGATAGGCTTTAGGGAGGCGGGGCGCAAGCGCACCTACTTCAAGTGCGACCTGTGCTCCGGCAGGCCGGAAGGCCCTATCTGTGTAGAGATCTGCCCAGGTGGGGCGCTCAGGCTCGTCGCAGCCTCAGCAAGGGGCAGATAATATGGAACAGATCTACGGCTGGACGGGGGAAATCCTCCGCGTTGATCTTTCCTCGGGTCAGATATCCACCATTGATACCATAAAGTACGCGCCCCAGTTTATCGGTGGCATAGGGATCGCGGCTCGGATCGCTTGGGAGGAGCTACGACCTGGCATTGGCCCCTTTGATCCGGAGAATATGCTGTTCATCATGGCAGGCCCACTGACAGGGACATTGGCTTCGGGGGCAGGACGTGTTGAGGTCCTCGGCATAGCGCCCCAACAGCGGCCCTCCATATTCTCTCGTTCAGGCATGGGGGGGCACTGGGGCGCGGAGCTTAAGTACGCCGGCTATGATGGCATTGTCGTCCAGGGCAGGGCCGAGAGGCCCGTCTACGTGTGGATTGATGACGGGCAAGTGGAAATACGAGATGCCAGCGACTTGTGGGGCATGGGCACTTTTACCACCACCAGGTCCCTGCGAAGGCGGCACGGCGCGGTGACCAGGGTTATCTCCTGCGGGCCGGCGGGCGAACGTCTCTCGCGGATCGCAGTCATCCAGACCGAGACCGGGAACGCAGCGGGGCAAGGTGGCTATGGCGCCGTCATGGGCTCCAAGAACCTCAAGGCCATCGCGGTGAGGGGGGCCGGGGGCGTCAAGATCGCCCGGCCGCGAGAGTTTCTTGAGCTTTGCCTGCGCGCCAGCCGTGAGGGGCAGCGCCCGGGCGCATTGCGCGCCCACGGAACGGCCACGGAAGAACAGGTTCGCACCAGGTGGCTACAGCGAGGGTCCCGTCTGCGCAAGTGCGGTTTCTGCATCACGCCTTGTGTCAACGAAATACTGGTGAACTCACAGGCTGCCGACGGCACCGCAACCCCAAGCGTCGCGCGCCAGTGCTGGGCCTATGAGGCACGGCCCCGCGTTGACGCGGTCGCCAGGGCGCTAACGAGCGACTATGGCCTGAATGGCTGGGACATCAGCTACGGGATGATCCCGTGGTTGCAGATGTGCCGACAGCATGGCCTGATTGACCGGATCGAAGGCCTCGAGATCCCTGTTCCCAACAAACCCATCGAATACCTCAGAGACTGTGCGCGTTGTTCGGAAGAATTTCTCCTCGCGCTGGTACGCACCATCGCTCTGCGCAAAGGCGAGGTAGGTGATGCTTTGGCCGACGGGACGTGCTACGCTGCGTATAGG
>CAYPON010000386.1:0-2956 GCA_964412315.1 uncultured Anaerolineae bacterium | reverse complement strand
GCTCCTTCGCCGCCACGGAGAGGCCTACCGGCGCTACGCCGCCGTCACGCCCCGCTTCGTCCCCCGCCTGTGGGAGGGGAAGCGCCGCGGCGCTTGACTTGGCCCTCCGTTTTGTTAGCTTGTAAGTAAGCGGCGTCCACGCCGGTTGTCGCCGGCCCTAGCTTGATGCCTCCAGTCCTCTCCCTTTCATCGCTGACGGTGAGGAGCACGCCTCGGCCCTCGGCTTGCTCTTTGCCCCGCCGCCCCTCTTCTAGCCTGTGCAGCTCCTCTTCGGCCTGCGCCAGCATCTCGGCCAGTTCCACGGACGCGCTGGGGTCGGGCTGCGCGTAGAATTGCTGGCGCAGCCGCTCCACAATCCTAAGCTGGTGGTACTCGGCCAGCTTCGCTTCCTGCAGAGCTTCGTCTGACATACCTTGCCCTCCTTACCATCACTTGATCGCTTGCTCGACGGCGACAAGCTCGCTCAGAACGATAGGCGCACTGCCTGCTGCTTTCACTATGGCGCTGAGGCGGTAGTATCCCTCTCTCCTCGGTGCTCGCACCTCTCCTATGTAGCGGCCTGGCTCCGCAGTTGGGTGGAGAAGCACGCTCACTGGCCTGGCCCGCGATGGCCGACGATAGGCGCCAGGGAGAGGTTCCTGCCAGGTCAACTGAGTCTCGATCACTGCGCCTTCGACCGGAGTGGGCCGGCCTTCTCTGTCCGGCGCCCCCAGGATACTGGCCGAGAGAGCAATGCTCTCGCCTGGGGCGTAACTGTCTCGATCCGGCTCGAAGGTGACGCTGAGTTCCGAAGTCATCGCCACGGCGCGCATCGGCTGTGGGTATTTGGCACGTAGCTCCCATTCCAGGAACTCTAGCACAGCAGGGTTCACGTAGATGTCGCCATGCCCCGCAGCAAAGGGAAGCTTGGCCTGGGCCTGCGGGTGCACCGCGCTCCGTTCCGGAATCGTGCCATCTCCCGCCTCTGTAGCCAACCACTCGATATCGCTCCAGCGTCCCCCCGCGGCCAGATGCACGACACCGTTGGTGGTGGTCGGCTTCTTGCGGCCAAAGAAGCAGAGCGTCTCGACGCTGAGGGTGGTGCCCAACTCTTGGGTAAAGCGGCGGCCATCCAGGAGAAGCTGCCGCTGCCGGCTATTGTCCAACCAGGCCCTGCCGCTGAAGGGATCTACAGGTTGGCCGTTCGGATCGCGGAGGAAGGGATCTTGGCAGGGGACCAACTGATAGAGCGAGGGGAAAGTGCGCACCAGATCGCGGCTGCGGCGAGCGATGTTGAGGGCATCAAAGCCCCGCCGGAGCAATGTCTCCAGGCCGCCGAATAGCATAGACATGGCTTTGGGGGTGCCATCCCAGGGCGATCCCATGAGGAAGAATCGGCCAACACGCTCCTTTCCGCCTTCCTTTTCGATGTACCACCTGGCGACCAGTCCGCCGTTACTGTGGGCGATGATCCATGCTTGCGCACCGGGATGGAAACTGCGCCAGCGTTCTATGGCCTCACCCAGTTGGCGGGCAGATAGACGATTGTCCTGCCGCCAGTCATAGGCAAAGGAGTACACATCTAGCTCGGCCTCCGCATACTGCGCCGGATCGGTTTTATACCCCATCTCCTGCAGCGCCTGGATCAAGCGGCTATAGTGCTCCTGCTTGGCCCAGGGAGGCACGAAGACGACCTCATCCATGATCCCTGCCGCTTCCAGGTCATCGTTGGGATAAGCCATCGTCTCTAACAGATGATCTAACCAATCGTCCCATTGAAGGGGGTTCTTCGGAATAGAGGCAAAATCCACCCATAGGATCTTGCCGGTCGTTCGCTCTCGCAGCTTGCTCCCCATATAGCCGGGAACGATCACAATGAAATGCGGCGGTATCGTGCCAGGTTGATGCGACATCAGTTTGCTCCTTCCTTTAACCTTTGGATCTGCGCGTCGGCGGATGGGCCCGGCACCAGACGCAGCCGCTAGGGTCTTGATGGAGGTGCAGCGCCGCGGGCGCATAGTAGCTATACACCAGGCCGAGCGGGTTATACTGGCGCAGGAGATGCCAGCGCATCTTGAGGAATGCCTCGCCCACCGAATCGCCTTGCAGCAGATGCTCCAATAGCAGGCGACCGACGGGACGCGCCAGATAGGTCCACACTTGAATCTCGGTGCCCACGACGCCGGAAGCGCCCAACAGGCGCAGCTTGCCCAGGAAGCCATGGATCAGTTCCGGCGTCAGGGCCATGGTCTCGCAGCCGTTGAGGACCACCAGAGGCTGCGGTTTCTCCCACTGAATGTCGAAGGGGAACAGGTCGGCTGCGCCAATGTAGCCTGGATGATCCCTGGGACCTAGCTTGAGCCGGAATTCACCGCCCTCCATCTCGCCGTGGCAGTAGAAGTAGTAAAAGTGGTAGCCGCTCTTCTGGAGCAGCGCCAGCACCTCTTTGCGATCCTTCTCGTAGGAGATCTCCAAGCGATCCCCCCGGCTCAAGGCAGCGATCTCGACCTGATGGTCGTCGGCATCGGGGATGCCTGGGTAAGCGCCGATGGCCAGGCGCACCTTCGCACCACGAGAGAACTCCAGCCGCGAGGTCTGATCGAAGCCCTTGCCCTTCAGTTGGGGAGGCACCTGATCGGTGGGCGTAGGATCCACCTGCTGCAATGGCTGTTCAACCTGGTGCAAAAAGCCCCAGAAGCCGAAGGGACAGACGGTCAGCCGGGCCTCATTGTCTTTTTTGAGCGGGCATTGGCGATCACGGCGGCACTTTTCCGGATTGTCCAACAGATCCTGCTTATCTTCCAGTTTGGTCATGTCATTCGACCACTTGTTAGCCGCCAGTTGCACTTTGAAGAGTTCACACAACTTGATCTGGTCTTCTGAGCCTGTGAGAGGGAGATCGTACAGGGCGGCCCAGGGGATGGTCGCCCTTTCACCGCGGCAGCGCGCCACGGAGACGATGCCAGGCCCTTGCAGC
>CAYPON010000385.1:0-2993 GCA_964412315.1 uncultured Anaerolineae bacterium | reverse complement strand
TTTCACGATTTATCTCCTCTAGGAAGGTTACGGTGTCAGCCCTCCGCAGGTTTGGAAACTGCAGAAGGGTTAATAACACAAATTTGGGACGCCTGGCTGTCTTGCGATGTTCCCAACGCGCGTCCTCGATAGATATCCGATCTCTTTGGACAGCAATTATACTATTGCTTGCCCCTTCTGTCCATTGGCCGCCACAGCCGCAGGCCTCTTCTTCAAGCTTGACAGCCAGAGGGCAAAGGTGTATACTTTCGGCGGAGATTATCAATGTGGAGCAGTAGATGACAGCAATTTTCCCCTTTACGGCCATCGTTGGCCAGGACAAGATGAAGAGGGCTTTGATCCTGAATGCGATCAACCCCCAAATCGGCGGAGTTCTCATCCGCGGGGAGCGCGGCACGGCCAAGTCTACGGCGGCTCGTGCTCTAGCGGCCTTGCTTCCGGAAATAGAAGTGGTGGAAGGGTGTTCCTTCTCCTGTGACGCTGCGCAGCCGGAAGCGTTGTGCGATTGGTGCAAAGCGAAACTGATCCAGGGGCCGCTACCGGTAACGCGGCGGCGCACCCGCTTTGTGGACTTGCCCGTGAGCGCGACCGAGGATCGCGTCGTGGGCACGCTGGACATCGAGCAGGCGATCAAGAGGGGCGAGCGCCACTTTGAGCCGGGGGTGTTGGCGGCGGCCAATCGCGGCCTCCTTTACGTGGATGAAGTGAACCTGCTGGATGACCATGTGGTTGACCTTTTGCTGGACTCGGCGGCGATGGGCGTCAATGTGGTGGAGCGAGAGGGGATATCCTTCTCGCACCTGGCCCGCTTCATCCTTGTGGGCACGATGAACCCGGAGGAGGGGGAATTGCGTCCCCAACTCTTGGATCGCTTCTCTCTGTGCGTTGAGATCAAGGGGATACCGGACCCGGAACAGCGGGTGGAAATCCTGACGCGCCGCATCGCCTATGAGAAAGACCCGGATGGCTTCTACGCCGACTGGTTGCCCAGAGAGCAGATGCTCTCCGACCTGATCGCCCAGGCGCGCGAGTTTCTGCCGCAGGTCACGTATTCTATGGCGCATCTTTACACCATCGCGCAATTGACCTCCGAACTGGGGGTGGACGGGCACCGAGCCGACATCGTAATACTCAAGACGGCGGTGGCGCAAGCTGCTTTCGAGGGCCGCACCGTGATCAACGAGCGGGACATTCTCCTCGCAGCAGAACTGGCCTTGCCTCATCGCCTCAAGAAAAAGCCTTTCCAAGAGACGGAGTTGCAGGCGGAGAAACTTGAAGAAAGGCTGGAGAAAATCCGTGTTGAATTGCCCACGGATGCCCAGGGGCTAACATCCCTCGAAGAGGTAAAAAAAAAGCCTCCGCTACTGAATTGGGAACCACTCCCCCAACCCCCGGCACGGGGGTCCCACTGAAGGGGCATCATGTAGACGCTCCTACGCTCTCTTCCATCCGCCAGGCTGATATGCCGGTGAAGGTGGGAGAGGCTTTTCGCCCCCGCCGTTTGCAGACGCCACTGGATCGCCTGACGCGGCGCGCGAGTGGCAAGCGCAGTTCCACGCGCACCAGCCGCAAGCGGGGGCATTATGTTTCCAGCCGCCGTCCTGAGGGCCACGTCACCGACCTGGCCTTCGATGCTACGTTGCGCGAAGCCGCTCCGCACCAGATCGAGCGCGAACATGAGGAAGTGGCGCTGGCCGTTACATCCGAGGACTTGATGCAAAAGGTGCGCGTGCGGCGCGCGGCGAATTTGATCCTCTTTGTAGTGGATGCGAGTTGGTCCATGGCTGCTGCGGAGCGCATGGTCGCTACCAAAGGAGCCGTCCTCTCTCTCCTCCTGGACGCTTACCAGAAGCGAGACCAGGTCTGCCTGATCACTTTCCAGAAAGAGTCCGCCCGCCTGGTACTGCCTCCTACTTCCAGCGTCGAGTTGGCCAGGCGCGTCCTCAAGGACCTGCCCGTCGGCGGCAAAACGCCTCTCTCGCGCGGCCTCTTCCTGGCCTATGAGGTATTATTGCAGACGCGGCGCAAGAACCCCGAAGTTATGCCCCTCCTCATCCTGCTCACCGATGGCGCGGCCAACGTGTCTATCACGGATATATCTCCTCAAGAGGAAGCTTTGCGGGTGGCGAACCTGATCAAGAGCTGCCAGGTGCGCTCCGTGGTCATCAATACTGAGCATGAGGCGCTCGACCGGGGCCTGGCGCGAGAGTTAGCCGACAAGTTGGGGGGGGCTTGTTATACCCTGCGCGAATTGAAAGCGCGAGAGCTTTACGAAACGGTACGAGATGAGCTTCAAGCCGGGTAAAGGCACCTCAACGGATGCCCATGTATTGATCTAACAGAGGGAAAGCACAGCCCGTCTTGTTATCACCCATTGAGCAATGCCCAGGACCTGACTACGCCGCCGCCGCATATAAATCGTCCACCAATCTCATGCTCCTGGCGGCATCGGCGAGATTCGTTTCGGGCTGCTTCCCTGCTTGCAGGCAATCTATGAAGTGGCGATTCTCGTGGTAAAAGCCGTAATAGACGTGCCAGGCTGTGGTTCCCGCGCTCTCCGTCGTGCTGATGACCTGGCCTTGCGGATGCTCGGCGCTATAGATGCGAGCCTCAATGTCGGGGTTGATAAAGGCGGAGATGCCCTGGGCGTGCATTTCGAAGACATGGGTTCTCGCGCCGGTGGCCCAGTTGGTCATCAGCACCCCTGTCGCGCCACCGGCGAACCTGACCACAGCCTGGCAGGCGTTCTCCCTCGTCCAGCCGAAGTGGCCCATCACGCTGGCCACCTCTTCGACCTCCCCGCCCATCCAGCGCAGGGCATCTACGGCGTGGATAGCATCGCAATGCAAATAGTCAATCGCCCCCCGATAGTAAAGGGCCTCCGGCATCGCTTTGTAGAACACGGCCACGCAATGGTTGATAGGCCCATGCGCCTCCACCTGGGCACGCACCTGACGCATCAAGGGGATGAAACGCCGGTTGAAGCCGACCAT
>CAYPON010000384.1:0-2996 GCA_964412315.1 uncultured Anaerolineae bacterium | reverse complement strand
GCTATCAAGACGCCGACAAGCGGCTAGGCTACGACAATCTGTGATCTACTGTGACAGCTCTCACTCCTCAAAGACGGCCCCCGTACTGGCGGATGTAACCATAGTTATGTATCGTTTCAAATATCCCCCAGTGATCTTGCTGCGGAACGGTGGCAAAGTGACCAGTCGTCGCCTGATCTCAGCCTCATCTACTTCCAGTCGAAGCGAGTAGTGCGGAATATCAATATGAATGATGTCCCCATTTTGCACAGCGGCGATAGGTCCGCGCGCCGCTGCCTCCGGCGAAATGTGGCCGATAGCCGCGCCCTGCGTGGCGCCTGAAAACCGGCCATCGGTGAGCAAGGCCACCTCTTTGGCCATGCCCATGCCCTGCAGGAGCGAGGTAGGCGTCAGCATTTCGCGCATCCCTGGGCCACCCTTCGGGCCTTCATATCGGATGACGATGACGTCGCCCGATTGGAAATGGCCGGCCATGATCGCCTTTGTGGCCTCCTCCTCCGATTCAAAAACGCGCGCAGGGCCGGAATGCACTAGCATATCGGGATGCACCGCCGATCTTTTCACCACAGCGCCATGGGGCGCCAGGTTGCCGAAGAGGACGGCCAGCCCGCCCATTGGCGAATATGGGTCCTTGGCCGAACAGATCACCTCGTGGTCGCGCACGCGGGCGGAAACCACGTTTTCGCCGATGCTCCTGCCCGTCACGGTCATCGCCTTTACGTCCAGCAAGCCCAGGCTGGCCAGTTCGGCCATGACCGCCGGAATGCCACCGGCCAGGTCCAAATCCTCCAGATGATGCTTCCCAGCAGGACTCATCTTGCACAGATGCGGCGTCCGGTTGCTGATCTCGTTGATCTCCGCCAGGGCCAGAGGCAGGCCCGCTTCGTGGGCGATGGCCGGAAGGTGCAGGATCGAGTTGGTGGAGCCGCCAAGGGCCATATCCACAGTCAGGGCGTTGCGAAAGGCAGCAGTGGTGAGAATGTGGCGAGGGCGGATATCCTTCCGCCAAAGCTCCATGATTTGCTGTCCCGCCTTTTTGGCCAAACGAATGCGCTCGGCTGTCATAGCGGGAATCGTGCCATTGCCCGGCAATCCCATGCCCAGTGCCTCGGTCAGGCAGTTCATCGTATTCGCCGTGAACATGCCGGCGCAAGAGCCGCAGCCGGGGCAGGCGTATCGCTCGATCTGATCCAGCTCCGCTGCCGTCATGTTTCCTTTGACGACCGCCCCGACCGCCTCGAATACGGTGGTCAGGTCCACTTCCTGGCCGTTCACGTGTCCCGCGACCATCGGCCCGCCGCTGACGCAGATCGTGGGGAGGTTCAAACGTGCAGCAGCCATCAACATGCCAGGGATGATCTTATCGCAGTTGGGGATGAGCACCAGGGCATCGAAGGCATGCGCTTCCGCCATGATCTCCACGGAATCGGCGATCAACTCGCGGCTAGCGAGGGAATACTTCATGCCCGCATGTCCCATAGCGATGCCATCGCAGACGCCGATGGTCGAGCACTCGAAGGGAGTGCCGCCAGCCATACGGATGCCCGCCTTGGCCGCCTCGGCGATCTGACGCAGGTGCAAGTGGCCGGGGATCGTCTCATTGAACGAGTTGATGACGCCGACGAATGGCCTTTCCATCTCGTCGTCCGTCAGGCCGAGGGCGCGCAGCAAAGAACGATGTGGTGCTCGCTCTATGCCCCATTTGACGACATCGCTTCTCATTTTCATGGCTGCTTCCCTTTCTCTCCCAGCTTTTTCCCTGCAAGGTTATCGGGCGTCCTAAAAGCAAACGCCTCTGTTCGCGCGACGGCATGTCGTGCAAGCAAAGGCGTCGTTGCCCATAGGGGTGGCGTTCGGCTATGAAAGGCCGCTAAATGCCATCTTACTATACATGAAAAAAGCCTCCCGGTTGGGAGGCTTTTGCTACTTATGTAAGTCCTATTTCCCCGCTGCTTGACCAGAGACTTCGCTCCCAACCGCGCATAGCTCCTTGGGGACAAGGAGCACTACTAGGACAAGGCTAATAAGAATAATCGCGCTGAGAGCGAAGGTCGGATTCATCATCTGGATCACTTTGGTTAAATTTGTTAATACTATACCATACTTTTCGTTTTCTGTCAAAAATGGCGATTGCCCGTGTGGGGCAGATATAAGTCCACTTGTCCTACCTCTCTTTCGATGGTATGATTGCTGCCCAAACCTTCGCGGAGGACGTCCATGCTCTACAAAGAAGACTGGGAAATGGCAAAAACCCGCCTCATGGCCTGGTGGGAGCGGGAGATCGTAGACCGCGTCGTGGTACAGGTGTGGGCGCCGCGGCCTGGGGAAAGCAAGGTAACGCCGCCCGCTGACTTGGTGCAACGCTGGACAGACGTGGACTATGTGATGGACGCGGCTGAGGAGCACATGAGGCTGACTTACTGCGGTGGGGAAGCGTTCCCCTCATACTGGCCGAACCTGGGGCCCGACGTCTTTGCCGGCTATCTGGGCTGCGATCTAGTATTCGGTGAGAGAACGAGTTGGTCGGTACCGCTGGTCAAGGAGTGGAGCGACCTGCATCGCGTCAAGTTCGACCAGCGCAAGCGTTGGTGGCGGCTCAGCCAAAGGATGCTGGAAGTGGCCGGGCAACGCTTCAGGGGCAGGGCGGTGCTCGGCCTGACCGATATCCACGGCGGCGGCGATGCCGTGGCTGCCCTGCGCGATCCGCAAATCCTCAACCTGGACCTGATTGACCACCCGCACGAAGTCAAGCGGGCGATGGCCCTGGTGGAAAAGGTCTGGTTCCAGGTGTACGAAGGGGAGTTGGAGATCATCCGCAACTATTCCGAGGGCGTGACGACCTGGATGAACCTCTGGCACCCTGGAAAGTGGTATCCAGTGAGCTGCGATTTTATCTGCATGATCTCCCCGGCCATGTTCCGCGGGTTCATCCTGCCGGAATTATTGGCCGAGATCAACTACCTCGACCGCAGCATCTTCCACCTGGATGGCCCGCG
>CAYPON010000383.1:0-3001 GCA_964412315.1 uncultured Anaerolineae bacterium | reverse complement strand
CGGCGTTGCTGGGATCCGTGCCAGGAGCCTCGCCCGTCAGCCAGGACACCACCATGTCCGAGATGAAAGTGGCGCGCGCGCCAGTGGGAAAGGAGAAGCCGTTCTCTTTCATCCAGAACAGGGTCGCCCCCATAAAACCCGCCGCCAGCCGCGCCCGCGGAACGTCGCCAGCCAGCCTCTGTATCCTTTCCAGGTACGACTCAGAGGAGCCAGGAATGCGCTCCTCTCCGCGCCGATCCTGCCAGCCGAAAAAGGGGCTTACGGGCCGCAAGTCGCTGGACAGAAGGCACATCCCATGCATTTGGCCAGAGATCCCGACCCCGCGAATGGCAGACGGATCAGCCAGGGACGCGACAGCGCGGCGGATGGCCTCCCGTGTCAGACTGATCATCTTATTTGCATCCCACTCGGAACGGCCTCGCGCTTTATCGGCGGGTAAGGTCGTCTCCGACGCATTGAGGATGCTTTGCGAGGTAAGGATATCGCCGCTGTCTGCGTCCAGGACCAAAGCGGTGATGTGGGTCGTGCCTACATCCGCTCCCAGATACAAACGCATAGCTCTACCTTCCTTGAGATTGCCTACATTATGCATTCACTCACCTCGCCTGTCAAACCGCCGACACAGAAGTCGGAGGTCTTCCGTTTGTCGCGGAAACTGTTCAGGGTATACTAACAGGCACATCTCGTGCCGGAGAAAGCCTGTTCATGGACGCGATTCGCATCAAACCACATCATTTCCTGGACATTATCACCAGGCTTGGTGCAGGTCAGTCCTTTGAGCCTCACCCTTATGGACATGCCTTGCACGTCGTCGCACAGCGCATTCTCGACGACCCTCAGGTCACCCTGGAACTGGCCTTGGGCTGCGATGATATCTGCGCGCCATGTGTCCACCAGGACAAGGGGCGATGCCGTGACATTACCACTACGACGGGAAAGGCGCTGTCCAAAGAGGAGTATAACCGCGCCCTCGACGTGCGCTGGCTGGCACGCCTTGGCCTGCGGGAAGAGCAGAGGCTTAGCGCCTCGGAATTCTGTCGCCTGGCGCGCGAGCTGATGGGTGACATCTACGAGATCTACCCGGACGTGCCACGGGAGGGAACGGCCATGCGCCACCAACGTCTCCTGCGAGGCATCGCCCTTTACATAGACCTCCGAGGTTTCTGAAACCTCGGAGGTCTTGATCCCAAAGCGGAGGAGCATCTATGGCCATCCATGAGCCGTTTCGTTTCAAGACGCTGGAGGAATTGAGAGCCAAAATCGCCGAATTGGGCCTCAATCTGCCGTTAGATGACGATCTTTCCCCCTTGGCGGCGCCGGTTGAGATCGGCAACCTGGTGGCTCCCAATGCCCTCATCGTGCATCCGATGGAGGGTTGCGATGGCACAAGTGATGGCAAACCTGATGCCTTGACGGTTCGCCGTTACGAGCGTTTTGCGGCAGGTGGCTCCGGCCTGCTCTGGTTTGAGGCCACCGCTGTCATCCCTGAGGGGCGCGCCAATCCCCGGCAACTCCTCATGGTCAAGGAGAACGTAGAGAGCTTTCGCGTCCTTCTGTCGCACACGCTCGATGTGGCCCGCCAGGCCAACGGCCCTGATTTCAGGCCAGTAACGGTCTTGCAGCTCACCCATTCGGGGCGCTACGCCAGGCCCATAGATGTCCCTGCGCCGGTTATCGCCCATCACGATGGCGTCCTGGACAAAGTCTACAACATCCCTGCTGATTATCCCTTGATCAGCGATGAGGAACTGGATCGTTTACAGGATCGGTATGTGCAGGCAGCGCGCCTGGCCAAAGAGGCGGGATTCGACGCTGTGGACGTCAAGAGCTGTCACCGCTATCTTGTCTCCGAGTTGCTGGCCGCGCACACGCGACCAGGGCGCTATGGCGGTTCCTTCGAGAATCGAACGCGCTTTCTTCTCGCCGTCATAGACCGCATCCACGCCGAAGTACCAGAGATCATGGTCACCACGCGGCTGAATGTCTACGATGGACACCCTTATCCTTGGGGATGGGGAGTAAGCCGCGAGGATCCCCGTATACCCGATCTGTGCGAGCCGTTGGCACTGGTGTGCCTTTTGGTACAGCGCGGCCTGCGTATGATCAATGTCTCGGCGGGAAACCCCTATTTCACCCCACACATCAACCGCCCCTTTGACATCCCCATCGTGGGGGGGAAAGTTGTGGAAGAACACCCCTTGGAAGGCGTGGCCCGTCTCATTGATCAGGCACGGCAAGTGCAGGAGTTGGTGCCCGATATCGTCATCGTTGGTTCGGGCTATAGCTGGCTACGGCAATTCCTGGGGCACGCCGCGGCAGCCGCTGTCCGCCGCCGATGGGCCACCATGATCGGACTAGGACGCGGCGCCTTTGCCTATCCCGACTTCGCCCGCGACTTGATCCTGAAGGGATCCTTGGATCCCAGGAAATGCTGCATCACGTGCAGCCGGTGCACGCAGATCATGCGCGACCATGGGCGAACCGGCTGCGTGATCCGGGATAGAGAGGTCTATGGGCCAATCTACACGGAAGGGCGCGCCCACGCCGGATAATGGTTCGGGGAGGCCGAATCTTTGCAGCCCAGAAACCCGTCTTCTCTAGAAGATGAGGTTCTCAATCTCCGGGCCGCAATTTGACGCAATACCCGGGTTGGATATAATAATTCTGCAAGTATCTGCTATGCTATAGGAAGACAAAGGGCATGAGTGAGCGAAAGCCTGTCGAGGATTTGTCCCTGGAGGAGCTGGAACGGCTGCTAGAGAGCAAACGCCGCGCCCAACTCTTGCGGCGCGCTGACGAAGAGGGAAAAGCGCCCTCACGGCCCACTGAGGACAAGATCGAACGCACGGAACGACCTGCGGGCGTCAGGCGCTATCGCAGTTGGCGGCCTCCTTCTCACCCAGGAGGACTCCCCACCGAACAGATAGCCGCTGCCGAGCCGCAGCCGCGCTTCCGGTCGCCGGCATTATCTCGCCTGTCCACTCCTCGCTCTGGCCAGGAG
>CAYPON010000382.1:0-3072 GCA_964412315.1 uncultured Anaerolineae bacterium | reverse complement strand
CAACGTCGCTACATCTCCTGGGAAGACGTCTTCCCAGGAGATGTAGCGACGTTGCCAGGCGCGATTCAGCCCGTCCAGATCGCCATATTCCCGCTGGAGGAAGGCGCGATAGGCAGCCAGGGTGTTAGGACAAAAGCAGACGTAACCGTCGGCGTTGACCATCCAGCGCAGCTCGTTCCAGCAATCCCAGCCCACCAAGTTATCGGCGCTTGCATAGCGGGCGGCGATCTCGCGCAGGAACCTGACCATCGCCTCGCGCAGGCCACGGTGATCGGTGCAGCCGCCGGGGGTCAGGCCGACGTTGCACTCCTGGCGCAACGTGGAGCGGACGCGGTTCCCCTTGTGGTCTATCATGGTGGCATCCGGGAACAGGCGTGGCACCCAGAAGGGCATGATCTCGGCGATAGTGCTCAAGACGACCTTCAGCCCCCGTTTGCGCGCGCCTTCGATTAGAGCATCATAGTCGTCCCACAAATATTTGCCCGGTTCCGGCTCGATCCAGCCCCAGCAGGCCCACAACTGGAGCGCGTTCAAGCCCGCGGCCTTCATCCCGTCCAGATCCCCCTCCCACCAACGCTCGTTAGGGAACGGAGGCCGATAGTATTGCGCTGCCAATAACATGTTCTTTCCTCCTTTTTAGCTGGCTGAAAGCTTACAGCGGAATTGGCGTTTGCACAGTCGCTTTGATCTGGTCGCCCTCGCGTTGTAGGACGATGTAACGCCGCCATTGGACATCGTCAGGCGGCAGAGGCTGCAAATCGCCCAAGTCGGCAAACATGAGATGAGGGCCACGGCTTTCCAGCCGCTCGCGCGCCGCTCTGACGACCAACTTTCCTGCCACCAGGATGTTCGCCGTCTCGACGGCGTAGGCCAGTCCTTTCTCATCGGCACGAATGCCTCGCCTGGACAATTCATCGAGCCTGGCCAGCCCCTCGTCCAGCTTCGACCGCGTGCGCACCACGCTGGCCACATTGGCCATCGTCTCCTGACAAAGCTGGCGCACCTCGCTCGCCATGGGGCTTGTGCGGTTCGTGGCAAACCCCTTCAGCCAGGCCAATGCCCGCTCTCGCTTCTCCCCGCTGATCGTCACCCACCTCTCGTGGGATAATGCTTCCGCCGCCGCGCTTTCCCCCGCGATCCTGCCAAAGACCTGGCTATCCATCAGCGCATTGCCCCCCGGACGGTTCGCGCCATGCTGCCCTCCTGCCACCTCGCCAGCGGCGTACAGGCCGGGCAGCGAGGTATTCGCCTGCTGCCGGATCTTAATGCCGCCCTGAAAATGCTGGATGGCCGGCGCGATCTCCACCCATTCGCCCGCATTCAGGTTGATCCCCCGCTCCTCCAGCCAGCGGACGATCTGCGGGTTGATAGCTGTGAGACGTTGCAGGGGGCTGCCCGTCAGTTCCGGCGTGGCCAGGTCCACCTTTCTGACCTCGCGGTACCAGTGCCAGATCCTGGCGTCAAGCTTGGCGACATCGAAATCGGTCGGGTTGCTCCCGTAGTCCAGGTAGACTGGCCGGCCCGCCGCCCGCTCGTAGAACACGGCGATGTCAATGATATGAGAAGGTTCCTGGTACGACACGGGCCAGCTTGCCCCTTTGGCGAAGAGGACGTTATGGATGCGCGGGGTGCTCGTGCCCGCCGGAAAGTAATCGGCCAGGAACTCACGCCCCTCGCTGTTCGTCACGCGAGGCAGCGCGCGCATCATGTCGCCTGAGCAGGCCAGTTTCGTGAGGATAGACGAGAGGCCGATCTGGATAAACTCCAGGTTGACCAGTTGCGCGCCCAGCCGATAGGCCATGGCGTAGCCATCTCCTGTCACATCCGGCGGATAGACGTTGACGGCGAAAGCCTGCCCTGCTCCCCCTGTCGCCAGGACGACCGTTTTCGCTTGGATTAGCCCTACCTCGCCGGTCTGCTCATGCACGATCAACGCGCCCGCCACGCGATCTCCCTCCACGGAGGGGAGTAGATCAGCGACCAGCGTGTGCTCCAGGACGTCAATGGGCCGCTGCTGCACCTGCGCCACCAGCGCCGCCTCGATATGGTTCGCCGTGTAAGGGCCGCTGTAGAGGGCGCGGGCATATCTGGAGCCGTCAGTGACAAACTGATCGAGCGTCCCGTCCGGCTTGCGGACGAAAGGCACTCCCCAGCGCACCAGGTCATCCACAGAGGCGGCGGCATTCCGCGCCAGGATCGTCGCCAGATCGCCATCGGAGACATAGCCGCCGATGCGGTAAATATCGTCGGCGTGATATTTCCACGCATCCGGGCCACCCGGTTCGGTCGTGGAGAGCGTGGCATGATAGGCCATGCGGTCGGAGCAGGCGGTGGCCGTGACGCCGCTCTTGCCCAGTGCCCCCTTCGTGGCTACGAGCACCCGCAGTTGAGGGGCGCGATCCTTGGCCGCGATGGCCGCGCGCAAGGCGGCGCCACCACCGCCCACGATCAAGACATCGCATCGCTCCTCTTGCATCAGCTAACCTCCTCAGGACATATAGATATACTGGCTGACTTATCAACGCGGATTCGTTTCACGAGCATATCAATCCGACTTTCCAGCTCATCCAGCACTTCGAGTTCCTTAGAAAGATTGCCAATTCTCGAAAGGTGAGATAAAACACAGCCCATGAGAATAACCATGACATCTCCTGGAGACAGTTTTAACGAGATTCGCTCAAGTCTCTCCACTGCCTTTTGGGTTTCATCCACCAAGGTTGGAAGCGATATCTCCTGAGCGAGATAACTAGCGCTCTCTAGCAGCCCTTTGCGGCACACGATAACCAAATCCAGATTGATCGGGACACTCGCTTGCTGAATCGGCACAGCCACAGCCATCTCGGCTTTAACCGGGTACGTAGTTGCTACAAAGAATCCAGCACGGCGTATCGCCTGGTAAACGGCTGACCACCCCTCCATTCGGGAATGGTGGTAGGTCAAGATGAGGAGTCCATCATCTTGGAGAACCCTATGGCATTCTTGGAACACAGCTTCCAGCCTCGTAGCAAAACCCCGTGGGTCACCATTCTGAACTTCTAGCGGAGACCTGGTAGTTGTGGGGGACCATATACC
>CAYPON010000381.1:0-3102 GCA_964412315.1 uncultured Anaerolineae bacterium | reverse complement strand
GCCCCTACGGTGCTGGCAATGACCCTCGGCCGGAACGGCACGCCCCAAAGCTCACGCCCTCGCCAGCTTTGCAGATCGTCCGGCGCTCCTCGCCCCATGCCTGCCAACGTGGCGGCCGTGCGTAAATATATGCCCCGTGTTCCTAACTTAAGGACGACGACGCGCGCTCCCAAAGCCAGAGCTTCCTCCGCCAGCGAGCGAACGGTGGCCACATCCAGAGCTTCCAGCATCCCCGCCGCGCCCACCGCCCGATCCAACTCGGCGAACTTATACCTATCCAGCATGAACAGCAACTCTTCCACGCTGGGCACGCAAAGGTCAACGTGGGGCAGGACGTTCCGCAGCACTGTCCGCCAGTCCACCTGGCCGCTCGGCCCCGCCGGGTCCGGCATGGCCAGATCCAGAGAGGTCGTCACCCCGACCTCTTTGGCCCGCGCGAACATCTCGGCTAATTCCGCGCCACCATTGCCGTACATACGGCGCATCAGGGGAGGATAGCCGAAATGGTAAAGCCGTGCCCCCGCCAGCAGGTCATAGCGGACATCCGCCGCCCCGAAGGTGTGATTGGCCCCCGGACAATGCAGGAAAGCGCGATCCACGTCGGGAGGATTGATGACCAAGGTGTATGAACTGACCTCCCCTGGCACAACGACCATGCCTTCAGCCAATTCGGCACTATAGCTGCGCACGATGTCCAGGATGGCATGGCCGAAAAGGTCATCGCCGATTTTGCCCATCAAGCGCGTCTCGATCCCCAGATGGTGCAGATTTATTCCGGTATTCGAGACCGCACCGCCGGTAGAGAGCGCGGCAGCCCCTACCTCTGTCAAGCGACCGGGAACGACATAAGCCCCCATGTCTCCACCCGCGCTGGATAGGAATTGTGGGATAATGTCCAGGCAGATATGCCCACCTACAACCGCTTCGATCATTCGCTCCACCTCGCCGGCCTGATCAAATCCTCCCCAGTTTACCACAGCGCCGGACAGCCGTCAAAAGCTATTGGGAAGAGTGTTTGACAGATCAAGCTGTATTGGCTATCATCTGTCCTGGATAGACGTACAACAGGAGTTCAGACCATTGAAATGGGATGTCATCGCCAGCGCCCAAAAGACATTGGAGCGGGAGCAGGGATATATCGTCAAGGATTGGGGAGGGCGACTGCCCATCGCTCTCGCCTATGCCAACAGCTATCAGGTGGGGATGTCCAGCCTGGCGCTGCACACCCTTTACCGGCTCTTAAACAAGCAGCCGCAGGTGGTATGCGAGCGCGTCTTTTTGTCGGGACGCTCCCGACAGCCTTTGATCACCTTGGAATCGCAGCATGACATCTTGGATTGCGCGGTGTTGGCCGTCTCGCTCTCTTTCGAGTTGGACTATATCAACCTGGCCGCCCTGCTTCGCCAGGCGGGAATGCCCCCGCAGGCCGAACAGCGGGATGAGACCTACCCGTTGCTTCTTTTGGGAGGGCCGGCAGTCACTGCCAATCCCGAGCCTCTGGCAGCCATCAGCGATGCCTTCTTTATCGGCGAGGTAGAGGAAGCTATCAGCCCTTTATCGTCTCTCCTTTGGGAGGCCGTAGATGCCCCCCGTGCAGAGGTGCTCGCTGCCCTGGCTCGCTTGCCGGGAGTCTATGTACCCTCCAGAGCGCCGCTGCCCGTGAAAAGGCGATGGGTGCGCCGTTTGGACGACTACCCGACCGCCTCCACGATATTCACCCCGGACACCGAGTTCGGGGACATGTACCTGATGGAGATCAGCCGTGGCTGCGGACGCGGCTGCCGCTTCTGCCTGGCAGGATACACCTACCGCCCGCCACGAGAGCGGAGCCTGGCGGCGCTGCTTGCGCAAGCGCAAGAAGGCCTCAAGCAGCGGGATCGGATCGGCCTCGTAGGAGCGGCCATCTCCGATTACTCGCAGATTGACGAACTGGTCGCTGCCTTGCGTCGTCTCGGCGCGCGCATCTCCGTCTCCTCTCTCCGCGCCAAGCCGCTCTCGGAAACATTGGTCGCTGCGCTGGCAGAAAGTGGCGTGCGGACGCTGACCCTGGCTCCCGAAGCAGGATGCGAGAGCCTGCGTCGCCTGGTGAACAAAGGAATAACGGAGGAGGATATCCTGGCCGCTGTGGAACTGGCGCAACGCTATCGTTTCCCCGCCCTGAAGCTTTATTTCATGATCGGGCTGCCAGGGGAGACGACCGACGATGTCGCGGCGATTGCGACTTTGGTGGACACTATCAGGAAACGCTTCAGCGGCGAAATAGCGATCAATGTCAGCCCCTTCGTGCCCAAGGCGCACACCCCCTTCCAATGGGCAGCGATGGCCGCGCCTGAAATCCTGGAGGAACGACTCGCTGCCCTCAGGGCAGGGTTGCAGCGAGAAAATGCGGAACTCAAAACAGAAAGCATCGCCTGGTCGAGGATACAGGGGGTGCTGGCGCGCGGCGACCGACGGTTGGGACGGGTTCTGGCCGCTATGGAAGGGCATACTTCGCTGCGTGCCTGGGAGAAGGCTCTGCGCGAGCAAGGTCTGGAGGAGGAAGAATATTTGCGAGAGCGGTCTTGGGATGAGACGTTGCCGTGGCAGGTGGTGGACATGGGCGTGAACCTGGACTATCTGCGCGTTGAAGCTGAACGGGCGGGGTTGGGCCTGGCCTGCCCACCCTGCACAGGAAGCGGCTGCGACCGTTGCGGTGTCTGCAAACCTGGCGAGGGGGAGGAGAGTTGAGCAGGCTATGTTCAGATCCTATCGCGCGGAGCAGGGCCGGACAGGCCACTTCGCCGTGCTCCTCGGCCTGAGCGATGGGCGATAGCTTGGGAGATGAAGCGATGAACGAGGAGCAGATTACGGAGGCCCTGGCGCATAATATGCAAAGCGTGCAAAAGCGCATCGTGGCGGCGGCCAGTCGCGTCGGGCGTGACCCTTCAGCCATCCAGTTGGTGGCCATAACCAAGACGGTGGAGCCAACTCGCGTGCTCGCTGCCTACCGCCTCGGGCTGCGCACTTTCGGCGAGAATCGGGTGGAGGAAGCCGAGGTCAAAGTCCCCGCTATCAACGCCGCGATCGCGCGGCAGGGAGGTGCATTGCCGGCCTGGCACATGG
>CAYPON010000380.1:1089-3116 GCA_964412315.1 uncultured Anaerolineae bacterium | reverse complement strand
GAACCCTCTTTCGTTCAAATCCAACACCCACCACGCTTTAGTGGGGTGCTACCAAACTGAGGTAATGGTCACTGCGATAGGATGTGCTACTGAGCACTAATGAGGGCAATGAAACTTATGGCTTCAATGAAGCGCTCCCTATCCGGGAGAATGGCACTCAGCCTCAACCTGCAATGGACTTGCCTTAATAGGAGGTGTAAGGAATGAGAACAAAATCCATGCTCCTACTTGCGATCCTTTTATCCCTCTTCTTGACTGCCTGCACCAGAGGTTCCTTGGAGCCGAAAGAACTCCGTCCTGTCACCGCGACAGAAGGTGGTGAGGAGCGGATTGTTTCCTCGGAGTCAAAGGACCCCCGCCTCATCACCGTCACGGGGGATGCCGAGGTGCGGGTCGTTCCCGACGAAGTGATCCTCGCCCTCGGCATCGAAACCTGGGACAAAGATTTGGGCACGGCGAAATCCCAGAACGATGAAAGGCTCAAGACCGTACTGGCCCTAGTGCAAGGCCTGGGGGTTGAATCCAGGCATATCCAGACCGAGCATATCAGCATTGAGCCTCGCTACCGCGACAGTTACGAGAAGCGGGATTTCATCGGCTATTTCGTGCGCAAGACCGTGGTTGTCACCCTCAAGGATATCAGCAAGTTCGAGACGCTCCTCAGTAGCGTGCTCGAAGGCGGCGCCAACTATGTGCATGGCATCGAATTTCGCACCACCGAGCTGCGCAAACACCGCGATGAGGCGCGCGCCTTGGCTGTCAAAGCGGCGCAAGAAAAGGCCATCGCTCTGGCTGCGGAGTTGGGGCAGAAAGTGGGCCAGCCGCACAAGATCCAAGAGGAGCAATCCGACTGGTGGTCGAGCTATGGAGTCTGGTGGGGTGCACGTTGGGGTGGAGCGATGGCACAAAACGTGATTCAAAACGTCGGCGAAGGCTCTGCCCCCGTTGAAGGCACCCTCGCTCCCGGCCAGATCACCGTCAGGGCCAGAGTCAGCGTGAGTTTCACACTGCAATAAGTCAGCGCTGCCGAAAGGAGCAGGGGGTGAAAGCCCCTATTCTGGCCTGGCTCAAATCGCGGACTTTCCGCTGCTTGCTGACAGCCCTGTTTCTCTGGGGTGTACTCATCGGCAGCCTGATGGTGCTGTCTGAGCCAGACATGGCCCACGCCGGGCCAGAACCGCTGCCTCGCCCCCGCCTTCTCAAGCCCACGGCAGACAGGATACCGCTTGGGCACGACGGTGATTATCCCTTGCCGCTAGCGGCAGAGGGACGCTCTCTCTCCATGCCTTCGCCTGCCGATCTAAGTGTTCTCTTCATCAGCCGCCAACCGCGCTATCTGCGCTACTGCTTGGAATACAGCAGTGGCGTGCCACGGCTCCTGCCCGGCACCGAAAACCAAAAGCGTTTCCCCGACCCCGGCGAGCCGGTCACCCTAACAGCAGTCGTCGCTAACCAGGGAGAGATCACAACTACGTCCACATTCTACACCTGGACAGTGGATGGCCTCCTGTACGGTGGTGGCATCCTGCCAGCATTGGCTCCCAAAGAACTACTTCACCTGAGCAGTCGCTGGGCCTGGCAAACTGGCCCGCACACCATCACCCTCCACCTGGGGAACAGCGGCGCGGAGGTAACCACGGCCAATAATCACCTCGCCCATCGCACCGACGCGCACTATCTGCAAATCTATGTCCACCCTCTCTTCATCCGCGCTTTCGCCCTCTATCGGAACCTGGTCGGATCCTATTCCTTCATTGACTGGTTGCAGGCTCAGATAGCCCGGATGAACCAGCGGTTGGCTGGAGCCATCTATCCCGACCTGCCCTCTGGCGTACCTGACCGTGTGCGCATTGATACTATTATCATCACCGATAGTCTTGGCGCCGAGATCGCCGAAAGCGATCCGGCCTTCGACGGACGCTGGATATTCCGCCCTGAACAAGATGATCATCACACGCCGCAGGATGAGGCCTGGAACTCGGCGCGAGAATATGCCCGGCAGTTCGCCGCCGGCATCGAGTGGAACC
>CAYPON010000380.1:0-1079 GCA_964412315.1 uncultured Anaerolineae bacterium | reverse complement strand
CCATGAGCTAACGCATCAACTGGGCGTCATTGACCTCTACTGGCTCAATGTATCGCCCAGCGCGGGCAATCACGTGCGCGACCGCGAGGGCATCCCGCTCCTTTTCGGCTTTACCTTCCCGCGACCCGGCTTGATGGGCGGTGACGATGTTGGCCCCTACGACCGGACTCATTACAGCCAACATACGGCGATGGGACTGTGCACCAATAGCGGCTACCGGCGCGGCTATTTCGGAGAATACCTCTATGACCTGCCCGAGCAAATTCGGGTGCGCGTCCTCAACCGAGGGGGCCAGGGAGTGGCAGGAGCGAGAGTAGAAGCGTACCAGACGGAGTGGACCTACCTCAACACCCATCCAGTGCTGGCAGGCGAGACAGATAGCAGAGGCGTCTTCCTTTTGCCGAATCGCCCGGTCAGCCCGACGATCACCACCGCCACCGGCCACACTTTGCGACCAAACCCCTATGGTCATATCAACGTTGTCGGCCTGAACGCCCAAATGCTGCTGCACGCCCTATGGCAGGATCAAGAGTTCTTTTCCTGGCTGCCGCTCACCGAGATGAACAAGGCTGCCTGGCGAGGACAACGAGTCGTCACGGTCACTCTCGCCACCCACTTTCCAGTAATACCACCGGAGGGAACACGGCCTCTCTCCTCGCCCACCTTGACCGTGCGCACAGCGGGGCCGCTGGCGCGCCTGGAGTGGGAGCGGGTGGAGGGCGCAGCCGGCTACAACCTCTACCGCGGCGTCTACCCCACCTACTATCCCTTCCAACAAGTGGCCTCCGGGATCACAGCGACGACTTTCACCACCTATCTCACCTGCACAGCGCGTTTCGCTGTCACCGCCGTCGCTGCGGATGGTTATGAAAGCGGATTCAGCCCCATCGCCCGTGCGGAGCTACTCTATATCCCCCGCGCCGTGGTCTGGAGACCAGAGGCAGGCGGCCTCTCTGCACAAGGTTGTCTAGGTGTCATAGATGCTCATCTGGGAGCGCTGCTTATGCTTCTGCCTCCCGCCGATGCAACTTCCCTGCCCCGCTGGATCGGGCGTGTCGGCAGCGAACATTATAATATGG
>CAYPON010000379.1:2818-3127 GCA_964412315.1 uncultured Anaerolineae bacterium | reverse complement strand
CCATCTTCTGCGGTCATCTCCGGTTTCTCCTGGCCTTCGGGGCGATCCATCACTGTGGCTGGCTCCTGGAGAGGCTCGCCGCGCAGATAGCGGTCAATCGCTTTGGCCGCCTTATTCGCCGTAGCCACAGCTTCGATGATGCTGGCCGGTCCGAGGACGGCATCGCCGCCAGCGAAAATCCCCGGCTCATTCGTCATAAAGGTGCGCGAATCCGCGGCCACTGTGCCCTGACGAGTGACCTGGACGTTGCAGGCGTCGCCCAGACAGGAAAGATCGCTGGTCTGCCCGATGGCGGGGATAACCATATCC
>CAYPON010000379.1:2221-2808 GCA_964412315.1 uncultured Anaerolineae bacterium | reverse complement strand
GATGGGGAATGGCCGCTTGCGACCGCTGCTGTCAAAGACGGGGTGTTTGCCGCCGTCCGGCGACTCTTGCTCCAGCTTCATGTGCTGGCAACGGAGGGCAGCGACATGCCCATCCTGACCGAGGATGGAAATCGGGGTCAGGAGATAGTGCATCTTGACGCCCTCTTCCTCCGCCTGCTCGATCTCCTCTTCGTTAGCAGGCATATCCTCGCGGCGACGACGGTAGACAATGTGCACTTCGGACGCGCCCAGGCGGAGAGCTGTGCGTGCCACGTCTATAGCCACGTTGCCACCGCCGACGGCGGCAACCCTTTTGCCTTTAATATAGCTCACATCCTTGCCGAGGTTGACATCCCGCAGAAAGTCTATGCCGTGGACAACACCCTGCAAATCCTCGCCCTCGATGCCCAGCTTCAGGCTTTTGTGAGCACCGACAGCGATATAAATGGCGTCGAATTGCTCGCGCAACTCCTTCATGGTGATGTCTTGCCCAATACGGGTATTGGTGCGAACCTGGATGTCTCCTGCCTCCAAGATGGTTTTGATCTCGGCATTCAACGTCTCGCGCGGCAGACGACAATCGGGGA
>CAYPON010000379.1:979-2211 GCA_964412315.1 uncultured Anaerolineae bacterium | reverse complement strand
AGCACAGGCAGCGCCTCAAAGATGGTCACCGCATAACCCATCAGGCCGAGCCGTAGAGCGACGGTAAGACCGGCTGGGCCACCACCGATGACAGCCACTTTCTTGTTCTGCCGTGGTGCGGGCGTCGGCTTCCAGGCTTTGTCCACCAGATTGTCAATCATATAGCGTTTCAACTGACGGATAGCGACCGACTCGTCTAGCTCACCACGTCGGCAGCGTTTCTCGCAGAAGGCCAGACAGGCTCGACCGCAAACGGAGACGAAAGGATTGGCCTGCCGATGTACGGCTACGGCTTCTGCCAGCTTGCCTTCCTGGATCAGCCGGATATAGACCGGCACATTCACTTCGGCAGGGCAGGCATTCCGGCAGGGGGCAGGCACCAACTCCTCGCAAATGCCTGCCGGGCAGCGCTTGTCCACAATGTGCGCCACGAATTCATCTTCGAAGTAGCGCAAGGCGGCCATAGCGGGGCTGGGCGTCAGTTGTCCCAGGGCGCAGAGGGAGCCTTCCTTCATGTTATTGGCCATATTTCGCAAGATGTCGAGGTCTTCGAGCGTGCCATTTCCCGTCGTGATACGGCTGAGGATCTCAAGCATCCGTGTGCCGCCAATGCGACAGGGCACACACTTTCCGCAAGACTCGGCCACGGCGAATGTCAGAAAGAACTTGGAGAACTCGACCATGCAGGTGGTGTCATCCACGATGATCATGCCGCCGGAACCCATCGTCGCGCCTGCTTCGGTGAGCGAGTCGTAGTCAATCGGCGTGTTTAACTGACTGGCGGGCAAACAGCCGCCCAGAGGACCACCTGTTTGCACAGCTTTGAAGTTCCTTCCTTTGGAGACACCGCCGCCGATATCAAAAATGATCTCACCGAGGGTGATGCCCATCGGCACTTCGATCAAGCCGGTGTTGTTGATCTTGCCGGTGAGGGCGAAGATCTGCGTCCCTTTGCTGCGCGCCGTGCCCACTGAAGCGAACCATTCCGGCCCGTTGCGGATGATTATGGGGATGCTGGAATAGCTTTTGACATTATTGATGTTGGTCGGCTTGCTGTAAAGGCCCGACACCGCAGGATAAGGCGGGCGAGGCCGTGGTTCTCCGCGCCGCCCCTCGACGGAGGCGAGCAGCGCCGTCTCTTCGCCGCAAACGAAAGCTCCTGCTCCTTCCTTGATCACGATATCCATACTGTAGTCCGTGCCCATGATGTTATCGCCCATCAGACCATACTC
>CAYPON010000379.1:0-969 GCA_964412315.1 uncultured Anaerolineae bacterium | reverse complement strand
GGCCTGGGCGATGGCGATCTTGAGGCGACGAATGGCGAGGGGATACTCGGCGCGGCAGTAAATGTAGCCTTTGTTAGCTCCGATGGCGTATCCGGCGATCAACAGGCCCTCAATTAACTGATGGGGATCGCCTTCGATGAGGCTACGATCCATAAACGCGCCAGGATCCCCTTCATCGGCATTGCAGACGATATATTTGGGCGAGCCTCTGGCTTTGCGCGTGAATTCCCACTTCATGCCTGTCGGAAAGCCCGCGCCACCTCGGCCACGCAACCCGGATTGTTTGACCACATCTATGACCTGGTCCGGCGTCATTTCGGTCAGCACCTTGCCCAAGGCAACATATCCGTCGCGGGCGATATATTCGTCCATGCTCTCCGGGTTGATGAAACCGCAGTTGCGTAGCAAACGCCGCACTTGGTTCCCAGCTATTTCCCCGACTGCCCACTCGTGAACCACATTTCCTTTGACCAGGTGTTCCTCGATGAGCCTCGGAATCCTATCAGCGGTGATGTGGCCATAAGTGATACGGGCGCTGCCCGGCTGCACAATGTCCACCAGAGGCTCTTGGACGCACATGCCGATGCAGCCTACGCCGGTTACGTTGGCTTCCAGGTTGCGGTTCGCCAACTCGGCCATAATGGCGTGCAACGTTTCTCCCGCGCCTGCCGCGATACCGCAGGTTCCCATGCCAACGATAATCTGCGTGCCAGCTTTCTCCCGCGCTTTAATGCTTTGCTCTGCCTGTTCGCGGACCTTGTACAGGTCCTCTATGGATTTTATCTTTGGCATACCAATCTCCTATTTAACAGGGAGGTACAAGATATACAGGATGATAATATCCTGTATATCCTGCCTATCCTTGTTTATTCTTTTCTGTGTTGTACAAGGCAGCCAGATTCTCGGCAATAAACTCTCTCAGCCACTGAATAACTGGCCCATAGGTCAGAGGGACACCCCCCAGTTGTT
>CAYPON010000378.1:0-3142 GCA_964412315.1 uncultured Anaerolineae bacterium | reverse complement strand
GCCTTCGCTGGGGCGGCAAGGCTCGCCCAGGAAGCGACGCGGCCCATCAGCGATGTGCGTGGCACAATGGTGCAGCGTCGCCATCTGGTGGGCGTCCTGGTGAAGCGTGCCCTGCGGGAAGCGGTGCAACGGGCGAAGGGAGACTTCCGAAGTCTTGGAGGAACGAGCTATGACTAGCAAGATCCACGTCTCTGCCAAAATCAATGGCGAACAAGTTGAATTCCTCTGCGAGCCGCAGCAGAGCTTGCTAGAATGCCTGCGCGACATCCTGGGACTCACCGGCACGAAGGATGGCTGCAACGACGGCAATTGCGGCGCGTGCAGCGTCCTGCTCGATGGACGGCTGGTGAACTCCTGTCTTGTGCTCGGCGTGGAGGTTGATGGCCGGGAAGTGACCACCGTGGAGGGGCTGGCCAACTGGCGCGGCCTGCATCCGCTCCAGCGGGCATTCGTCGAAGAGGACGCCTTACAGTGTGGCTATTGCACTCCCGGCTTGCTGATGGCGGCCAAGGCGTTGCTCGACCGGGAAGCGAACCCCTCCGAAGAGCACATCCGCCACTGGATGGCCGGAAACCTCTGCCGCTGCACCGGCTACGACCGGATCGTGCACGCCATACGCTCCGCTGCCCAACGGATGGCAGGCCAGGAGGGCGGGAAGGGCATGAGGGCCCCAGCCCCTGCTTCAAAGGAAGGCTTCCAGGTCATCGGCACCCGTCCCCCGCGCTACGACGCTGCGGACAAAGTGACTGGTCGCGCCATCTTTGGCCCCGATACCAGCCTGCCCGGACTGGCCTATGGCAAGGTGCTGCGCAGTCCCCATGCCCATGCCCGCATTCGCTCTATTGATACGCGCCGCGCCGAGGCGATGCCGGGGGTTTACAGCGTGGCGACGGCCAAAGACCTGCCGCGGGCCGGGGATCGCATCGCCACGCTGGGCGAAAGCGCGGTGAATTTCAAATACCTTTGCGACAATACCCTGGCCAGCGACAAGGTGCTCTATGCAGGCCATCCCGTCGCCGCCGTCGCCGCCAGCACGCCGCATATCGCCGAGGAGGCGCTTCAGCTCATCCAGGTCGAATACGAGGTGCTGCCCGCGGTGACGGACGTTCTGGAGGCTATGGAGGACGATGCGCCGCTGCTGCACGAGACTCTGTTCACCCGCTCCCTGGCCGGGACGAGCAGCAGACCGAGCAACGTGGCTCGCCACTTTCGACAGGCGAAAGGCGAGCCGGAGAAAGGGTTTGCCCGCTCAGATATCATTGTGGAGCGGGAGTTCCGCACCGCGACCGTGCACCAGGGCTACATCGAGCCGCACGCGGCGACCGCTTTCTGGGGCCCCGATGGCCGGCTGACTGTCTACTGCACCACACAAGGCACGTTCGGCATACGCGATCAATTGGCCGAGCTATTGGATCATCCCATGTCCAAGATTCGCATTATCCCCACCGAGGTCGGCGGCGGATTCGGAGGCAAGCACACTTCTTATGTGGAGACTCTGGCCGCGCTCCTGTCGCGCAAGGCTGGCCACCCGGTCAAGATGGTGATGAGCAGAGCGGAGGTGCTCATGGCGACAGGGCCAACCTCCGGCACGGTGATCCGCGTCAAGATGGGCGCGACGCGCGCAGGGCGCATCACGGCAGCGAAGGCGGAGCTATATTACGAGGCCGGGGCTTATCCGGGATCGCCCGTTGGTTCAGGGGCCAGCACTATGTTTGCCGGCTACGACATCCCCCACGCCCAGATTGACGGCTATGACGTGGTGCTCAACAAGCCCAAGACCGGCGCCTATCGCGCGCCTGGCTCAACCCCAGCGGCCTTTGCTGGCGAGCAGGTGGTTGACGAGTTGGCGGAAAAGATCGGCATGGATCCGCTAGAGTTCCGCCTGCGCAACGTCGCCAGGGAGGGCACGATACGGGTCAATGGCACGGCCCATGGCTCCATCGGTGCCTATGAGGTGCTCAAGGCCGCGCGGGAGCACCCCCACTACAGTGCGCCGCTCGGTGGCCCTCACCGAGGTCGAGGCGTGGCCCTGGGGTATTGGGGGAACTGGGGTGCGCAATCGTCCTGCGCCATCAGTGTCAACTATGATGGCACCGTGAGCCTGATCACGGGGTCGGTGGATATCACCGGGACGCGCACGAGCCTGGCCATGCAGGCGGCGGAGGTGCTCGGCCTTTCCTTGCAACAGATCATACCAGGCGTGGCCGATACCGACTCCATCGGCTATGCCGATGGGACTGGAGGCAGCCGCACGACGGTCGCCACCGGCGTCGCTGCCGTCAAGGCGGCGCAGGATGTCATCGCGCAGATGTGCCAGCGTGCGGCGAAGGTGTGGGGGGTGCCTCCGAGGACGGTCTCGTTCCATAAGGGGACGTTTTCTACCAGCCAGGATGCGAGCAAACGCTTGACCTTCAGCGAGTTGGCCGAGATGTTAGGCGAGACGGGCGGCCCGCTCACCGGCGTGGGCAATGTCAATGTGGAAGAGTGGGGTGCTGGCGTCGGCGTGCACATCGCCGATGTGGAAGTTGACCCCGAAACGGGCAAGGTGACGGTGCTCCGTTACACGGCGGTGCAGGATGTGGGCCGGGCGATCCATCCCGGCCTGGTCGAGGGGCAGATGAAGGGTGGCGCGGCGCAGGGCATCGGCTGGGCGTTGTACGAGGGCTGTGTATATAACGCCGAGGGCAAGATGCTCAACCCCGGCCTGTTGGATTACAAGATGCCCACTGTGCTCGACGTGCCACCCATCGAGACGGTGATCGTGGAGGTGCCCTATCCCAAGCATCCCTTCGGCGTGCGCGGCGTGGGAGAGACACCCATCGTGCCGCCGCCCGCGGCCATCGCCAACGCTATCTACAGGGCCATCGGCCAGCGAATGGACGAGCTGCCGATGACCCCAGCGCGTATCCTGGAGGAAATGGGAGTCATCTAGTTGTGCAAACCCTCCCGCAGGTTTGGAACCTGCGGGAGGGTCGCCAGGAAGGTTATTTCATACTAATGGCTACAGTCTGGATTCCCGCGCTCATGCGCGATCTCACCGGCGGACGGGAAAAGGTCACCGCGCCGGGCAAGACGTTGGGAGAGGTGATCGCTGCCCTGGAGGAGGCTTATCCGGGCGCCAAAGGCCGGCTCTGCCAGGGGG
>CAYPON010000377.1:0-3184 GCA_964412315.1 uncultured Anaerolineae bacterium | reverse complement strand
GTTCTGGGCACGCAGGACAAAGCTTGCCTCTGCCGGCTCCCCATGGTCCACCCCTGGCTGCCGGCAACCCGCTATCCCCCAGTAATCAGTCGCGCGCGCTTTTTGCCAGGTCACCTCGCTGAAAACCCAGGGGCGCAAGAGGCGATGGCAATTGACGGGCAACTCGTAAGCTCCAGCCTGGATGACGTAGAGGCGGAGGATTGCATCCAATATCGTAGCCGTGCTTGGAATGGCAGAAAGATCGAACTGCATCAAGATGGACATTTCTCCTGGGCGAATGCGCGCGGTAAAACTGGCGGAATAGTTCCCCGCGTAATCCCAGGCGGTGATAAAGGTATCTTCCACCGGATTCAAGGCAACGACATAGGGAGTGGAAGTCGGTGTGAGTGTAAAGGTGCCCGTAGCCGTAGGGGGGCGGGTACGGGTAGGCGTGCCGGTGAGCGTCGGCGTCGGCGGAGTGCCGGTGATGGTTGGCGTCTCCGTGGCCGTTGGCGTGTGCGTCGGGGTTGGCGCCGTGGAGATGAAATAGAGGACGCCGAATCCCGCTGCACCATTATACGTGTTGTTCCCCTCCCAGATCAGGTAGGCATCGTAGCGGCCACCATCATCGTCATCGTGAATGCCGATGGTGAAACCCATCTGCCGGCCAAGGTATGCTCCCGCCGTCCCTAGCCTGGAGAGGGGTATCCTCATCTCAATAGAATAGCCGTTGCTGTGCGTCCTGACGCGCACCACCAGGTCTCCAATCGCCGATGGCGACGTAACACCCCGGTCGGTCACATATCCATCTATGCGCACGGTGTACTGATGGTCATCCGCGCCATAAGCGTTTTGATCAGCGGCTCCATCAAGGCCGATCTCGATGCCATCATCGTGCCAGACCTGCGTACCGCTATCGGCTATCAGCCGCTCATCCCATACGCGGAGGCCGAAGTAGAGGTAATCGTTATCCCACCGGCTGCGCACCTGGGCACTCAGGTCATTGGCATTGTCCACTGCACCGGCCACGAAGGCCGATGTGGTGACATCAACGGGGAGAATGCCTTCCGTGCTCCAATCGCCCAGGTCGCCATCCAGGGCCGGGGGCGAGAAAATCTGGAAGGAGGAAAAGCTGCGACGCTCAGCAGCCTCCACTCCCTTCGAGGCCAGGGTGGGTTGCAGCGAGGGGGATGTGCCTGTTTGGGAGAATCGTTCCGGCGTATTTTCCGTGCAAGATAGCAAGATAAGCATACCAAGCATGAATATGCCGATCAAGAAGAGAGCGCGCCTTTTCACAATGCCTCCTCTATAATCCTCTGAACCTTTCAAAGACGGATAGGATGCGCTGCAATCGTTCCTGTAGCGTCCTGGTCCTTTCCTGCAAGTCTCTCACCCTCTCCTCGGGAAGGCCCGGGGGCACTGTTGGCTCTGGTGTCGGGGCCGGCTGGGCCTTTCCCTTGGCCTCCAGCAAGAACATATGGAAGTAATCGTTACCATCACCGTTGGAATCCAGATAGATGTCCGCCGCGTTCGTCAAGGCATTGTTCAAATACATGTCGGAAAGCCGCCACACCTGAGCTTTCCATTGCTGACTGTTCGTCTTGCGCACGACCCTGGTGCGTGGCTCGCTATAGTAATTGGTGTAAGCAAGTTTCCATGTATCAAGGCCCATGTCCAGATAGATCACCGTCACCGTATAGACCGCTGTCCCGTCCGGCTCGGAAATGGGGAGATTGCGCCAATAGGCCCAACGATCATCTACATCCAAAAAGATATAGGGATCAGATGGCTCGTTAGTGCGCCGAGAGGAATAATAGCCATAGATTTTGGCCATTATCTCCGGCTTGATGGTGAGGTCAGGGTTCCACCAAATGGTCTCCTGGGACGGGTTGGAGCGCAAGGCCGGCGGCAGTTCCTGATAGCGCGTGTAGATATTGGGGTATAGCGGATCGCATTCGTTCGGATCGCGATTCGGCGGCACTTGCGCCAAAGGCAGAGCCTGCCCACCGGGAACGCCCTTGCGATACAACCAGAACGACCAATCTTGGCCCTCCTCGCCCCAGTCCCACCGCTGGTAGGAAATGCACTGTCCCCCAGACCAGAGGCCATAATTGCGGGGCCACTGCGTGTCGCGAAAGACGACCCAGACGCCGGGAGAATTGCCCAGGGTGCGGCCCAGGTAACGGTCTATGAACTCCCATTGGTCATAGCCATGCAGCAAACCCCTTAAACGAGCCAAAACATCCAGGATGTCCCATTCAGTTGGACTGTAGGGGAAATCGAAGAGGTCGGCATGATGGGCCAGGCCATTCAACGTTGACCAGTAGGTTTGCCAGGGGTTGGCGCCGAAAGCGTGTTCAAAGGCGATCGGGGTGGTCAGAGTATAGGGATCCATCGTTTCCATCTTGCCGCAGCCCATTACATCGTACTCGCCGCGCATGTCGTAGACCAAAGAGTTGTGCTTGAGGCCGATGCGCACAGGAAACTGGGCGGAGATGGCCGAACTATCGCGTCGCAGGCAGCCACCACCAGTATTGATGATGTAGACAGGCTTATCGGGGAAAGCCTCTCGGTACTTGGGCAAAACCCTGTTCAGCACCCACTGCCCGAACTCCACCCCGCCGAAGCGATAGGGAGGGCAGCCTGTGTAGAGATTCTTCTCGATGACCGTTTCGCCGTATAGCCCTGTGGCGATCCAGACGGAGTTCACGCGCGGGTCATCATTGTACCTCTGGCCGAGAGCCTGCACCATCTCGGCGAAATAGTTCTGCCAGATAGGGTTCCCCCAGGCGGGCGCGCCCAGCGGCGGACAGGGGCCATCTCCATCCGGGTCAATGATCTGCCCCACCAGCCGCCCATCGAAAGTCGGCGAGCCAGGAATGTTGCGGTAAACCCACTCCGGGGTGTTGTCGGCCCCTGGGCCGGGATAGACCTGAATGCTGATCGCCACCGGCTTGCTGATGACCGTGCCATCACGCAGCGTGACGCGGTAACGAGCAGCCTGCGCCAGATAGTCGTCAATGTATTGCCAGTTAAACTGGCCCGGGCCTGGATGCACGCGATACCAACTCCAGGCCGCCCAGGCTCCCAGTGGGCCATAACTGGGGTCAACAGCCGACCAATCCGGGTTGGCGTAGTCATTCATGACGTGGATAATCGGCACTACGGTGGGATAACCGACAGGGAAATGGCCATTATAGGGCAG
>CAYPON010000376.1:0-3216 GCA_964412315.1 uncultured Anaerolineae bacterium | reverse complement strand
GATCAGGACGAGACGCTGCCGGAGGCGATCAAGTCCGTGAAGCGCGGCGGGCTGGTGGCGGTGGTCGGTTCCTTCGCCCATGACTGTGCGACCCTGCCAATTATTGATTTCAAGTTCAACGAAAAGATGGTGCTCGGCTCGCAATCCATGCCGGAAGGCTACGGGCCGATCTTTGCTCTCATCCTGGCGGGGAAACTACCCCTCAAGCGTCTGATCAGCCATCGCCTGCCGCTCGCGCAACTGGAGCACGGCCTCCAGCTAATGGACACCAAATCTGACAAGGTGATGAAAGTTGTCGTCGAGCCGTGGCGTTGAGTCCGCCCTGTCCATTTCCCAGAGGGAGAGGGGGGGCGGCTGTAGTATAAGGAGTCGAAAGATGAGTATCAAGGAACAACCTCAACTTTTGCAGAGGATCGTGGAGATCATTGTCCAAGAGGCTCGCCCGGAGCGGGTCATCCTTTTCGGATCCAGAGCAAAAGGAACTGCCGGCGCAGAAAGCGATTACGACTTTTTAGTAGTGGTGCGCCAAGTCCGGAACGAGCGAGAGGTCTCCCGCCGCGTTTACCGTGCGTTTCTGGAAAAGAAGATCGGCGTGGCAGTGGATCTGATTGTCGTCAGCGCCAGTACCCTAGAACGGCACGGGGAAAGCCCTTTCTACATCTACCGAGAAGCTCTGCGAGAAGGCAAGGTGTTCTATGACCAAAAGGGAGTGTGAGACCTGAAGATGAAGATTGCTGACATCAAGACTTTCTTCGCCCATGTAGGGCGCAATTTCGTCTTCGTCAAGGTGCTGACCGACGAGGGAATTCATGGCATTGGCGAGGCCTACTCCGTGGGGCCGGACCTGGCGACCAAAGAGGTCATTGATTACTTCAAGGGGTGGCTGGTCGGCGAAAATCCTACGAACATTGAGCATCTTTGGGCCAAAATGTACAACTTTTCCCGTTTTCCCGGCGGCTCGGTGATCAACTCGGCCATCAGCGGGATCGAACATGCCCTGTGGGATATCGCCGGAAAGGCGGCGGGGCTGCCGGTGTACAAGATGCTGGGCGGCAAGACCCGCGACAAAGTGCGTGTCTATCAAAACCCTGGTGGCAACACCCCGCAAGAGACCGCCGAACGCGCCTTGGCCTTGATCGAGACCTACGGCTATACGGCACTCAAGATCGGCCCGCATCCGCAAGGGAGCGCGGCCATGCCCTATAGCCAGGTGCTGCGCTACACCGAGGCCAAGATGAAGGCGCTGCGCCAGGCGGTGGGAGAGGACGTAGATATCGGCGTGGATGCCCATGCCAAGATCTTTGAGCCGTACCGCGCCCTGCAAATGGCCGAGGTGCTCAAGCCTTACCATCCCTTCTTCTTCGAGGAGCCGATCCGCCCGGAGAACATCGAGGCCATGGCCCGCGTTGCGGACAAGATCGAGATCCCGCTGGCCACGGGCGAAGACCTCTATACCAAGTACGAGTTCCGCGATCTGCTGGTAGCGCACGCCGCGGACATTATCCAGCCGGATATCTGCATCGCCGGTGGCCTGCTCGAACTGAAAAAGATCGCAGCTATGGCCGAGGCTTTCTACGTGACCGTCGCACCCCACAACCCCATGGGACCGCTGGCCACGGTGGTCAACGTGCACCTGGCAACGTGCATCCCGAACTTCCTGATCCTGGAGTATCACCCCGACGACAAGCCACCGCGCCGCGACCTGCTGGTGGAGCCTCTGATAGTCAAGGATGGCTACATCCCCGTCCCCGACAGGCCCGGCTGGGGGGTGGAACTAAACGAAGAGGCCCTGGCACAGTACCCCTACAAGGCCTGGAGCCGGGGATTCAGCTACCGCGAGGATGGATCTGTCGCCTTCATCTAGCCGATGTTGCCCGAAATCGAAAACAGGATTATCATTGTTGCCTAAGCATTAACCTATTTTGAGGAGGCGTTACGATGGACCTGTTCAGCAAGTGTGTAGGGTTCTTCTCCGACCCCGCCATGGCTCAGGCGATGGGGTATGCGACCAATCCCCGCACCGCGCAACAGATGGGCTTCTATCCTTACTTTATCGCTCTGGATCAAACCGAAGGAACCGAGGTGACGATCGAGGGGAAACGGTTGATCATGATCGGTTCCAATAATTATTTGGGATTGACCGTCCATCCCCAGGTTCGCCAGGCGGCCATTGAGGCCATTGAGCAATACGGCACAAGCTGTACAGGTTCTCGCTTCCTCAATGGCACGCTCGTGCTGCACCGCCAACTGGAGGAGCAACTGGCCGAGTACGTCGGTAAGGAGAAGGCCCTGGTCTTCAGCACCGGCTACCAGACCAACTTGGGCACCATCTCAGCGCTCGTCGGTCGGGGCGATCTGGTCATCATTGACAAGGAGGACCATGCCAGCATCGTGGATGGCTGCCGCATGGCCCTGGGCCAGATGAAGCGCTTCCGCCACAACGACATGGCCGACTTGGAGCATGTCCTGGCTGGTTGCCCCGCCGATGCTAGCAAGTTGGTAGTGGTGGATGGAGTTTTCAGCATGGGCGGTGATATTGCCCCCTTGTCGGAGATCATCCCCATCTGCAAGAAGCACGGCGCGCGCCTGATGGTAGATGATGCCCATTCCCTGGGCGTCCTCGGCGGTGGACGGGGCACGGCAGCGCACTTTGGCGTGACCGAGGATATTGACCTCATCATGGGCACCTTCAGCAAGTCCTTCGCCTCCATCGGCGGCTTTATCGCTGGCAGCGAGCCGGTCATCCATTGGATTCAGCATTTCGGCCGCTCCTTGATTTTCAGCGCCAGCCTCCCTGCGCCCAATGTGGCTGCCGTCCTCGCCGCCTTGCACATCATGCGCAACGAGCCGGCGCGGGTGCAGCGAGTGAATGACATCGGAGAGAGGATGCGGCAGGGCTATCGGGCGCTCGGTTTCAACATCGGCGAGAGCCAGACGCCGATCATCCCTATTATCATCGGCGATCAGATGAGGACTATCCTGATGTGGAAGGCGCTAATGGAAGCGGGCGTCTACACCAACGTCGCCTTGCCGCCCGCCGTGCCAGAAGGCCAGGCCCTCCTGCGCACCAGCTACATGGCCACCCACACCGACGACCAGATGGATCGGGTGCTGGAGGTTTTCGCACAAGTGGGCAAGGAGATGGGGGTCATCTGATCTCCGGCCATCGCTCCTACCGTAGCCGCGGATCAAGCAGATCCCGCAGCCCATCGCCGA
>CAYPON010000375.1:0-3245 GCA_964412315.1 uncultured Anaerolineae bacterium | reverse complement strand
AGATGAAGGCGGTGCTCAGGTACCCGGTGCGCGTGGCCCTGAACCCGATCCTCAGCACCATCGGCTGGCAGTTGCCGGCCATTGTTTCCGGAGAGACGCTGGTCTCACTGGTACTAGGCCTGCCTACCTGTGGCCCGCTGCTGTATAGAGCCTTGATCACGCAGGACATGTTCCTGGCGGCCAGCTTTATCATGATTTTGAGCACGTTGACCGTGATCGGCACACTACTTTCGGACATTCTGTTGGCCTGGATAGACCCGCGCATCAGATTCGGAGGGATTCAGTAGCATGTCGGAGAAGGAACTGAGCCAGATTGCCCCGGATGCGCTGGACCGGGAGGCGGCAGAAATCGGCGCCGATGTCATCGAAGAGCAACCTCAAGGGAGTATAAAGCTCCTCTCGCATCGTCAACTGGTTTTCCTCCGCTTTCGCAAAAATCGTCTGGCGGTCATCGGCTTCTTTGTGCTGGTGGTAATGTATCTGATGGCGATCTTTTGTGAGTTCATCGCGCCATACGATCCCCATCACCGCTTTCAAGGATTCGTCTATACCCCACCCACTCGTCTGCGCATACGCGATGTGGAGGGGAACCGGCACACCCCGTTCGTTTACGGGATGACGCGCAAGACCGACCCCAAGACCTTTGAGCGCAAGTACGTTGAGGACACCAGTGTGCGTTATCCGGTCAAGCTCTTCTACCATGGCGATCCATACAAGCTGTGGGGCCTGTTCAAGGTGGATTTGCACCTTTTCGGCATGGATGAGGCCGCAGGCCCTCTGGCGATCCTCGGCGTGGACGCGATGGGGCGCGATCTCTTTTCCCGCATCGTCTATGGCAGCCGCATTTCGCTCTCCATCGGCCTGGTGGGCGTCTTTTTCAGCCTGATCATCGGTCTGATCTTGGGCGGCATTTCCGGCTTGTACGGCGGAACGGTGGACAATATCGTGCAACGGGTGATCGAGTTCATCCGCTCGATTCCCACCATCCCCCTTTGGATGGGCCTGGCCGCTGCACTTCCGCCGGACTGGCCGCAGTTGCGGATATATTTCGCCATCACCATCATCCTCTCCTTCGTGGGCTGGACGACGCTAGCCCGCGTCATCCGCGGCAAGTTCCTTTCCCTTCGCGAGGAGGATTACGTGCTGGCGGCGACACAGGCCGGCGCGAGCCAATGGCACATCATCTGGGAGCACCTCGTTCCCTCCTTCATCAGCTACATCCTCGTGCACCTGACGCTCGCCATTCCAGGGATGATCCTGGGCGAGACCGGCCTGAGCTTCTTGGGGTTGGGCCTGACCCCGCCAGCGATCAGTTGGGGCGTGTTACTGAAAGACGCTCAGAAGATCCAGGAGGTGGCGATACATTCCTGGATTCTCTGGCCGGCGATCTTTGTGCTCATCACTGTCCTGAGCTTCAATTTCTTCGGCGATGGCCTGAGAGATGCTGCTGATCCGTATAGTCAGCGAGTGTAACGACGATGACCGATAAAGAAACTGATAACAATGCCCTGGTTGACGTCAGAAACCTGAAAACCCATTTCTTCCTGACAGAAGGCATCGTGCGCGCCGTTGACAGCGTGAACCTTACGATCCGCAAAGGGGAAACCCTGGGAGTTGTGGGAGAGAGCGGCTGTGGCAAGAGTGTCACAGCGCGTTCTATCATGAACATGATCCGGCCCCCTGGACGAACTGTGGGCGGGCAGGCGCTCTATCACCGCGCGAGGGAGGGCGACTCCCAACAAGCCAGCAGGGTTGTGGAAGAGATAGACCTCCTGCAACTGGCTCCGATGAGTGAGGAGATGCGCTCCATCCGTGGCGGCGAGTTCGCCATGATCTTCCAGGAGCCGCGCGCTTCTCTTAGCCCTGTGCATACCGTAGGAATCCAAATCATGGAGGGGATGAGGCTGCATCTGAAGATGAGTGAGCAGGAAGCGCGTAAATCCGCTATTGAAATGCTAGAGCGCGTCAACATCCCCAAGCCGCAAGAGCGCATAGACGCTTATCCACATCAATTGAGCGGCGGCATGTGCCAGCGGGCAATGATCGCCCTGGCTCTCGCCTGCCGTCCTGCGCTGCTGATCGCCGATGAGCCGACGACCGCCCTAGATGTCACTACAGAGGCGCAAATCCTGGATTTGATGCGGGAATTGCAACAGATGTACGGCACGGCGATTATGTATATTACACACAACCTGGCGGTGGTCGCGGAAATGGCCAAAGATGTCCTCGTCATGTACATGGGCAAGGATGTGGAATTCGCCTCGGTGGACGACATCTTTTACGATCCGCGACACCCCTATACGCGCGCCCTGCTTCGCTCCATCCCGCGCATCAATGTCGAGCAGGAGACCCTAGTGGTGATGCGGGGAACCGTTCCCGATCCATACGCGCTGCCCAAGGGATGTCCCTTCCATCCGCGCTGCCGGTCGCGCAAGGCCGTCTGCAGCCAGGATGTAGAGGTGCCCTATGTCACCGTGACTCCTGGACACCGCGTGCGCTGCCACCTCTATGCTTGAGGAGTTCGATGCACATGACGCAAGAAAATATCGCGGGCACCATGAATGCTGGCGGATCGCCATCCGCAGACAAGCTCATCGAAGTCCGAGGTCTGAAAAAGTACTTTCCTATCACTAAAGGACTGTTCTCCAGGGTTTCAGGGTATGTTAAGGCGGTTGATGGAGTAAGCTTTTCCATCAAGCGGGGCGAAGTCCTGGGCCTCGTCGGGGAAAGCGGCTGCGGCAAGACAGCCGTGGGACGGGTGATTGTGCGCCTCTACCTGCCGACGGACGGCAAAGTCCTGTTTCGGCTGGGTGGGCCAGAGGCCGAGATGACCGATATCTCACACCTGGGGCGAAAAGAGCTGATGCCATTCAGGCGGCAGATGCAACTGATCTTTCAGGATCCTTATAACTCGCTCAATGCCCGCAAAACGATCCTGGAGATCGTTGGCGAGCCGCTGCGCATCCACAAGGTGCTCAGCGGCAAGGCCCTGCAAGAGCGAGTCGAGGAACTGTTGCTACTGGTGGGCCTGCGCCCGGAGTATATCATGCGCTATCCACACGCCTTTAGCGGCGGGCAGCGGCAGCGCATCGGCGTCGCGCGCGCACTGGCGCTGAACCCGCAGTTTATTGTAGCGGATGAGCCGGTATCCGCACTTGATGTCTCGGTCCAGGCGCAAATCCTCAACCTGCTGCGCTCGCTGCAACGCAAAATGGGACTGACCTATCTCTTTATCTCCCACGATC
>CAYPON010000374.1:0-3252 GCA_964412315.1 uncultured Anaerolineae bacterium | reverse complement strand
GTCTAATGGCATGGGGGCTTTTCCCCTGCGTGGGCCGGGGGCGTAACCTGATGCCGATGGTGCATGCCCAGGACGTGGGGCAGGCTGCGCTCCTTGCTGGCGAGCGGGGCCGGCCCGGCGAGGTATACCTGATCGCCTCGGAAGGCTCGTTCCCCATGGACATGGTGCGGGATTTGGTGCTCAAGTCGTTGAACCTGCGCCGCCCCTATCCCTACATACCGCTGAGGCTGGCGATGGCGGGCGCTTTCGGCTTCGAGTTGCTTGCCAGGATCGCAGGCACAACGCCTCCGGTCACGCGCAAGAACATCGCCTCTATAGTGGCCGACCGCGTCTTCGACATCGCCAAAGCCAAAGCCGAGTTGGGTTATCAGCCCGGCGTCCCGCTCGAAGATGGGATTCGGCAAACCGTGGCCTGGTTCCGGGCGGAAGGATATCTGTGAGCATGGCCGATGAAAAGCGGGCCACCCAAGACCTCGGAGATCTTCCCGGCCTCATCGCACAGGCCGACGAAGAAACAATGCCAGGGGCGACGGCTCAGGCTAAAGTCGAGCGGGTTCTTGCCCTTCTGGGTGGGCTGAACACGGTAGTGCGGCCTGGGGACACGGTGTTGCTCAAGCCGAATTTCGTGGCTCCCTTTCCACAGGCAGCGACCGATCTTGGCATGGTCGCCGCCGTTGCGGAGGCGGTTCGCGCGGTTGGGGGGCGGCCAGTGGTCGCGGAATCGGCGGGCTTTGAGTTCGACACCGCGGGCACTTTCCGGTTGCTGGGCGTCTCAGAGTGGGCTAAGGAAGCCGGGGTGCCGCTGCTCAACCTGGACGAAGAGCCTTATGCAAAGGTTCCGGCGGGGATGAAGCTTTACGGTGCGCTGGAAATCTCGCGCTGCGCGCTGGAGGCGGACGCTGTGCTCAACCTGCCCAAGCTGAAGCGACACAGTTTCACGCGCGTCACGCTGGGGATCAAAAACCTGATGGGTTTTCTGAACCGCGACAGCCGCCGGCTATTACACGCATTTGGCCTGGAACGAGGCTTGGCGGCTTTGGCACGGATTGTGCAGCCGGAGCTTACGATCCTGGACGCGCTGACAGTAACGGCGCGCGCTGTCTATGGCGAAACGGAACCGCTGGGCATAGTCGCCGCCGGGCGGGATGTGGTGGCGATGGACTACTACGGCTGCCATCTGCTGGGCGAAGACCCACAGCGGATCGCACACATCCGCGAGGCGGAACGACACGGCCTGGGCACGAGCGAGTACCAGGTGATAGGGGGGAGAGAGTTGGAAAGATCAGGCTTCCCAGGTCTGGCAGACCTCGGAAGCCTGAAAGAGTGGCTCTACCGGCTCTTTTTTCGCGCCATGTACGTTGCTGATCTGCCCTACGCACGGGTTTTCCCGAAGCGGTCGCTCATCCCGGCGATACACTACTGGCTGGGCCTGCGGCCTCATCTGGAGAAACGGCTCTGCAACCGCTGTGGGGTTTGCGTGGAGGTGTGCCCGATGGACGCGGTTGATGTGCAGGCTCAGAAGGTCGTGGCTGCCAGGTGTATGCACCTGCGCTGCCTGCGTTGTGTCTCGGCCTGTCCGCAGCAGGCGATCTACCTGCGCGGTTGGCGGCGGTGATATAGGATCGCCTCACACGGGTGCATTCGGAAATAAAGAGAGAATGGTAGACATCCCAATTCGGTCATTACCCTTCCCGGAGGAATATGATCCGCCCGTTACGACGGCTTATTGGCGGGAGTGGCAAGACAAGCTGCCGGGGAAACGGGCGCGCCCTGTGGTCGTCTTGCATGGCGGCTATGGGAAGCGCAACCTGGGGGACGAGGCGATCTTGCACGTCCTGTTGGCTCAGATCAGAGAAGCGCTGCCGGAGGCGAGGATCGTTGCCCTCTGTCACGGGCCGCAAGAGGTGCAGCGCCAGTACGGCATTGAAGCGTATCACTTTGCGAGCCTAGGAGCACTGCGGGCGATCCTGGCTGCTGATTTGTATATCATTGGTGGAGGCGGTATCATCAACCGCATCAATATCTATTCCGGCTGGCAACGCGGGCGCGCCCTGGATCCCAAAGGCAAGTTCTTGTTTCTAGCTGCCGCCCTGGCCAAAGCACATGGCGCTCGCGTCATCTTCCAGGCCATCGGCGCGACCTCCCTGCCTGATCCGGTGGTAGGATGGTTGGCGAGGTGGGCCATGAACCGCGCCGATGCAGTGAGTGTGCGTGACCCACTGTCCCGCCAAGTCTTACAGGAGCTTGGCCTGCGCCAGGAGATCCGCGTCGTGCCAGATCCGGCGGCCACGCTGGAGGCCGTCGCGCCATCGGTGGCCCAGGCGATCCTTCGCCGCGAAGGGATAGATCCCGACGAGCGGCTAGTCGGCCTGAATTTTCGCCCCGTCGTCGAGCAGGACATTGACAATAGCGAAACCGCTCGCACGGTGGCGCATCTGGTGGATTGGATGATCGAAAGCTACGGGGGGCGGGCTTGTTTCCTCCCCTTTGGCCGCCATCCGCACAAGACGGTGGAAGATGATGTGAGCATGGCGCGGAAGGTAGAAACCTATGTCCGTCATCGGGATCGCTTCCACATCCTCCAGCATCCTTGCACGCCACCGGAGATGAAGGGGGTGCTGGGGGAGATGGATATTTGCCTGCTGGAGCGGCTGCACGCGGCTATCCTGGCGGCAGGCATGGGCACGCCCTTCCTCGCCATCAGTTATGAGGACAAGGTCGCCCAGTTCATGCGCTCCATCGGCCTGGACGATCACCTCATCCCGCTGCGCGAGTTCACTTTCGACAGGGCACGGGAAAAGATACAAAATCTCATCGCAAAGGTGCAAAGATAATAGGAATCCTTCGCGTTCTTCGTGACTTTCGCGGTGTTTTACCATGTGGCGGTGAAGCAAATGATAGCTTCGGGGAATAGGTTGCTGGTCATCGGGCTGGACGCGGCCACTTTCGATCTCATACTGCCCTGGGCGGCGGAGGGAAGGTTGCCGCACCTGGCTGGGCTGTTGGCACGCGGGGCATATGGGCCGCTCCGCTCGGTGGCTAATCTCAACAGCCTGGCCGCCTGGACGACCTTTATGACGGGCAAGAATCCAGGCCGCCACGGCATCTACTGGTTCTACGAGCATGAGCCGGGGAGCTATAACCTCCGTTTCCTTAATGGCGCGGACGTGGCCGAGCCGCGTTTCTGGGAGATTCTCAGTGCTGCCGGGAAGCGGGTCGGCGTCATCAATGTGCCGATGACCTATCCGGCGC
>CAYPON010000373.1:0-3269 GCA_964412315.1 uncultured Anaerolineae bacterium | reverse complement strand
GTAGAACTTATTCTAGTGTAGAATCATTTTTTGACAAGTTTGGTACTCTGTGTTACTATATACAAAATTGATTTGGGTTTCTACCGGTGTGTTTTCTCTAGACCGGGCAGACAGAGTCCAATCCAAAGGCTGGGATGTCCAAGAAACGGTCGTTTCTCATTCTGGGCGCAGTGCTGCTCCTTTTTGTGCTATGTGTGGTCTGTCTTTCTTGTGGAGGGCTTGCTCTATGGAGTGCGCGCAGCAAGCTGAGCGGGAGCGGCTCCCCCAGGCCTTCCTCCCTGCCGGGCCAGGGCAAGACACTACGCCTTTTTGAGGGTGAGCCAGCGATCTTGGATCCCGCACTCGTACAGGACTCCACCTCAGCCGCCTATGTGGTAGAGATCTTTAGTGGCCTGGTGACGCTCGACGAGCATCTGAAAGTAGTGCCTGATATCGCGGAGCGTTGGGAGATCAGCCAGGATGGAACGGTTTATACCTTTCACTTGCGTGAAGGCGTGCAGTTCCAGGATGGGAAACCCGTAACAGCGAGGGATTTCCAGTTCTCTTTAGAGAGGGCTTGCAGCCCACAACTCCGTTCGCCGGTGGCGGCTTCCTATCTGGGCGATATCCTGGGCGTCAGGGAGGTCATCCAGGGTCGCGCACAACAAATCGTGGGCCTGCGGGTCATAGATGATCGCACTCTAGAGATCACCATTGACGGTCCCAAGTCCTATTTCCTGTCCAAGCTCACCTATTCGACCGCTTTTGTCGTGGACGGGGACAATGTCGGCCAGCGCGACTGGGCGAAGCGCCCCAATGGCACTGGCCCTTTCAAGCTGGCCAAATGGGAAGATGATCAGATTGAGTTGGTGCGCAATGATCGCTTCTACCGGGGCCCGGCTCATCTGGAGCGCGTCCAATTCCAGTTGAGCGGCGGAGTGCCCATGACCATGTACGAAAATGGCGAGCTTGACATCGTCCAGGTGGGCTTGACGGACATCGAGCGCGTCCAGGATCCGACCAATCCCCTTCATCGCGAGTTGGTGGTCGTTCCCAACCTGAACGTGCAATACGTCGCTTTCAGCGTGAGAGTGCCACCTTTCGACGATCTCAAGGTGCGACAGGCTTTTGTTCACGCTACGGATAGGCAGAAGCTTGCCGAACTGGTCATGAAAGGGATGGTCATACCGGCACGGGGCATTTTGCCGCCTGAGCTTCCTGGATATAATGATAAACTTGTTGGGTTGGAATACAACTTGCCGTTAGCGAAACAGATGATCGCCACCTCTCGCTACGGCCAGGGCGGTTTGCCGCCGATCACTTTGCATATTAGCGGCGAGGCGATGGGACTGCCGCGCAGTGTAGAAGCTCTCCTCGCTATATGGAAGGAGAATCTCGGCGTAGAGGTGAGCGTGGAAACGACAGCCTGGCCCGAGTTTTTACAGGATGTTAACGAGCGCCGCTATCCGCTGTACTTCCTGGGCTGGATGGCCGATTACCCTGATCCGCACGATTTCCTGGATTTGCTGTTTCATAGCGAGAGCGACGAGAATCACATGGGCTATGCCAATCCCGAAGTGGATCGGTTGCTTGTGCAGGCGCGCGTCGAGCAGGATGCTGGCCGTCGCTTACAATTATACCAGCAGGTTGAGGAGATCCTTGTTCGGGATGCGGTTTGGATACCGCTCTGGCACGACCGCGATTACTTTTTGATTAAACCATATGTAAAAGGAGTCCACAAAGCGCCGACGATTGTTCCCTGGCTCAAGGATGTGTACATAGAGACAGATTAGCGGTGCGATTATCGTTCAGGAGGTATTCATGGCACCCTTGTTGCAAGTAAAGGGTCTCAAAACACAATTCTTTACCCAAGATGGTGTCGTTCATGCCGTGAACGGCATTTCCTATGATGTGGAAGAGGGCGAAACCCTGGGCCTCGTAGGTGAAAGCGGATGCGGAAAAAGCGTCAGCGTTTTGTCCGTGATGCGTTTGATCCCGCAACCTCCCGGCAAAATTGTCGGCGGCCAGGTTCTCTTCCAGGGGCGTGACCTCCTGCAGATGGATGAGGAGGAAATCCGCCAGGTGCGAGGCAACCAGATCGCCATGATCTTTCAAGATCCGATGACTTCGCTCAACCCGGTGTTGACCATTGGCCGGCAGATCAGCGAGGCCTTGGAACTGCATCTCCGCATGGACAAGCGGCAGGCGCGTCAGCGGACGATCGAACTCCTGGAAATGGTGCAAATCCCCGGCGCCGCCGACCGCGTAGACGACTATCCCCACCAGTTTTCCGGCGGAATGCGCCAGCGCGTGATGATCGCTATGGCACTTTCCTGCAACCCGCAGCTCCTGATCGCCGATGAGCCAACCACAGCCTTGGACGTCACCATTCAGGCCCAGTTCATAGACATCGTAAAACGTCTCCGAGATGAATTAGGCATGTCAGTGATCTGGATCACGCACGACCTGGGCGTCGTGGCTGGACTGGCGCAGCGCGTGGCGGTGATGTACGCGGGCTACATCGTGGAGATGGCAAGCGTGAAGGAACTCTATGCTAACCCGCTTCATCCTTATACTTTGGGGCTTTTGGGTTCTATCCCCCGCCTCGATGCGGAACGGAAGAGGAAACTAACGCCCATTGAGGGGCTGCCCCCTGATTTGATTGATCCCAAGCCTGAATGTCCCTTCGTGCCCCGCTGTCGCTTCCAGAAGGAGCATCAGATCGAGCGCTGTTTGCACGAGAATCCCCTGCTAGAGACGGCTAGTCCGGGCCACCACGTGGCTTGCTGGTTCGATGTTAAAAGAGGAACGGTAAGATGACTGAGAAGCAGAGCGATATCCTGATCGAGGTAAAAAACCTCAAGATGTATTTCCCTATCACGCAAGGGGTTATCTTCCAACGCCAGACAGGGGCCGTTAAAGCGGTGGATGGCCTGAACTTTTTCATCCGCCGCGGCGAAACCTTGGGTTTGGTGGGAGAAAGTGGCTGCGGCAAGTCCACGACAGGCCGGGCCATCCTGCAACTCTATCGGCCTACCGCTGGCGATGTCTATTTTGAGGGGCAAAACCTTTGCACCATGAAAGGCGAGGCATTGCGGCGCATGCGTCGTCGGATGCAGATGATCTTTCAGGATCCCTACGCTTCTCTCAACCCGCGTATGACGGTGGGCAACATCGTCGGCGAGCCTTTGGAGGTGCACGGTCTGGCCAGCGGCAAGGAGATGAAAGAGCGGGTACAGGAACTGCTCGAGGTCGTCGGCCTGAACGCCTACTTCATCAACCGTTATCCC
>CAYPON010000372.1:723-3274 GCA_964412315.1 uncultured Anaerolineae bacterium | reverse complement strand
AAGGATCCGTTTTCGGCCTTTCATGATGATAATCTACGCCCAGTTCCTGCAAATCAAAGACCGCCGTCGTGAAGTGTTTGATCTCCCGCCCCTCTTGCGCGGCGACATTTCGCGCCATGGCCAGCGCCTTCAGATAGACCTCCGGCGCCATCACTGCGCTGCCAAAGTTGAGGAACACACCTCCTTCCAGCTCCGAGATCGCCTGAGCGAAGATCAAAAAGTCGTGATAGGAGGCCGCGCCCAGGGCTGCGCCGTCGCAATTGGGATGTTCGTGGATGATATCATAGCCGACGCCGACGTGCACCGTGATCGGGACATCCAACCGATAAGCGGCAGCGAATACGCTGATGTCCCGATAGGGAAACTCTCTCTCGCAGATCGCCCGGCCTATCGCCTCGCCCAGGCCGATCTCTTCCTGAGCAGCCTGGGTGATCACATCGTTGATCTGGCCCGTTTCCCGCCAGAGGCCGAAACGCCCATCGCGGATATATCGCGCCACGCTTTCGGTCGTCGCCCCAATCAACGCCAGTTCCCAATCGTGGATGACAGACGCGCCATTGGTAGCGATGTGCGTAAGAATACCTCGCTCCAATAAGTCAATGATATAGCGCGACACGCCGGAGCGAACCACATGCGCCCCCATCATGAGGATGACTTGACAGCCGCGTTCATAAGCCCTGACGATGCGCTCGGCGACCTCGGTCAGCTCTTTGCTCGCAAAGGGAGGTAACGGATCGTCCAGATGCAGGAAGCTATCGAGCGTCAGGTCGTGCTCCCTCTCGGCCAGAGGCTGCAAGCGAAGGCGGCTGCGGTCGAAAAGCGGATAAGGCATCTCACTCCTCCCCGAACAGGTACGCCACCAGGCGCACGCTTTCGCGGAAATGGGGCACGATGATGTCCGCGCCCGCCTGGAGCAGGCGGTTCCTCTTCCAGGCATTGACGCTGGCGAGGCGTATTTCATCGGTAGCAAGGCCGACGGCTATCCCGCCCACCCGCTTGGCATCCTCGATTTCGACGTAACCATCGCCAAAGACGACCAACTCGGCCCCTCGGATGCCATGTGTGCGCAGGATTCTATCAATGACCATGGCCTTGGAATAGGTCTTGTAATCGTCCACAGCGCCATAGACGCCGCCGCGGAAATAAGAGGTTATGCCGAGCGCGGCGGCCTCGTCCTCCACGTAGACCTTGTCCGTGCCGCTGGCCAGATAGCAGGCGACCTGGCGCTCCTCGAGCGAGCGGAGCATCTCCAAAGAGCCGGGCACGAGCATCGCCTCCTGGCTAATGCTGCCATCTTTCAGGCCGGCGATGCGGTGCTCGAAGCGTGCCCTGAGAAGCTTCAGGTATTTGTGCTTATAGGCGACGGGGTCCAACGGCTCCCCGCCCCGTTTGGCGATCTCTTCGCAGAGTTGGATCATCTGGTAGATGCTCTGCTGGCCGGTGGTGCGATCTACGAACTCAGCCACGATGGCCGTCAATTCCGCCTCGGACTCATGCCGGGGAGTCTGCATGAGGATCTCCACCATCATCGGGATCATCACCTGCTGCCAGCCCTCCCGGATCAGGGAGATGGTGCCATCGAAGTCGAAGAGCGCGTGGCGGATCGCCCCTCGCTCGACCTTGTCATTGATGATCTCGATTTCGCTGTTCGGTAGGAAGGGCATTTTGTAGCTCTTTCTGAAGAAACGGAAGGTTGGGAGGTTGGAAGGTTAAAGGTTGGAAGGGTAAAGGTTGAAGGGTTTCCTCCTCCAATCTTCCAACCTGTTACCTTCTAACTTGCAACCTTCTAACCTAACAGTATATTATGTTTAGGCGACTGTGGCAAATAACCGGCTTGCCGATTCCAGGCGGTGTGTTATAATCGGAACCGATATTTGGCAACCTGGGAGGGTAAACCGCGATGAAGAGCGATATCCGCATTTTGGAAGTGGAGCCGTATCTCTCCCACGAGAAGGCCCGCGAGCCGCTCAAGTTCGGGGCGGTGGTCGTTGAGGAGGCGCTCTACTGCCACGTGCGGTTGCGCGCCGGTAACCGCGCCGGGCAGGTGGCCGATGGCTGGGGTGCGATCCTGCTCATGGATTTCTGGGCCTTCCCTAGCAAGGTCGTGCCGCATCCAGTGCGTTTGGAGGCGTTTCGGCGGCTCAATGCCGAGTTTTGCAAGGCCGCCACGAATTACCGCGAATACGGCCACCCCATCGCCATCATGCACGAACTGGAAAAGGAGGCGCTGCGGCTGGCGCAGCAAGTGTCGCAGGAGATGGCGTTGGCCGAGCCGATTCCGCACCTGGGTGCGCTGGTGTGCGCCTCGCCGCTGGACGCTGCGCTGCACGACGCCTTTGGCATAGTCAATGGTATAGACAGCTACAGCGGATACACCAGGGAGTGGATGGATCACGATCTGAGCCGCTATCTCGGCCCCGCCTTCGCCGGCAAGTATGCGGGGGATTACCTGCGCGCCACTTTTCAGCCGCAAGTGCCCGTCTTTCACCTCGTCGGTGGCCTGGACATCCTGCGCCGCGCCGATGTGCCTGCGACAGCTCCACAGGACGGG
>CAYPON010000372.1:0-713 GCA_964412315.1 uncultured Anaerolineae bacterium | reverse complement strand
CGAGGAGCTGGACGCTACCGACCCGGATGATGGCCTGCCCAACTGCCTGGAGGATTGGGTGCGGCGCGATGGACTCATCTGCCTCAAAGTCAAGCTTAAAGGGACGGATTTGGCCTGGGACCTGGAGCGCACCATCGAGGTGGTGCGCATCGCGCGGGAGGCGCGCGCCGAGATCAAGGGGAGCGATCCCAACGCGCTCTATTTCTCGGCGGACACCAACGAGCAATGCGAGAGCCAGGCGTATATCGTCGAGTACCTGAGCAAACTGAGGGAGCAAGACCCTTTCGCCTTCGAGCATTTGCTTTACGTCGAGCAACCGACGGAGCGTGATCTCCACGCCCATCGCTTCGACATGCGCCCGGTGGCTGCCCTGAAACCGGTGATCATTGACGAAAGCCTCACCAGCCTGGAGGATTTCGATTTGGCGATGGAACTGGGCTGGAGCGGCATCGCTCTGAAGACATGCAAGGGGCACAGCAACGCGCTGATCTATGCGGCCAAGGCCGCCGCAGCAGGCATCCCCTACACCATCCAGGACTTGACCAATCCAGGCATGGCCTTGCTCCATTCCGTTGGTCTGGCGGCGCGGCTGCATCCGCTGATGGGCGTGGAGGCCAACTCGCCGCAATTCTTCCCCGCGACCTCCCTGCCGGAGGCGACGGTGCACCCCGATATCTTCCGGCGGCGGGATGGCATGGTGCGCACGCACAGCC
>CAYPON010000371.1:0-3298 GCA_964412315.1 uncultured Anaerolineae bacterium | reverse complement strand
CCAGTATACCCCAGTCAGCGCGTCTTAGAGGGGGTAGAGGCAGGGTGCGAATCTCTCCGTCATAGCCGCGCGCCAGCATGGCATCATAGATACGTTGGCTTCGTTCGTATCCGCGCAGGAAAAGGCTGCCGGCCATGTGCCCTGTCACCTGCGTGCGCCAGACAATGGGGCCGCTACCTTGCCCGTCCAGGGAGGCGCTTCGCGCGTCGCGTGCGCGCATCAGTCGCAACGCCTCATCAGCGAGCACAAACAGGTAACGCCACATCAAGCCAACGATGGCCACCAGCAAGCGAGGGATACCGATGGCGCGCATCGCCATGAGCAGTGCCGGAAATTCCGTCGTCGCCGCAAGCAAGATCGCCGCCTGCACAGAGATCCACGATTTCAAGGCGATGCTGACGAACCGCTCCAGGCCCTGTGCGGTCAAGGTAAGAACCCAGGAGCCTATCCGCGCGGAGAATAGTGGCGAGCCAGGCGCCGTTACCAGGATCGGCAAAGCGGCCAGGATGAAAGGCAGGGCAAGCGCCGCCCGTTTAGCGGCAAAGCTCGCGCCAAGCCCTGACAAAATGGCAGCAGATAGAGCCAGGGCCAGGGATAAGAGGTAGGCAGGCCATCTGCCTATGGGCAACAGAGCCAGGGTCAAAATGAAAGCCAGAGCCAGGATCAATTTGACACGCGCATCCAGGCGATGCAAGGGACTATCGGCGGGATGGTAAGAGTCCAGGAAATGGATGTGCATGAGAACTCTTTGGCCTGCCAGGTGAAATAGGCTCTAACGGATGGCCCGTCGCCGATGGTTCAGCCGGGCGGTCAGTAAGGCCACACCAGACACAATCAGGGTGCCCAGGACGCCGGCCAGGATTGTGGCTAGAGCTTCATCGGAGATGCCTGGAAAAATGTAATCCGGGATGATGCGATATACGGGATCACGGGCCTTTTCCAAAAAGCCTTGCTGCTCGGCCACCCATTCCAGGCCATCGGGATGGCTGGAGGCGATGGGGGAGAGGATCGCCAGGAGGATAGCGATCCCTAAGCCGCCGAGGAAAACCTCTCGTTGCACGCCAGCTTTTGTGGTGCCTGTCTCCAGCAAATCGCGTCGCGTGGCGGCGATGAAGGAGAGCGCGCCAAGAGTAATCAAGCCTTCGCCGATGCCGATGAGCATATGAATCCCACCCATGACAGGTAGGGCTACGTTGGCTGGCGAGGTCCCAGACAGGGCGAGTTGTAAAGCACAGGCGAGGGAGGCAATGACGATGGAAAACCAGGCGGCTAGAAATCCTGCGGCGTGTGTAGCCCACTTTCGTCCGGCCGCCAATCGTTGCATGGTTTGATAAACCGTGTACGCTACGAAGGAAGCTACGATGGCCATGTTGAAGATATTAGCACCCAAGGCGAGCAGCCCTCCATCCTGAAAGAGCAAAGCCTGGATGCCAACGACACAGGCCATAACGACGATACTGGCCCAGGGGCCGAGCAGGATCGTGGCGATGGCCGCGCCCAGGAGATGGCCGGAGGTGCCACCTGTCACCGCGAAATTGAGCATCTGCCCCGCGAAGACAACTGCGGCCAGCACGCCCATCAGAGGCACCCGACGCTCGTCGAACTCACGGTTGACGCGCCGCAGGGCGTAGCCCACGCTGAGCACCGCCAGAAGCCAAAAGAGAATGGACAAGGTCGGCGATAGAAAGCCATCGGGAATATGCATCGCTGGGGGGAGGGCTATGGCTCCTCCATGCCCTCCGATGGTCTTGTTAGCCAGGGTAGCACCGAAAACAATGGGATTGAAGTTCATCTGCCCGCTCCGTTTCTGGGAGGTTCATGGTTGTGCGCCAGGCATTCCTGACAAACGCCAGGGATGATCAGATCGTGCAAGGCTATCTCAAACCCATAGGCCGCACGCAGGCAACCCACGAAAGGCTGGATTTCCTCCTGTTCCACGCGCGTGAGCCTGCCACAAGAGTTGCAGAGGAGGTGAGGGTGTGCGCCGTGTTCCCCGACCAACTCGTAGCGGCGCTGCCCGTCGCCCGGATCCAGGGAGGTGACCAAGTGGAGTTCTTGCAGAAGCTCCAAAGTTCTATAGACGGTGGAAATATCCACGCAGGAACTGAGGTTATGCACCCTGGCGTAGATGTCTTCGGCGGTGGCGTGCCCCTTGATCTCGTGCATGACGCCTAGCACCATCTCCCGCTGGGGAGTGAGCCGGAGTCCACGGTCGCGGAGTTGCTTGAGGAAGATCTCTTCACAGCACATTCCCTTGCCTCCCACTTGTTGGTGGTCTCCCCGTCAAGTGTTGCCCAAGTGTCCCGGCCAGTTTTCACCGCCGAGACCGCAGAGAACGCCGAGTTCTCCATTATCTTCTCTGCGGCCTCTGCGTGCTCTGCGGTAAGACCGGGGGCAGCAACACTCAAAAGGGAGACTACCACTTGTTGCAATCAGTTGCAATTACTATTATAATCCAATTGCTACTGGGTGCAAATAGAGGCGCTGCCCTGATTTGACAGGGGAAGAGATTGGAGTATAATTGCCGCCTGGCGCGGGTGCGCTACAGCAAGTTGTTTAAAAAAGTGATAAAGGTCTTGACAAGTCCCCAGAACTATGCTATAATAGCAGTGTAGATAGCAGGGTCTGGGTATCGGAAAAAGAGAGCCGAGAGACCTGATATTCGCCGTAGAGTCAAGGGGTTTCTCAAACCACCGGCCTAACGAGCCGGTTTATTGTCCCGATTGAGATTTGACAAGTAGGCCGAGTTGTGGTATAATGGCTAGCACCTTCGGGGAGAACCTTAACAACCGAAAAGTGATAGGAAGGGTGAGCGGGACCAGATCGTAGTCAGGAAACCATAGGAAGACTATGGATAACTCTTATGGAGAGTTTGATCCTGGCTCAGGATGAACGCTGGCGGCGTGCTTGATGCATGTAAGTCGAACGAATCGGCAATCGGCGGAAGGCCGCTAGAAGCAGGGAAGGGGAGAAATCCCAGGAACTGTGGATAGCGGTTGGAAGCCAGGCGCTGGTTAGTGGCGGATGGGTGAGTAACACGTTGGTGACCTGCCCCGAAGTGGGGAATAACTGCTCGAAAGGGCAGCTAATTCCGCATGTGGTCTGTCATTCGCTTGACAGATTAAAGGCGCAAGTCGCTTTGGGAGGGGCCTACGTCCGATTAGCTAGTTGGTAGGGTAATGGCCTACCAAGGCGATGATCGGTAGCTGGTCTGAGAGGACGATCAGCCACACTGGCACTGACACACGGGCCAGACTCCTACGGGAGGCAGCAGTGAGGAATATTGCGCAATGGGCGA
>CAYPON010000370.1:0-3300 GCA_964412315.1 uncultured Anaerolineae bacterium | reverse complement strand
CGCCGTCGCCCCCCACGCCGCGTGCCAGTTGTCCGGGCCGATGTCCAGGCCGGGCATTTCCGGCGCTACAGCAAGGAAGAGATCCTGGGGAAACTGGCAGCAGCCGGTTTTGAGCTGGAGCGCTACGTTGTGTGGGGCTGGCCGTTGACCAGAGCTTTGCACTTTTGGATACGGCGCCAACAGGAGCGACGCATGGGTCAGCGACCAGCGGTGTAGCGCGAGCGAGACCTCCTTATCCGTCTGAAGCCGCTCTTGCGCTTGGGACGCTGGTTGTTCTGTCTGGATAACCTGTTCAACTGGACGGAACGGGGTGTAGGTATCGTGGTCAAGGCGAGGAGAGCGCTGCCTTAGTGGGGGCAATTCATGAATTGCTCCTACAGCCCGCCGCGAAAAGGGTCATTGTTGCCCCCCATTTTCTCGACTTATCGAGATGGGGGGTTTCTTTGTCAAAGAGCGAGATAAACCGGGAGAGAGCATCCAGGCGTGCGCATTGGTATTGACGCGAGAATCGTACACTATAGCCGCGCTGGCATTGGCCAATATACGCGGCAGTTGATTCAGTCCTTGTCGGAGATTGCTCACGAGGACGAATTCCTGATCTTTCAGAGCCGTAAAGATCGCACCACTCTCGTTGACCGCCCCAACTTCCGACGGTGGCCCCTTTGGACGCCCAGTCACCACCGCCTCGAGCAGTTCACGCTGCCTCTGGAGATGGCGTTGACAGACTTGGATCTGCTGCACAGTCCAGATTTCATCCCTCCTTTCCGCCGTCATTGCAAATCGGTGATCACCATCCATGATCTGGCGTTCCTGCTGTTTCCCAACTTTTTGACCCGTGAGAGCGCACGCTACTACGGGCAAATAGATGTGGCAGCGCGTCATACTGACCATATCGTCGCCGTTTCCGAGTCCACCAAACGCGATATCGTGCGGCTTGTCGGGGCCTCAGAGCGCAAGATAACCGTGATTTATGAGGCTGCAAACCCCATCTACCGACCCCTTGAGGGCGTGGATGCAGCAGGCTGGGTGCGTGGAAAATACAGGATACCGGGCGGGTTCGTTCTTTTCGTCAGCACCATAGAGCCTAAGAAAAACCTGCCCACCCTTCTCCAGGCGTTTCGCCAGTTGTCAGATACATATCACGTGAAGACCAAGCTAGTGGTTGTGGGGGAGCAGGGCTGGCTTTTCGAAGAGGTTTTCAAGACTGTGCAAAAGCTCAAACTGGACGACGATGTGATTTTCCTGGGCCGCGTCCCCCTGGAGGAACTGCTCTGGCTGTATAATGCGGCGCAGGTCCTCGTTCACCCTGCCCTCTATGAAGGATTCGGCCTCACGCCGTTGGAGGCCATGGCCTGCGGGACGCCGGTGATCGTGTCCAATGTCTCGTCGCTGCCGGAGGTCGTGGGCGACGCCGGATTGCTGGTGGATCCTAAGGACGCAGAGGGTTTCGCCGTGGCTATGTGGCGTGTGCTACGAGATCCCGCTCTCCGGCAGGAACTGCGACAAAAAGGGCTATGCCGCGCCAGGAAGTTTTCCTGGGAAAAGACGGCGCGCGAAACGTTAGCCCTTTATCATCGCCTGGAACGCTGATGAAGAAGATCCTCTTTCTCACACCGCAATTCCCTCACCCGCCGCATCAGGGGACGACGATTCGCAACTATAACCTGATCGCCCAGTTGGCGTGCCGTCACGAAATCCATCTGCTGTCCCTCGTCGCCGCCCCTCCTTCCGCGCAGTCCATGGAGCACCTTTCCCTCTGCAAGAGCGTTCATATTGTCCCCGCGCCAGTGCGTTCCATGCGTGAACGCGCCATCTCCACCCTGCTATCACCCCAACCAGATATGGGCTTGCGCCTGGAATCATCCGACGCTCATCGGCGACTGGCCGAGCTTCTGAGACAGGAAGATTTCGATGTCGTGGAGATAGAGGGGATCGAGATGGCCCCTTATCTCTTTCAGGTTGCCCGTATGACAGAGCGCCGCCCCCGGCTGGTGTTCGATGACCACAACGCCGAATATGTGCTGCAACGAAGAGCGTTCGAGACAGACATCAGGAAACCGGCGCGGTGGCTGGGGGCCGCTTATTCCTTCGTACAATGGCAAAAGCTGCGCTGGTACGAGCGGCAGGCGTGCCGATGCGCCGACCGGGTAGTGGCCGTCTCGGCGGCGGATGCCAAGGCGCTGCAAGGCTTGCTTCCCAGCCTCGCTGTCACTGTCATTCCCAATGGAGTTGACCTCTCATTCTACCGCGCCGATGAGCAATTCCCGGCTTTGCCTTCCTCTCCTTCCCTGGTCTTCACTGGCAAGATGGATTTCCGCCCGAATGTGGATGCTGTGCTTTGGTTCTACCAGCGGGTTCTGCCGCGCATCCAAAAAGGCCTGCCCTCTCCTGTGCACTTTTACGTGGTCGGCCAGTCCCCTCACCCACGCCTGGCGCCGCTGGTCAAAGACCCGCACGTCACCCTGACTGGCTACGTCAACGATGTGCGCCCCTTCATCGCCGGTGCGGAGGTCTACGTCGTTCCCCTGCGCATCGGCGGCGGCACTCGCCTGAAGGTCCTGGAGGCGATGGCCATGGGCAAAGCCATCGTGTCCACGACACTAGGATGCGAGGGCTTGGGCCTGCACGATGGGGAGGAGGCATTGCTGGCGGATACACCCGCTGCCTTTGCCGACCGCGTCTTGGCTCTCTTGCGGGATGCAAGGAGGCGACGCGATCTGGGCCAGCGAGCGCGAGCCTTTGTGGAAAGCCGCTACGACTGGCGGATGATCGTTCCTGCCCTGGAGCATCTCTATGAGCGGCCTGCGTGAAAGTTTGCGGCGCGCCCTGCTCTATGCCTGGGCGACTACTTCGCGCCCTTTTGTATCTGTATCTCGCAGCAGCGCACCTTGGCCGGAACGCCCACGCATTCTAGTGATTCGCCCGGATCACCTGGGCGACTTGCTTTTCAGCACGCCAGCGTTCCGCTTGCTGCGCGCGGCTTTTCCCACAGCGCACATCACAGCCCTGATAGGGCCATGGGGCCAGGATGTGGCGCGGAGAAATCCCGCGCTGGACGAGGTTCTGACCTGCGAATTCCCCGGATTCACCAGGCAACCCAAAGGCTCCCCTCTCGCGCCGTATCGGTTGCTGTGGCGAGAGGCCAGGCGTCTGCGGTCGTTCGACTTGGCCGTCATCCCGCGCTTCGACCATTGGTGGGGGGCACTGTTGGCTTACACGGCTCGCATCCCTCGCCGCTGGGGATACGACATCCCGGAATGTCGGCCCTTTCTGACCCGGCCTGTGCCCCATGTCGCTGGC
>CAYPON010000369.1:0-3306 GCA_964412315.1 uncultured Anaerolineae bacterium | reverse complement strand
TCCCTGACGCTGGCGTGGGCTTCGTTCATGAGTGCCCCGAATCGGCCAACATCCCCGCAGCGCAGAGCGGACACGCTTTCGCGCACGCGGGCGTTCTCAGTCACCACATGGCGACAGCGCGCCCGCACGCGGAAAGGTTCGCCGGTATCGGGTAGCTCCACGTCAATCAGCGTAGCTAGGCTCAGGCCCAAGTCGGCCAGTTCCTGCCGCGTCAACGTCTCTGGGAGAAGTGGTTCTATGGAGGGCCAGGGGTAATTCTCCAGGTCGCGCAGGTGGGTGATGTTGGAGAAGGCCCGTTTCAACAAGGTCACACCGATGCGCCCCTCTGCCACGCGCACGTTAAAGTCGGAACGGATGTTTTGATGGCGCACTTTGGTGTCGGCGACGATGATACTGTACCCCGCAGGCAACGGGACCTGCTCGGTGTGAAAACGGGGTATGCTGCCGGGGTTGTCTATCCTGGCGCGGCAATCAAGGAAGAGAGCGTGATCCCGCCTTCCCAGCAGGGCGATGAACTGGTCCATGATGCCGCCGCGGGTGCCAACGTACCATTCCGCCTCGCCACAAAGCCAGGCCAGTTCAGCCGGCGCAAAGTTGAGGCGGTTGAGATCGGCCAGGACGAAAGCCACCCCGACGGTGAGAGCCGAGGAGGAACTGAGGCCCGCGCCGCGCGGGACGCTATGCGGAGCTTCCCCGGCGACCAGGATGTCCATCCCGTGCAAGGGTTTCCCTGCCACGCGACAAAGCATCTGCACCGCCCCCTGCGCATAGTTTCCCCAATCTCCCGCGGGGCCGCAGGGGATATCGCGCGAGGCAACGAACTGCCGGGGGGCGAATGGCCCCACATTGTGGAGCGACACCATGGCATCGTCGCGGCGACGTGCCAGGATGACGATGTCCTTGTCCAGGGCAACGGGGAGTACATAGCCCTGTTGATAATCGGTATGCTCGCCGATCAGATTCACCCGCCCTGGCACGCGATAAATCCCCAGAGAGCCTGGGTCATAGACCTCTTTGAACCGCTGGATGGCTGCCTGATAGCGGTCGAGCTGCACTGCGGCTCCCTCACCGTAAATCTCTTCTAGACGGCCACGCCAATTTGGCATAATCTTCCCTCTCACGAGGCCGAAAACCAACGGTAATCTACAGTGGGGAAGACCTTGTCTATCTCCCACAGCTCGTCGGCCAAGGCCCGGCCAACGGCAAGCTGGCCGGATGCCGCCAAATCGGCTAGGCTCGTGAAACGGTCGAGGTGGCTGCGGAAGCGTTGGATAGCATATTGTCCTGCCTGGCCTGTGGTCACCAGGAAGGGCCAGTCGGAGGATTGCAGCAGGAGCAGTTCCCGCGCCGCCTGGTTCAGGATGGCCGCCAGGTCCCCCTGCGCCTGCGGATATTGGGCAATCAACGCTTCCATCCGCGCTTCAGCGGCGTGTACAGGCTGCCACATCCAGTGCGTTTCTGGGTTGTCCCACGTCCAGTGATTCCCTCCCGCGCCCCATGAGCTTTCGGGGATGGCTATCACTTCCTCAGGAGGATGCGCGGCCAGATGCTCGCTGGCGGTGGTCAATTCCACCAGGTCGCTGGTCGCCAGATGCCGCAGCACCTGCTTGATCCATTCCACGCCCTCGAACCACCAATGTCCGAATAACTCGGTATCATAGTTGGAGGCGATGATGCCGAATTTGCTGCTCTCCTGGTGATAGTTGATGAGCAGTTCGGTGACGAGGCCGGCGAAATGGCGGGAATGTTCCGCCACCTTGTATTCGGCCCAGTCGGGATGGTAGACATCTTTTTGCCCCAGGTCAACGCGAGGGCCGCTGACTCGCCAGTATTGCATACCAGAGATGTGATCCTTTTTGTGGAACTCGCGATAGTCCTGGTCCCCTGGATAGCCCCATTCGCCCGACCAGACCTGCATACCGGTGCGGTTGTTGCGCCCGATAGCGGCCACTGGCGGATCGGTCAGGCCATGCCCGCTCCCGGCTACGTAATAGGCTTGGTAGGTTGTCCCTTTCTGGCCGCCCTGCTCGGAGAGAGGGATGACGTAGCGACGCTTAATGGCCGCGTAAGGTCCGATAGCCACGTCGCCGGCGGCTTTTCCCACCGGCCTGCCCCCCTCAATGGCATGGGTCTCGGCGAAGAAGCAGCCTATCGCCAGCCTGGACAGGAATTCCTCCAGCGCTGGCCGCACGGTCCCCTCCTCAGTGACATACGCCGGGCGATAGGCGCATTCCGGCAGCCAGATGGCGCGGGGCGCACGGCCAAAGTGGTAGCGATAGCTTTCCACGCCGGCCACCAGTTGACCGTGGATGGAAGAGTCGTGGCTTAAGAGCGGCAGATAGCCATGTGTGGCGGCGCTGGTGATGATCTCGACATAACCCTCGTCCTGCAACCGCTTGAACGCGCCGACGATACTGCCCCCCAACCGCTCCTGGAGGGTGGCCAAGACATGCTGGTGCCTGCCCCGATAGAAGGTGGCCAGATAGGTCATCTGAGGATCACCCTCCGCTTGAAAGCGAGGGATGTCCGCGTCGGCGGCGGCGATTTTGTCCTTTAGAAAGAGAACGACGTGTTCCAGCACCGTCGCATCAGCCAATTGCTCGGTCAGCACTGGCGTCAAGCCGATGGTCAACTTGAAAGGGAGACCCTCTGCGCGCAGGTCGTACAGCGCGTCGAGCAAGGGCACATAGGTTCCCGAGATCGCTTCGTGCAGCCATTCCTCGCCGTGGGGCCAGCGGCCCGCCAGGCGACAATAGGGCAGATGGCTATGCAGGACGAGAGTGAAAGCGCCCTTTTTCACCTTTCCGGCCATGAGTTTCGCCTCTCCTTATTCATTTGGCTTATAGCCGCACCTTTACGGATGCGGTTAGATGATTTATAATCTAGAACCCGAGATTTGTCAAAGTAGGGGCGATTCACGAATCGCCCTTGTGAGCAATTCATGAATTGCTCCTACGAATCGGTTGTAGTACAATAGACGCCGGAGGTAGAAGTCATGGAGAACACGGTGTTCTTTGACCTGGAAACGCAAAAGAGTTTCCAGGAAGTAGGCGGGAGGCAGAATTTGCGCCTCCTGGGCATGTCCGTGGCCGTAACGTATAGCTCGGCCACCGGCAAGTATCATGACTACCTAGAACAGGATGCGCCGGCTCTGGTGCGCGAGCTATTTGGCGCAAGACTCGTGGTGGGGTTCAACGTGCGTAACTTTGACTATGAGGTCTTGCGTGCCTATACTACGGAGCACTTGGAGGCGATTCCGACTGTGGACATCCTGACCGACATCTACAACCAGCTTGGGTTTCGCCT
>CAYPON010000368.1:0-3318 GCA_964412315.1 uncultured Anaerolineae bacterium | reverse complement strand
CGAGACGCCGGCCGAGGCGGAGCTTATCAGCCATCAATATCTGTTACGCGCAGGGATGATCCGTCAACTCGCCGCAGGCATCTTTACCTATCTCCCTCTCGGCTGGCGTGTCTTGAAAAAGATCGAGAAAATCATGCGCGAAGAGATGGATGCCATTGGCTGCCAGGACATGTCTATGCCCGTCGTCAACCCGGCAGAAGTCTGGCAGGCGACAGGTCGCTGGCAGGCCCCGGCTCCTGGCCCGACGTTGCTTCGCTTCAAGGATCGCACCGAGCACGACATGGTGCTGGCGATGACCCATGAGGAGGTTGTCACCCACCTGCTCCGCAGCGAGATCAGTTCCTACCGGCAATTGCCGGTCCTGATCTATCACATCCAAACCAAGTTCCGGGACGAACCCCGCTCTCGCGGCGGGCTGATCCGCGTGCGCGAATTCACCATGAAGGATGCCTACAGCGCCCACGCCGATTACGAAGGCCTGGACGAATTCTACCCCAAGATTTACCACGCCTACGAGCGCATCTTTGCGCGGTGCGGCGTCAAGACCTTTGCCGTGGAGGCTGATCCCGGCATCATGGGTGGCTCCGTCTCGCACGAATTCATGGCTCTCTCCAGCATCGGCGAGAACGTGCTGATCTCTTGTACGCAGTGTGGCTATGCAGCCAGTGCGGAAAAAGCTGAGTTTATCATCGCCCCGCTCCCTGCTGAGGAGGAATTGCCAAAGGAGGAGGTGGCCACGCCGGGCTGTAAGACCATTGAGGCGGTGGCCAACTTCGTGGGGGTGCCGACCAACAAGACCTATAAAGCGGTCTTTTACACGACGAGCGAAGGCGAGTTGGTATTCGTCGTGATTCGCGGCGATTTGGAGGTGAACGAGACCAAACTCTCCAATGTGCTGGAAGGAGTCGAGCTTCGCCCGGCCACTGAAGAAGAGCTGGCCAAGGCGGGCATTGTTGCCGGCTATGCCTCGCCGATAGGTGTCAAAGGCGTCAAAGTCATCGCCGACAAGTCCATCGCATCGGGCAGGAACTTTGTCGCGGGCGCGAACAAAGAGGGCTACCACCTCAAAAACGTGAACTACCCGCGCGACTTCCCTGTGACCCAACTGGCCGACATCGCCCTGGCACGTGGGGGCGATACCTGTCCCCGTTGTCGGGCTGCGCTGCGTGCGGAACGGGGCATCGAGGCGGGGCACCTCTTCAAGCTGGGCACCAAATATAGCGCGGCGGTGGGCGCGACTTACCTGGACAAGGATGGCAAGAGCAAGCCGATCGTCATGGGTTCCTATGGCATCGGGACAGGCCGCCTGATGTCCATTATCGTCGAACAGCATCACGACGAGAAAGGGATCATCTGGCCGCTCTCCGTGGCCCCTTATCAGATCCATCTGTTGCACCTGGGCGCGGATCAGCAGGTCAAGGATGCAGCCGAGCGGCTTTATACTGATTTGCAGCAAAAGGGCTACGAGGTGCTCTACGATGACCGCGAGGAGACCGCTGGCGTCAAGTTCAACGATGCCGATCTCATCGGCGTGCCGTTGCGTTTGACCGTCAGTACGAGGACTTGCAAGGCGGATGCAGTGGAGGCCAAGCGGCGCTGGGAGAAAACAGTGCAGACCGTGCCACTGGCGAAGCTCTTCAAGGAGTTGCCTGCATTACTTCACGCTAACTCGGCTATCTTGCTCAATTGGCGGTAAGTAACCAGACGCAATCTGGTCACACTGTCACCTCGATCCGCCAAGTGCCCACAAAATTGGGCAGAGGCTCTTCTGGCTCAGTGGTTTCGAGGTACGCTTGGATCGCCTCTTGGATATTCGCTTCCAGACTGGGCAGGTCAGGGGCCTGGGTGTAGCAGCCTGGCAGTTCGACTACTTCGCCGACCAGCCAGTTGCTTTCGGGATCGCGTTCGATAACAACTGTAAATGATCTTTTCATAGGTCTTCTCCTGTTTACTCGCCCTGCTGAGCTATTATAAAGGAAACAAGGCTGTTAAGTCAAACAGTGTTCGGTTCTGGATTCAACGAGGAGGTGGAACAGGTGGAACAAGTCGGTAGCGCTTTGATCGGCTGCGGCAAGGTGGGGGAAACACATGCCCTGGCACTGAAGGCCCTGCCGCAGTCGCATTTCGTCGCTGTGTGCGATGTGGATCGCGCCCGCGCGGAGGTGTTCGCGGCGCGCTTCGGTGTGCAGGGTTACACCGATGCCGGGGAGATGCTGGCCCGTGAGGATGTGCAGATGGTCTCCATTTGCACACCGCATCCCACGCACGCGAAATACGCCATGTCCGCTGCCCAGGCAGGCATACATGCCCTGGTGGAAAAGCCTTTCGCGTCCAACCTGCGCGATTGTGACCGTGCTCTGGCCGCGGCTCGCGCTGCCGGAACTAAGCTAGGAGTGGTCAGCCAACGCCGTTTCTACCCGGCGACGCAGCGAGTGTGGCGAGCGATTCAGGAAGGCCGCATCGGCAAGCCGATCCTCGCTATGCTCACCGTCCTGGGCTGGCGCGACGAGGGCTATTACCGCATGGATCCCTGGCGGGGAAAATGGGATACGGAGGGCGGCGGAGTGATGGTCAATCAGACGCCGCACCAATTGGATATTTTGCAATGGCTGATGGGGCCGCTTGAGGAGCTTTACGGCTATTGGGATAACTTCAACCACCCCTACATCGAAGTGGAGGATACGGCAGTGGCAACCCTGCGCTTCAGGAGCGGCGCTGTAGCCACTATCGTGGTGAGCAACTCGCAGAATCCTGGCCTCTACGGCAGAGTACACGTCTACGGCAGCAACGGAGCCTCCATCGGCGTCCAGACCGACAGCGGGAACATCTTTATCTCAGGTGTCACCACCAACCCAGAGCCGCCGATCAATGATCTCTGGACGATTCGCGGGGAGGAGCATCTCCTGGCTCGCTGGCAAGAGGAAGATCGGGCGCTGGCCTCTCGCGTCAACATCATGACCTATTTCCATGAACGGCAGATCGAGGATTTCCTGCAGGCGATCATCGAGGGGCGGGAGCTAGCAGTGACTGGCGAGGAGGGCCGGGTTTCGGTGGAGATCCTGACGGCAGTTTATCGTTCGCAGCGCGATCATCGGCCCGTGCGCTTCCCCGTGCCTGCCGAGGATGGCTATGGCGATTACGATGGGCGGCTCAGCAAGGCGCTCTATTCTCGCTGTGAAGGATAAAAGCAAGCTTTCAGCTATCAGCGATCCGCAGTCAGCAAAAAGCTGAAGGCTGATGGCTGAGAGCCAGGTGCAGACAAACAAGGAAAGGACAATTGATTATGAAATTCGGCATTTGCGATTCCAATCTCGACCG
>CAYPON010000367.1:0-3319 GCA_964412315.1 uncultured Anaerolineae bacterium | reverse complement strand
TACCGCTTGCTTGAGCCTTATTCAGAGGAAGCGATCTTTGTCGTCTATGTCGCCAGCGACAAGCCGACGGTGCGCCAAAACATCGAGAATTATCAGCGCCGCCTGCGCTGGGTCAGGCCGCAGATAGATGGCGCATATCTCAGAGAACTAGGGCTGAAACCGGGGCCGATCTATAGGCAGATTTTGGAACAGGTTCAAGACGCGCTGCTGGAAAATCGTGTGCGGACGCGCGGGGAACAAGAAGCGCTGGCGAAAGAATTGGTCAAAACAGCCTCGTGATCTCATCCTGATCGAAGCGGGGGAGGTCCGAAACGCCTTCCCGCGTCCTCATTTTGATCCCGTCCTCGGCTGGCATGATGCGTCCGATAACTGCAGCGGGGATACCAGCCTGCCGGTAAGCTTCTAGCAGGCGGGGGGAATCCTGGGGAGCTACAGCCAGGATCAATGCTCCAGAGGCGATAACTCCCAGGGGATCGAGGCCATAAAGTGCGCAGAGTTCCGCGCATTCTGCCAGGACAGGGATCTGATCTCGATCCACAAATATACCCACGCGGGCGGCGAAAGCCAATTCGTGCAGTCCGCTAGCCAGCCCTCCCTCGGTGGGATCGTGCATGGCATGTACTGGCACCATGGCGGTGGCCAGTTGCGCCTCGCGCAAGACGCTGATCCCCGGCTGGTAAAGATACTCTTGGGCGCGGGCGATCCATTCTTCGCTGTAGCTGCGTTGTCGGAGGTCTTGAGCGCGTTCGCGCGCGATGATAGAAGTGCCCTCGATAGCGATCCCCTTCGCCAGGATGATATCATCGCCTACCCGCGCGCCGCTCGTCGTGACCAGCTTGCCCTTATCTACCTCACCCAAAAGCTGGCCGACGACGATGGGCCGTGCCAGGTCATAGGTGACCTCCGTGTGGCCTCCCACCAAGGCGATGCCCAATTCGTGGCAAGCCTCGTGGATCTGCTGAAAAATGCGCTCTATCAGTTGCTCCGTGGTGCGCCCTTCCGGAAGGAGCAGAGCCACTAGCAGCCATCGCGGCGTTGCCCCAGTAGTCGCCAGATCGTTGGCATTCACTTGCACGGCGTACCAGCCGATCTGATCCGTGGCGAAAGTGATGGGATCGGTTTTGGCGATCAGATAGCGGTCACCGAAATCAATGACCGCCGCATCCTCTCCAACCTGCGCTCCGATGACAACGCGTGGGTCGTGTTGCGCATAACGGCTGAGAAGGTCGCCCAGATAAGACATCTTTAATTTGCCAACGGGAAATATCTGTTCGTCAGGGACAGGAGTGAGAGTTATCTGTCCAGAACCTCGCCTTCCATCGAAGCTAGGAGATGACCTCGGCGACGATCATGGCGTTATCCTCAATCGTCGAGCCGCGCAGAACCACAGCATCTTTGATCGTCACACCCGCGCCGATGCGGCAGTTCTTCTCGATGTATACGCGCGGGCCGATGACACAATTCGGCCCGATGATCGTGCCTTCCTCGATGCGCAGAGGCGTAATCAGTTGGGTTCCGGGGCCAACACTAAAGGGGGCAAGTTGGGGTCGATCGTGGCCGCTCATGAGATAATGACGATTGATCGCCAGGAGATCCTCCGGGCCGGTGAGAGTCAGACGGCTTTCGATGAAAACCCCGCGCACCCCGCCGTCCCGTTTGATGAGCATCTGGATGGCGTCTTGCAGCTCGTATTCCCCCCGATGGGATAGCTTGACCTCGGGAAGGAAATCCAGTAGACGAGGGGAAAAGACGTAGAGCGGAAGGCTGGCGATGTTTGTGGGAGCCTCCTCCGGCTTGGGCTTTTCAATGATGCGCGTCACCAGGATAGTGCCTGCACCATCCTGGATTTCGACGATGCCCGTCCTACCCAGTTGCGAAGAAGGGATGCGCATGAGCGTCAAAGCGCCATTGGCCTCAACACCACCCTGGTAACAGGCCAGGAGGGCAGTAACATGCTCCGAGTTCACCAGGTTATCGCAGGCGGAGAGGACAAAAGACTCATGGATCAAAGGAGCCGCGCATTGTAAGGCATTGGCCATACCCAGCCGTTCCTTCTGGGTGACAAACTGAATGCGGACCGGCAAGAGGCACTCTTCCTTAAAATAGCTCTTGATCTCCTGATCGTCCTCGCTAACCACGAGGATAAAGTCCGTAATGCCATTACCATAAAGGGATTCCATCACTCGCTCCACGATGGGCCGCCCCAAGATAGGCAGCATCGCCTTCGAGCGTCTGGTGGTGATAGGATGTAAACGGGATCCTTTGCCTGCGGCGAGAATAACTCCTTGCACCGAATAACCTCCATCCTTTTAATCAAGGCGAGTATAGCGAATCTCGAAACGCTGTCAAATCGCGCTATAGGCCCGGCTTTCGGAAGTCTTCTACTCCAAAGACGCACCCGCGACCCTGTAAGATCTCTTGACACACGTGCAAAATTCGCTTGACTACATGGCATGAATGTGATATAATCTGCATGGCTGGACGAGGCCAGGGTCTCTTTTCGCGGCTGTCTCTGGTAAAAGCCTGTGATCCATACTTTTTCAAACTACAAAGGAAGGAGAGCTACCATGACAATCAAAGTTGGTATCAATGGTTTCGGGCGCATCGGGAGGCAGGCATACAAAGCCATGCTCGACTACTACCCGAATGACATCGAGGTGGTAGCAGTGAACGATATTGGCGATCTGCCCACCATGGCCCATCTGCTCAAGTATGACTCCAACTACGGGCGTTTTCCGGGAACCGTGGAGGTCAAGGAGGGAGCCATAGTTGTCAATGGCAAGTCCCTCAAGCATTTGATGTACAGGAATCCGGCCGAGTTACCCTGGGGTCAACTGGGCGTGCAGCTCGTCATCGAATCCACCGGGCGCTTCACGGATAGGGAGCAGGCAGCTTTGCACCTCCAGGCAGGCGCCAAAAAGGTGATAATCACCGCCCCAGCCAAGGGGCCAGATATCACCATCGTTCTGGGTGTAAACGGCGACAAATATGATCCGGCCAAGCATCACCTCGTCTCCATGGCCTCTTGCACGACCAACTGCCTGGCTCCGGTGGCCAAGGTGCTGAGCGACAGCTTTGGCATCGAGAAGGCGTTGATGACCACCGTGCACTCTTACACCAATGACCAGCGCATCCTGGACCTGCCGCATGAGGATTTGCGGCGAGCGCGGGCGGCAGCCCTGAACATGGTCCCCACCACCACCGGCGCGGCCAGGGCGGCGGCTTTGACCATCCCCGAGCTGAAGGGCATTTTCGATGGCGTCGCCATGCGCGTGCCTACGCCCACGGTCTCTATGGTGGATGTGGTATGCCTGCTGAA
>CAYPON010000366.1:0-3340 GCA_964412315.1 uncultured Anaerolineae bacterium | reverse complement strand
CCCCCAGAGCCAGCGCGGCAAAGAAAAAGCCCGCCGACCCCGCCAGCACTTGAAAACCGGGAGGAGCAAGCCGTATCATATCGCCCAGCTTGGTGATATTGCCGCTGCTATCCTTAATGCCGATGATGTTGGGATGGCGGGCGGCACGCGCCACGGTCGCCGCCTCCATGTCCACGTTGGTGAACTTGGGGACGTTGTAGAGCAGCAGCGGGATAGGCACAGCTTCGGCCACTGCCTGGTAATGGTGCACCAGGCTATCAGCGGTCATCTTGGCGCTGTAGTAGTGCGGGGTGACCAAGAGAGCCGCGTCCGCTCCGAGCCTGGCGGCCTCCCTGGTCAGGGCGATCGTCTCGCGCGTGGACTCAGAGCCGGTGCCCGCTATCAACAGTTTATGTGGCGGGATGACCTGGCGAGCCGTTTCCAGGACGCGCAGCTTTTCGCTCTCGCTGAGATAAGCCGCCTCGCCATTGGAGCCTAGCACCACATATCCTGCCAGGTCATAGGCATTCCAACGCTGGATATTCTCCGCCAGCCGCTGGTAGGCCACATTCCCCTCGGCATCGAAGGGCGTGGTAATAGGTGGAAACACGCCATGCAAGGAAAGAGCCGATTCGCTCATTAAATACCCTCCACTTCCCCCTCTGTGGTGAAATCCGCCAACGGGGACGGCGCAAGATCAGGCTGCGAACCTGCGACCCTCCTCCAGCATCAGCAGGTAGTTGTCGAGGGGAATATAGTTAGCCACGCTGTTCCCTGTGCCGAGGCAGTAGCCGCCCCCCGGCATACAGGCTTCCAGCGTCTTGCGCACGCGCTGGCGGATTTGCTCCGTGCTGGCGCGGCAGAGGAAATCCACATCTATGCCGCCGAGCAGGGCGATCTTGTCGCCGTATTTCGCCTTGTCCTCGATGACGCTCTCTATCGTGTCCTCGAAGGAATGCTTGGCGTCAATGCGGACGTCGTTGATCAGGTCATCCATGATGGCAAAGAGATTGCCGCAAGAGTGCAACAGATACGGTCGGCCCGCCGCGTGCGACATTTCGGCCATCAGCTTGTGCCCCGGCAGCACGAGTTCGCGCATATCCTTCGGACTGATCAGGGTGCCACTGCGAAAGCCCATGTCATCGCTGCCCCAGATGACCTTGACGCGGTCAAATTGCAGGATCCGCGCCAGGGCCTTGCGGTACATCTCTACCACGCGCTCGCTGATCGTCTCGACGAGATCCCGCTGGTCGTACAGAGAGTAACAGAGCGTCTCATAGCCCATCAGCCAGGTCAGGTACTCGGCAAAATGAGCAACTCCGGTGACGACGAGGCACATATCATCGGGCAGATTCGCCTCGTACCACTCGAAGGAGCGCGTGGACGCTTGCTCCGTGTCTGGCCAGGGATACGCCTCGAACTCCGCCCAGTTGGTGATCGGTCCCTTATGCTCCTCCATGTAGCTCCTCCCTCCCTCACGGGGAAGGGCGGCCAAGTCAGGGATCGCCATCCGCTTGAGCGGCATGTCCATGTTTTCCAGCCTGCACACCACATAGTCATATCCCAGGAAGCGTTGCAGGATCACCTGGCGTTTCTGGGCAAAGAAGGGATGCGCCTCATCGAGGCCTTCCAGCAGATTGTATCTGTCGCATATCGCCGCTTGGACTTCGTCGTCCAGGAAAAGCTCGATGTAATGGACGCGCTGTGGCGTGCCCTGGCGCCGGATACAGCGCACCAATCCTTCCCAATCGGGGGTGATGCCTACGGAAAATGGCCCTTGCTTCATCGTATCCGCCTCCTTCGCTAGGATGACAACGAGCACAATCATAGATCAGATTGCAGGATTGTCAATTACCCTTGAACCTGACGGGTCTAATTGCCCCACCCAGGAATCTCGCTATAATCGTTGGGCACATCCGCAAAGGGTGCGGCCGACGAGGAGGGATGGATGGCCCAGAATAGATTGATCCATCTTGGCGTAGCTTTGCTGCCTCTTGTCGCTCTGGGGAGCGCTCTCAGTTGCCGACCATCCGGCAAGGTCAGGCTCAACATCAATGACGCCGGGCGGCAGATCGAACTGAGGAAAGGGCGAACCTTTGACATCAGCCTGGAAGCGAACCCAACGACAGGCTTCCGCTGGGAGGTCGCGGAGCTGGACGAGCAGATCGTGGTGCAAAGCGCGGAACCGGAATTCACACCCCAGGCCGAACGCATCGGCGCAGGGGGAACACAGGTCTTTCATTTCCGGGCGGTGGGCGTGGGCCAGACAAGGCTCACGTTGGTCTACCGCCGGCCCTGGGAAAAGGGCGTAGCGCCGCAACAGAGCTATTCGCTCGACATCCTTGTGCGGTGAGTTCGCCCACCTTTCATTACTCCATCGGTGTGATACCCCTGTTGGTGCGCAGGTCCGCTAGGGCGTGCAATTGGAAGTAACGGGAGTCCTTGAGCCGCTCGGCCAATGCCCGCTGCCGTTTGGCCTGGGCCTTGCCCGCTTTGTTCGCTACCTCGAAATCGTGTGCGCTGATCATGGTGGTCTCCAAATAGTCCCATTGCCCATTGCCCCGTTGCGTCTCCCAGGCCAGAAACGCATGGCCAGGCACGATGACCAGGCCGGGGTTGAGCGAGGCAGCCTCCAGCACACTGGCCATGAGCACGGTGCCGTCAATGCAATTGGCCGACTTGCTCTCCAGGGACTCGCGGGGGAGACGCACCCGTTGCATATATTCCCCTTTGGTCGCCCCGAAGGAGAGAACGGAGTTGACATAAACGATCTCCTCGGCCTTGAGGACGTTAAAGATAGCCTTCACCTGCTCCGCAACCCCTTCCGGGCCGACCTGATAGCCGGCGATCTGCCGGTCGGGGTGCAAGTCCGCCGCGCGGCGCAATAGTTCCATCACCGCTGGCGCATTGGGCGTGACCCAGGCGGCGAAATAGGGGGAGAGGTCAAGCCATCCGCCGGTGGAAGGGTCTTCCACGCCGATGTAGGCGCTGGTGCGCGCCAGCAGCCAGATAGGGAAGGTGCGCTCCAGCTCGGTCTTGCGATCCAGGTCGTCAATGCGGATGTGCAGGGTGACGCGCGTCAACTCGGTCACTGCGTGGAGGCGATCCGGGAAAAAAGTCGGCAACTGGCTTTTCTCAGCGGACTCGTCGGGGAAAAGCTCGACCGTATCCATGGCGTGGGCGGAATAGCCCTCGACGATAGAGGTTAGACGTAGCCGGACGTACTTGTCGCCAACGTATTTGACATGAAAGGTGACGAGCGGGGTGCGCTCGGCGTCGAGCAGGTGCACAATGCCGGTCGGCACATGGGACTGCCGCAGCAGCACCTGGGCATCCACGCCGGTCGTCGCCGGCCCCAGCT
>CAYPON010000365.1:0-3342 GCA_964412315.1 uncultured Anaerolineae bacterium | reverse complement strand
GCCGCGCCATGGACGGCGATGTTCCCGTTCACACCGGCTGGATGGGGGGCGATGAGGAGGTGATCCTAGAGGAGACGGAGGATTTCCTGATCTACCGCGACCGGATGGGCCGCCGCATGAAACTATCGAAAAAGGCAGCCACCCTCCCACTGCCCATGGATCACCCGGTGGCAAACATGGACGACTGGCTCAAGATCAAGCATCATTATGAATTCTCCGAGGCGCGCTTCGGCGAAGGCTGGGCAGAGATTGCTCGCGAGCATCTCCGCGCCGGGCGTGTGGTCACGGTGAACATCCCCGGCGGCTACGACGAGCCACGCCAACTCCTGGGCGATGAGGGGCTGGTCATGGCCTATTACGACCAGCCGGAGCTGGTGCATGATATCCTCAACACCATCGGCGGGACCGCCTTCAAGGTGCTGGATCGCGTCTCCGCCGCCGTGCAGGTAGACCAACTCTCCGTGCACGAGGACATGGCGGGCAAGGGAGGCCCGCTCGCTGGCCCGAAGCAGGTGCGAGAATTCATCGCCCCCTACTATCGCCGCCTTTGGCACTTGCTTCGTTCACGGGGAGCGCAGCTTTTCAGCCAGGACTCGGATGGGGATATGAATGCTGTGATCCCTGCTTTCCTGGAGGCCGGCCTGAACATGATGTACCCTATGGAACCGGCGGCGGGCATGGACATCGTCAAGCTCCGCACGCAATACGGCACCAAGCTCGCCTTCATGGGGGGCATTGACAAGCACGTTCTCCGCCGCAGCAAGGAGGAGATCGTCGCCGAACTGGAGTACAAAATCCCGCCTATGGTGCGCACGGGAGGGTGCGTGCTCGGCCTAGACCATCGCATCCCCAACGGCTCGCCGCTGGAGAGCTATCGCTTCTACGTGCAAAAGGCCTGGGAGATCATGGAGCGCGAGGCAGCAAAGCGCGGAGGAAAAGGGTAGCAGGGATATATAGGATTACAAGAAAGGAAAAAGGATGCTGATATCCTGTTCATCTTGCATATCCCTGTTAGGTTCATTCCAAGGAGGATAAAGATGGAATGGGAATATTGCCAACTGTGGCTTATCGAGTCGAGGGAGGACAAAAATAAGCAGGGTTGGAACTACAATTGCGGCATTCAGTATAATAGCGGGGCCACTCAGATTTCCCGCCAATTGGCCACCCTGGATAGTATCCTGACCTACGGCGCCTTTGGCAAAGCGATGGGGCTTTTGGGAGCGGCGGGATGGGAGCTGGTCTCCGTGCAACATGGCAATAAATATGGCGGCCAGATCCCCTACCAGCAACACGGCCTGATCTGGGACAACCGGGTCGCCTATTTCAAGCGGCCTGTCGTCCCCGGCAGGGCCGTGGATGAACCGAAGCTCGTGCTTTGAGAGCAAAGCTCCTATCATCTGGCATACGGGTCGGCAGCATCCCGCAAACCGTCGCCCATAAAGTTAAAAGCCAACACGGCGACCACGATCGGGACGCTGGGCCAGAGCAGCCAGGGAGCCTCTGCCAGCACCTGGATGGATTGCGCCCCTTTCAGCAGCACCCCCCAACTGATGGCTGGCGGCTGCAAGCCGAGGCCGATGAAGGAAAGCGTTGTCTCGCCCAGGATCATACCCGGCACGGCCATGGTCAAGGAGGCGATGAGATGGCTGGCGAAGGAGGGCACCATGTGCCGGAAGACGATGCGCACCTCGCTGGCGCCGACCAGCCGCGCGGCCATGACGAAATCCTCCTCGCGCAGGGACATGAACTTGCCGCGCACCACTCGCGCCAGGCCCGTCCAGCCGAGGAGCGAGAGGATAATGACGATGCCGAAATAGACGCGCGTCACGGGCCAGCGCGGCGGCAGGGCCGCGCTCAGCGCCATCCAGAGCGGCAGCGTCGGCACGGAGCGCAGGAACTCGATGACGCGCTGCACGACCAGGTCGAAAGTGCCCCCATAGTAGCCGGATAGCCCCCCGAACAGGATGCCCAGGAAGAAGGAGATGGCGATGCCCACCAGGCCGATGGAAAGTGAGATGCGGCCACCATGGATGATGCGGGAGAGCACATCGCGCCCCTGCGAATCTGTTCCCAGAAGAAAGAGCGTGCCTCCCTCGTCTGTGCCAAACAAATGGACGTCGGTCGGGATCAGGCCCAGCAACTTGTAAGGCACACCGTGTGCCAGGAAACGAACATTATATCTGGTTTTCGTGTCATAGGTATAGGTGACGCGCAGGGTATCTGAATCCATCTCCTTAGTGTAGGTGTAGGTGAAGGGATGGACATGGAAGCGTCCGGCCGCATCCACGAAAAGGATCGGCTGTGGTGGGGCAAAGATGAAGCGCTTGTCCGCTTCGCGTGGATCGTAAGGGCCAAAGAAATCGGCGAAAACAACGAACACATACATGATGATCAGGATGACGCTGGAAAAGACAGCCATTTTGTGCTTGCGAAAGCGCCACCACATGAGCTGCCATTGCGAAGCAACATAGATCTTTTCCTCTTCGGCACTGGCTAACGGAGCGCCAACTGCTGCGGGAGCGCCCCGCTTTTCCTCAAAGTTGCTTGCCACGTCGCTTACACCGCCTCCTTAATGCGTGGGTCCACAATGACTAGCAGAATGTCCGAGATGAGGGAGCCAATCACTGTGAGGGTGCTCAGGATAAGCACGACGCTGCCGGCCAGGAACATGTCCTGGGTGAGCAGGGAACTGAGGAAGATCGGCGCCAGCGTCGGGATGCCCATCACGAAAGAGACGATCAACTCGCCGGCGAACAGCCCCGGCAGCACCCAGCCGATGGTGCTCACCGCCGGGATCATCGCCACGCGGAAAGGATATTTGAACAGCACCCGGTTCTCCGCCACCCCCTTGGCGCGCGCCGTCATCACGTAGGGCTTGCGGATTTCATCTAGCAAGTTGGCGCGGACGGTGCGGATCAGTCCCGCTGTGCCGTGTGTGCCGGTGATGAGCGCAGGGATCCAAAGATGCTTGAGGAGATCAAAGAATTTGGCGGAACTCCATGGTGCCATCACGTATCTGGGCGAGAAGAGGCCGACCATCACCCCTCCCGTCCGCTGGAAGTAGATCCAGAGTGCGAGGAGGGCGACCAGAAAGGCGGGAATGGCCAGCCCGATAAAACCGAAAAAGGTAGCGATATAGTCCAACACGGAATACTGGTGCGTGGCGGAATAGATGCCGATGGGCACGCCGATGGCCCAGACAAAGACGAATGAAGCCAACGAGATGGTAAAGCTCCAGGGGAGGCGATCCTTGATCAGCGTCATCACCGGGCGGTTCCACTCCAGCGACCGGCCCAGGTTGCCATGTAGGATACCGTTCATCCAGCTCAGATATTGTATGTG
>CAYPON010000364.1:0-3375 GCA_964412315.1 uncultured Anaerolineae bacterium | reverse complement strand
AGCGACGCGCCGCGCCTATGAGCATCTGGGGCGGCCTTATCCCGAAATGCCCAGACAGGAAAGTCTTTTTTAGCGCACCACAGGGGGTACGGAGATCATAGAGATTATGTCAAATTCTCTCCATCTCCGCGCTGAGTTGATTACTGGATAAACAGCCTGGTTTATGAGTAGCAGCAAGAAGATACTATTACACATCTGTTGCGCGCCTTGTGCCACCTACACCGTCCTGCGGCTGCGCGAGGAGGGATGGGGGGTGACGGGCCACTGGTATAACCCGAACATCCACCCTTTTGCCGAGCATGAGAAGCGGCGGGAGTCGCTGGTGAGTTACGCGCAGGCAGTGGGGCTGCCGGTGTTTTGGCACGAAGGCTACGAGATGCCTGCTTTCTTTCGCGCCGTCGTCGGGCGGGAGCGTTTCCGCGAGCGGTGCGCGATCTGCTATCGCCTGCGCCTGAGCAAAACGGCGGAGCTGGCGCGCGAGCATGGCTCCGACGCCTTCACCACGACTCTGCTCATCAGCCCCTATCAGGATCAGGAGATGATTCGCCAGGTAGGCCAGGCGCTGGCGCAGGAATATAGCGTGGCTTTCTATTTCGAGAATTTCCAGCGTGGCTGGTCGGAGCGGGGGCGGCTAGCCCGCGAGTATGGCCTGTACCTGCAACGTTACTGCGGCTGCCTCTACAGCGAATGGGAACGCGAGGACGTTGGAACGTTAAAACGTTAGAACGTTCAAACATTGCAATGTGAGAATGTGGAACATGAACGGGTTAGATAATCTGGGCCGGATCATGCTGATCATCGGAGGGGGGATATTTCTGCTAGGGTTACTCTTAACCCTGCTGGGCAAAGTCCCTTTCCTGGGCAGGCTGCCCGGCGATATCCTCATCCGTCGCGGCAGCTTTACCTTGTATATGCCCATCCTGACCTCTATCCTGCTCAGCCTCCTGCTCACCGTGGTCCTGAACATCATCCGTTTATTTCATCGCTGAGGGAGCTACCGCGTCGGTGAGAACGGAGGATTTCGTTTACGAACTGCCGCAGCGGCTCATCGCCCAGACCCCCATCGAGCCTCGCGATGCCTCGTGCCTACTGGTCTTGGAGCGGAGCGACGGCTCCATCACGCACCGGCATTTCCGCGACATAGGCGAATATCTCCGGCCAGGGGATTTGCTCGTCGCTAACGAGAGCCGGGTGATTCCCGCCCGGCTGTATGGCCGCAAAGTTCCCAGCGGCGGCAAGGTGGAGCTGCTGCTGGTGAGCCGCCGCGACGAGCTATCCTGGGAAGCGCTAGTCAGAGGGCGACACATAAGAGCAGGGAACCGCATCGGCCTGCCTGACGTCGGACATCCCCTCCCTGCTGATGAATACGAGATCATCGGCGAGGTCATTGAGGAGACAGCCTCCGGAGGACGGCTGGTGCGCTTTCCGCAGCCCATCGAGCCGCTTCTAGACCATCTCGGCGTAGTTCCCCTCCCGCCTTATATCCGCACGCCGCTGGCGGATGCCGAGCGCTATCAGACCGTCTATGCTCGCATCCGTGGCTCGGCTGCTGCTCCTACCGCGGGATTGCACTTTACCCCGGAGTTGATCGAATCCCTGCAAGCCCAGGGCATCGCCTTCGCCTTTGTCCTGCTCCATATCAGCTTGGACACCTTCCGGCCGGTGCAGGAGGAGAACGTGGAGGAGCACACCATCTATTCCGAGTATTGCGAACTCAGCCCCCAGACGGCGGAGAGCATCAACCAGGCCAAAGCGGAGGGGCGACGGGTTATCGCCGTGGGCACGACGAGTGTGCGCGTTCTGGAGACCGCAGCTTTGCAGGCGGTGCCCCCTGCTGTGATCAGCCCCTTCTCCGGCTGGACGAGGCTCTACATTTATCCTGGCTTTCGCTTCCGTGTTGTGGACGCGCTCATCACCAATTTCCATCTGCCCCGCTCCACGCTCTTGTTGCTCGTCTCCGCCTTCGCCAGCCGCGAGCCAATCCTGCGTGCCTACCAGGAAGCGATCCAGCGAGAGTATCGCTTCTACAGTTTTGGCGACGCCATGTTGATCCTGTAAACCCTCCCGTTCGGAATCTGTGGGAGGGTCGCCATGGAGCAGAAGCCGATGAGCACCAACCGCGAGAAGAACTACCTGATCGCCCTGCGTAAGGCCGCCGAGACGTTGCGCGACATGGCCCCGGAAATGGTGGCTTACAAGAGCGCAACCGTGTATCGCCCTCGCTGCGGCGGAGAGGGAGAGTGGATCGTACCTTTCTGGGGAAAGGAGTACATCGTGGCCTATCCGGCGATAACCATTCATGAGGCAGGCGTGGCGGGGGAACCCCCCATCACCACGCAAATCCTCATCCTGCACTATCTCGTCACCGCCGATGGGCATCCTCCCGCCGACCGTTGGGTCGCTTTTCGCGAACTGCCGAGTGGTTTGGTGTATGACGCCGCCTTCCAGGGACGCGCCGGGCAGCGCATCGCGGCGACCTACGGAAAAGACAAGGATGCTTTTATCGCTGCCGCCGTCTCTTTGGGAGGGGAGCGGCTAACCTATGGGGATGCGTCATTCATGTTCCGACTCTTTCCCCGCGTATCGCTCGCCGTCGTCCTCTATCTGGCCGACGAAGAGTTTGCGGCGAACGCCAACGTCCTGTTTGATGCCGCCGCTGCTCACTATCTGGGCATTGAGGATTTGGCCGTCCTGGGAGGGCTGTTGGCGAGTCGTTTAGTAGGGGCGAGGCATCCCACTGTGACCATTTCTTAGCAGCTATGTCCCATCAGGAACTGTGCCTAGTTCTGCGGACGTTATTCCTGGGATGCCTCGCCTCTACTGATTCCCCTGGCGAAAACCCTGCACGCGCACGCGGTGGATGTATTCGTCGCCATCGCCCAGGCAATCCAGGCGGAAATCGGCGCCGCCGGGAAGATTGTCATGGAAATAGGCGTCGTTCAAGGTCCATTCCACCGTGACCCAGTCGTCCACCGGCCCTAGCTCTGGCCCCTTGACGATCACCTTGCCGACCCATTGGTCGTCCGCATTCTTGTACTGCAAGGCGAGGCGGTCGTTTCCACTGTTTAGCAGGACGACCTCCACCTTGTAGCCGACATCGCCCCCTGAGGTGATAGGCTTGCGCCCCCAATAAGGATAGCGGTTGTCCATGTCGAAGGACATGTAGCGGTTGCCGGAGCGTTGGTCAGTGCGCCGCATCGAGTGATAGCCGTAGATGTGCTTGCGAGCCGGAGGGGGCAGGACGGAGCCAATTGTCTCCGTGATGGCCACAGTGCGGTTTTCGGGAATCCCTTCCGGGCGCGTCAAGAAAAAGTGCCAATCGCCATACTCCCCTGAAGACCAGCCTGCATTTCGGCTCTCCGGGTAATAGGTTTC
>CAYPON010000363.1:0-3407 GCA_964412315.1 uncultured Anaerolineae bacterium | reverse complement strand
AACCTGAGACCTTTGGGTTATGAGCCCAACGAGCTGCCGCTGCTCCACCCCGCAACGCAGCGCAGATTATAGCACGTGATGGGAATAAAGTCAAATCGGCTAGAAACCTGGCTTCTGCCAGAAGCCGGGTTTCTATTCACTTGCCACGGCCTGACGTTGCTCCTCGCGCAGCAAGTCCAACGTCTCCACGGCATGGCGCAGGTGCGGGATGACAATATGGTTCAGTTCGTATCCTTTATCGGACAGCGAGTTGGTAGATCACCGGCCGGTATCTGGGTTCGGGTATAGGCTTACCCTCAGCACAGGCTGCCTCAAGCCAGGCCAACTTGGCGATCTCGACCTGCGCCAGCGCCTCGGCAGGTGTTTTCCCAAAGGCGGAACAGGCTTCCAAGTCGGGGATGTCAGCGATGTATCCGCCATCTTCTTCGCTGTAGAAAATGTTGATGTGGTAATCCCTCATGGTTCGTCCTCCAGTTTGAGGTTATACCGTTCCACCAGTGCCGAGGAATTCGCTGGCGCTTGTGGTCGTGACCTGTCCTCAATCGCCAGTCCTATTCTAAGCGTGTTTCACGGGCGTGTCAACCTAGCAGCTTTTTCAACTCTTCGAACTCGGTATCCTTCATGCCGAACCAGTTCTCCGGCTTGGGGAACTCGCCGCTGGTGACCTCGGCCACGTAACGCTTCAAGCCGTCGAGGATAACCTGGCCGGCGTTGCCGTAGACTTTGGCCATCTTGGGCTTGAACCTGGGATAAAGGCCGAACATGTCGTGAAAAATGAGCACCTGGCCGTGCGCTTTCGGCCCCGATCCCAGGCCGATGATCGGCACGCTCGCCCGCGCGGTGATGATCTCGCACACCCGGTCGGGAACCATCTCCAGGAGTATCGAGAATGCGCCCGCGTCCTCCAAAGCCTTGGCCGAGTCTATGATCTTCTTGGCTGTGGCAGCGCTGCGCCCTTGTACCCGAAACCCCCCCAAAGCGGACACGCTCTGCGGCGTCAGGCCGAGGTGGCCCATCACCGGAATGCCTGCCTTGACAATCGCCTCCACGCGATCCACCACTTCCAGGCCACCTTCGAGTTTGATCGCGTCGCACGCTGCCTCGGCCATGAAGCGCCCAGCGTTGCGAATCGCCGTCTCGACCGAGGGCTGGTAGGTCATGTATGGCATGTCGCCGATCAGCCAGGCGTTGGGCGTGCCACGCCGCACCGCCTGCGCATGGGGGATCATGATGTCCATCGTCACCGGCAGCGTGGTATCATAGCCCAGGATGGTCATCCCCAGGCTGTCGCCCACCAGGATGATATCCACGCTCGCCTCCTCCATAAGGCAGGCCGTCGAATAATCGTAGCAGGTGAGCATGGTGATCGGCCTGCCCATGCGCATCTTGTCATAGAGGTCTTGCAGGGTCACTTTCTTTCTCGTTTTCGTTTCGCTCATTTTGGGCCTCCTTATGCTATGTCAACTGCTCCGATGTAGGTTCGCCGCGGCGATGACGGGGATGCCCCGCTCCGTCAAAGCCCAGGCGGTGCGGTTGACGGCTTCATGTTTATCCAGATAGTTGCGCTCCAGATGCGGCATCAGCCCCTGCGCGAGGATGTCCGCTTTGGGCATAAAGTAATCCAGGACATCGGAAGGACGCTCGCGTTGCTGCTCAACTTCCGGGTCGCCTCCCTCATGTTTGGCCGAGATGTTGGGCACCTTGCCCGACACCTCGACCAACTCGGCGCGTCGGTTGTAGGGCTGGCGCACAATGTGCTTCCAGGTCTCGGTGATATGATGCTCAAAGCGGACGACGTCCTCAAAATCGAAATCGCGGCGGATTTGCGCGCATAGCTCGATGGTTTCATTGGTCACTGAATTGCTAAAGTTGAAGCCGATGAGAGGCGTCGTACCATCCTCACGGGAGAAAAGTTTGGCAGTGAGTAGCGTCCAAAGCACCGAGTAGACGTTATCGTTGCCCATGAAAACCGAAATCTTGAACTCGTTATTAATGCCCAGCTTGTATAGCAGGTAGCCGAGGAGCACCGTGCCTGGGTTGACGTTGAGCACCTGCCTGATACCGTAGGCTGTGTAATAATAGAGGTACTCATCCAGCCATTGGAGGGCGTGTTCATTCGGCTGCCCCACCCCGCCGAAATAGCCGCAGATTGTCTCCGGCCCGCCCAGATGGACGTTGGAGCCATCGCTTCCTTTGGTGTCCAGGGTCTCCACATAGCTGGCCCCGATGATCTGCATCGCTGCGGCGAAGGCCAGGATGTCGCCCTGATCGCCTTCCTGTTCCTTCATCTTGCGCACACGGATGAAGCGACCTGGCATCAGTTCACCCTTCTCAATCGTCTGCCGTGCCTCGGCGACGAGCCAGGGGAAATACTGGCAGGCACTGATCTCCAAAGTGACGGCGAAATGCGGATCAAAGGGGAGGTCGTCCGCGCGGCCACCCAGGACACAACGACGGTATGTCGGCATCGGGATGAACGCACCCCGGTCGCGCTGCTCCATCAGCCAGGCCAGCTCTTGCCGGTAGGGCGACTGACAAGCCTCCAGCCGGGCCAGCAGGGCAGGCAAGCGTCGCGCCTTCTCCGCTTTGCGGTTGATCTCCTCCACGCTCCCATACTTGGCGACCACATCGAGGAAATCCTGGATCGCCCTGTTATTCGGGTCGAGCAGCAGCCGATTGATTTCGGCAAGCCGTGCTTCCGAGATGACCAACCCTTCTCTGAGATTGTTCGCCATTGAACACCTCCTGGATTGTGAAGTAGCGTTATGTCATTCTGTGGAGCACTCTTTGCGACGAAGAATCTCACACCACCAGAAGAGAGATCCTTCACTCCGTTCAGAATGACGGTCTGCGGCGATTTGCTGACACTCGCATGGTCACACTTCGGCGCGGAGAACCGTGCCGCTATGCGGAGGCAAAGCTGGCCCTTGCACATGTCTTCCTCTAACCACACAGGTCTCGCCGCGCAGCAAATCCCGCAAAATCACCCCGCCAAACAAATGCCCATCCAGCGGCACGCGGATCTCCCAATCGGCCTCCCCCTGGTTAAAGATCGCCACCAACATCTCGCGCTCCCATTTGCGCGCAAAGGCATAAACGTTCGCTTTATTGTTGGCATAGAGCTGATGAAAAGTCCCGCGCCGCAGGGCGGGGTGCGCTCTGCGCAGGGCGATGCACTGCTTGACATAAGCCCGCAAATCCTCGTTCCAGCGGCTCCGCTCCCAAATCATGGCCGCACGAGAGCCGCCTCCTGGCTTGCCGACGTTAGGTAGGCCGATCTCATCGCCATAATAAAGGCAGGGCGCGCCGGGGATCGTCATGAGGAACAGGAAGCTCGCTTTGAAACGACTCAGATCATTACCGACCTGGCTCAGATAGCGCGGCGTATCATGGCTGCCCAACAGGTT
>CAYPON010000362.1:0-3443 GCA_964412315.1 uncultured Anaerolineae bacterium | reverse complement strand
GCATTGGTGGTATCGAAAGAGAGCGGCACATCAACCACATCTTGTAGAGCATCCACAAGCCACTCCGCGACCTCGACGCCGGCCTTTTTCTGTGGCCCGATGTTCAAGTCGAGAGCCTGCGCCCCAGCCTTCACCTGGCGGACAGCGAGGTCTTGTATGAACTTGGTGTCGCGGTTTTGGATAGCTGCCTTTACCTTGTCCGAAATGATGTGGATGTTCTCACCGATGATGTACATATTTGGCCTCCTTGCGATATGTTGTTCCACTCACACGTCTCATGATTATGGGTAGATCCGCTCCAACATGCGCGGGAAGGGGATCGTTTCGCGGATATGCTGCAAGCCGCAGATCCAGGCAACGGTGCGCTCGATCCCCAGGCCGAAGCCGGAGTGCGGCACGGAACCATAGCGGCGCAAATCCAGATACCACAAATAACTCTCTCGTGGAAGTTTGTATTGCTTGATGCGCTCCTCCAGCAGTGCCAGGCTGGCTGTGCGCTGCCCGCCCCCGATGATCTCCCCGTATCCTTCCGAGGCCAGCAAGTCTACAGAGAGGGAAAGCTCCGCGTTCTGTGGATCGGCCTCCATGTAGAACGCCTTGCAGCGGGCGGGATAGCGATGGACGAACACTGGCTTGTCGAAGTGATCTCCCAAAGCCGTTTCGTGGGGCGCGCCGAAATCATCTCCCCACTGGATCTCCACCCCCTCCTTTTTCAGGATCTCCACTGCTTCCGTATAGCTGATCCGTGGGAAGGGAGGAACGACCTTTTCCAGCTTTGTGGTGTCGCGTTCCAGATCGGCCAACTCCGCCTTGCGCCTCCTGAGCACCGACTGGACGATATGGCTGACAAATTCCTCCTCCACCCTCATGCATTCATCCAGGTCGGCCCAAGCCATTTCCGGTTCCACCATCCAGAATTCAGTGAGGTGGCGGCGGGTTTTCGACTTTTCCGCGCGAAAGGTGGGGCCGAAGCAGTACACCCGGCCCAACGACATGATCGTCGCCTCGTTGTAAAGCTGCCCGCTCTGCGTCAGATAGGCTGGCGTGCCGAAATAGTCCGTTTGGAACAGTGAAGTCGTGTCCTCGCAGGAGGTGGGCGTGAGGATCGGTGTGTCCACATTGATAAAGCCATTGCTATCGAGCCATTCGCGGATGGCGCGGATGACCTCGGCGCGGATCAGCAGGGTGGCGTTTTGCAGCGACGAGCGGATCCACAGATGGCGGTTCTCCATGAGAAAGCCGACGCCATGCTCTTTTGGCGTGATCGGGTATTCGTCCGCCAGTTGGAAGATCTGTAGATCGCTCACACCCAGCTCATAGCCGCCGGGCTTGCCGGGGGCGCGGGGATCCTGGCGCACGACGCCAGTGACGATGACCGAGGATTCTTGTGTCACCCGCCGGGCATCTTCCAGCACCTGGGGACTCACTTCCTTGCCAAAGACCACCGCCTGTACGATGCCGGTGCCATCCCGCACTAGCAGGAATTGCAGGCGGCCTTTGTCCGTCTTGTTGTAAAGCCAGCCCTTGATCGTGATCTTCTCGCCGACGTGGGCCGCGATGTCGCGGATGTAGGTCTGTTCTGCCATATATGCTCCTCCGTGTGTTGCTCTCTCGTGGGTATTATATCACACCGCCGACTCTCTGTCCAAAGGTGATACCTATCCTGAATCGTCGCCAAATGCTCCAATAGGGCGTGGAACGGTCTCCTGTCTGTCAAAGCTATCCACGTCATCACCGGGATAGCCGACATCTTCTACTTCCTGCACAAACTTGCAAATGCCCTGCCCCTTTTCGGGCTTCGCTGCAAGTTGACAGATCGCAAACCGCATGTTATAATGCAAAAGCAAATAATAAACCGCTTCAAATCCGTTCTGGCATAACTTGGCGACATTGCAGTGGAAGATAGTCGCATCACATCACCATAGCTGCCGATTCCCTGTACACGGGGTTGGCCTTTTTTCTTTTGCGATTTGCGGAAGGAGAAAGAGGATGCACAGAGGATTGATGACGAGCTTGATTTCGCTATTGATCGCTGCCTCAGTTCTCACGGTCGCCGCTTTCAGTCCGGCAGCGACGGCGTCTTTCCAGATGTACAGCCTTTCTCGCCCTCGGCCTGGCCCCTCATCCGCCTCTGCCCCCTCCCCGATCATCGCCTGGGAATATGACCAAATCCAACCGGCCATCGCCTATAGCAGCCAGGCGAACCTATATCTGGTGGTGTGGGAAGATCATCATTGGGGCTGGGGAAACGATTGGGACATTTACGGCCGGCTGGTGAACGCTGAGGGCGTACCCCTGGGCGGCTCTTTCGGCATCTCTTGGGTGGGGGAGAAACATCGCCTGGCGCCGGATGTAGCCTACAACTCCACCGCGCGGGAATTCCTGGTGGTCTGGGAGTATGAGTACTCCGCCACCGACCACGACATCTATGCCCGGCGGGTGCAGAGCGATGGAAGCCTGGTCGGGGCTGAGCTTCTCGTCACCAACCTCACCAATTGGGAAAGCAACCCTGCCATTGCTTACAACGCCGCGGATAATGAGTATCTGATCGTCTGGGAGCACCTCATCGAAGGGCGCCGTCATGGCATCTATGGTCGGCGGATGTCCGCCGGTGGGGTGCTTCTGGGTGACCCTATCGCCATTGACACCAGTTCTCCCTGGATAGCAGCTTTGCTGACGGCATACGATGCGCTTGCTCCCGCCGTAGTCTATGGCTCGGTTAGCGGCCAGTACCTGGTGGTCTGGCAGGACAAATACCCGGAAAAAGCGGATTATGACATCACCGGGCGGCGAGTGGGGCGCGATGGCGCTCTGGTCGGCGACGAGATTTCCATCTCGACCTGGGAGTATGACCAGGTCAAGCCTCGCCTGGCCTTTAACAGCAACGCCAACGAGTTCCTGGTGCTCTGGGAGGATCATCATTGGGGCTGGGGAGCGGACTGGGATATCTACGCGCAGCGGGTGGGCGGCTTCGGGGCGCTGATCGGTGGCAACTTCGGCATCTCTTGGGAAGGCGGGGAGCACCGGCTGAATCCCACTGTGGGCTACAAGCCACTGGCCGATGAATACCTGATCGCCTGGGAGTATGAAGCGCGCGAAGATGATCACGATGTATACCGCCGCCGGGTGGGGCGCGATGGGACGTTGTTGGAAGGGGAAATCGTGGTCTCCAACTTGGGCAGCCACGAGGGTCAACCGGCACTGGCCTCCGATGGCGGGGGAGCCTATCTGGTCGTCTGGGAGGATGGCCGGGATGCTGCCACGCAGGGCTTGAATATCTATGGGGATACAGTCACGACGCCCTCCGCCACACCAACCCCTACACCGACGGCCACCCGCAGGGCTACGCCCACCTCTACGGCTACTCCCACATCCACCCGCAGGGCGACACTCACCTCTACGCCGACGCGCACCAGCACATTGCCGTCCGATTGCGTCGAGCT
>CAYPON010000361.1:0-3463 GCA_964412315.1 uncultured Anaerolineae bacterium | reverse complement strand
CGTTGTTCCTGATCCTGATGATCTTGGAGCTATCCAGGACGCCCAGGCAGGCGGCGACATGCTGGCCGGTGACGCTGGTGGCGTGCTTGTACAGTTGTGCCCAGCGTCGCTCATGGTCCTCGATGGCTACGCTGACGTAAGGGCGACGCTGGCGGCTTCTGGCCGCGGCGGTGAGGGTGGTTGTTTGGCTGCGCATGGGGTTTTCCTTTAAGCGCAGGCATGAAGCCTGCGGCTACGGTGGTTTCTCTCTTCAACGCTGGGAGTAAGCGATGCCTAGCTTCCTAATGGATCTGGAGCGTGGATGATTTGGGACATGGTGTCGGCCCTCCATTCGAGTTGGTCCAGGTGGGCGCAGAGGGCGGCGGAGATGACCAGGTCGTCATGCGGCTCAGCTCCCCAGCTCATGGTATGGCCCGGCCCTGGATGGATGGTGTAGCGGGTGCCGCTCACCTGCCGCCAGAACTCGACCTGCTCGGCATCGCCGGCATCGGTGGCGTAATCTTTGAAGCGCCCGGTCTGGATCGTGGCGATAAAGTTCCAGCCCAGTTCCGATTTGGTCTTGGTAGAAAAATGGAAAGGGATCACGCGCGGCCCCAGGGCGCGGCTGAGAAAGGAGGCCAGGCCCGCGCCCACGCCGGTGGCATCTACGACGATGTAGCGGGCGCTCCAAATCCTGGCCAGGTCGAGGAGTTGGGCGTAGAGGACGGGATGTTTCGTGCCGAGCCAGCGGCGGCGGTGCACGACGCGGTAGGTGGGCAGGCCCAGGGTGGCGAGGGTGGAATAGTCGAGTTCGACGATGGTTAGGGCGGTGCTGTCGCCCTCACCCCAACTCCCCTCTCCCTCTGGGAGAGGGGCCGGGGGTGAGGGAGATTCCGCCTCTCCCGCGACATCCAGGAGCAGGGCGTAGTCGTGGCCTGAGATAGCGCGCTCACCTGGCGGGTGGTCGCCGTGCATTTGCACGATGAGGCCAGAGAACATCCCCGCCTGCTCGTCTATCTCCTGCAACAAGTACTGCGTTCTGACGATGGGGTGGTCTATCCCCAGGCGTGCCATCTGCCGCTTGACGAATTCGCCGTAGGCGGGCACCTCCTCGGCGATTCTCCAGCAGTCAACGCGGAACACGTTTTGCGGCGGCAGGGTCGCTGCGGCCTGCGCCAGGAGCGTGGCGGAGGTCCAGGCTGTGCCGTAGTAGACGCGGACGGCGTTGGTGCTGGCTGCCATGGGCAGGAAATCCTTTTGGAAGCGAGCGATATCCACATCCTGCGCCTCGTCGCATTCCAGCATGATGTCTGCCGTGGCCCCTAACACGGCGGCGCTGGGATGGGCGCTGAGGAACTGCACGCTGGCCAACCCCAGCTTAATGATATAGCCCAATTGCGAGCTCCAGGTCGCGCGGTTCCAATCGTTGGAGAGGCACTTGACGAGGCGCACGATGGAATTGACGCATTGCGGGGCAAAGGTGGGCGCGCACTTGACGATCTGTCCCCCTCGCGTGCGGTAGCGATTGAGGAGATAGGTTTCCAGGTGTGCGCTCAGTTCGTTCTTCCCAGCCTGGCGGGACATCGTTACTACGTACTCCTGGCCGTCGTGAGCCAGGACGCTGCGGGCGATGGTACGCAGGATTTCGGCCTGATAACGGCGGAGGGGCCTTCGGATGATGACCTGGCTGAAGAGCACGGGGTCAGCGAGGATGCGCTGTGCGATCCGTTGGTCAGGCATAGGTGTGTTTCCCACGCTCAGCCAGTGCGAGCTGTATATCCTCGTTCACCACCTCCAGCGCGCGGTCGAGCCAGTCCGCATTCGGCTTCTGGATGAGCGCTCTAGCCTGGATCAGGCGGGCCAGGCGGGAGACGTTCTGCGACAGCAAAGAGAAGACCTTGAGCATCTCGTCGGTTTCTGTCAGTTCGTCTAACCAGCGGGCGAGGCGTTCCTGGAGCGATTGCAGGAAGACGATCTGTTCGTCCATGGTCGTGACCTGCTCCTCTGCTTTGCAGGGGGCGAGGGGCTTGGCTTTCGTCGGCATGTAGTGGTTCCTATCTAGCCCTGTATTTGATTAGCCAGGGGTCGCAGCGGCGGCAATTGCGGCAGAATCGGCCATCGCCGGGGATGTCGTTGACTTGGACAAAGTAGGTAGGACGCCCCAACGACGGGATACGAAGCCCGCAGAGCGTCATTACCCCATCGCGGGTATAGTGCCACTTGGATTTCCCGCACTGACTGCCGTTGGCGGGCGTGGAGAAGAAATGCATCCAGCGGACGAACATAGCAGCCCTTTCTCCGGCACTTTAACACCTGATACCTTCCCGAAAGCTCCCAGCTTTCGGGAAGGTATCTTATTCGCCCATGAGCGCCCAGATGATGAGCGTGTAGTCGGCGGTGGGGGATGTGCCGCCGGTGAAGTTGACGTCAACGCCGACGACGGAGCTGGCGGCGATGGCCACGGGGTCGTTGCTGCCGCCGTAATGCTTGGAGAGCCAGGTGCCGGGTGTGCCGGCAGTGTTGGCGGCGACGGCGGAGATGACGTGGCTGCCATCGTCCACAACGTCAATGCTAAAGCCAGTGGGCGAGCCGGTGAAGGCCTCGGCGCACAGCGAGATGCCAACGATGGTCATCTGCCTGGGTATGGTGAATTCATGGACATTATCGGCAGCGGCCTGCGCCTCGACGGTGAAGCAGAAAGTTACAAGGTATTCGTTCATGGTGTTCTCCTTTGTTGGAGCGAGAGCTAGAGGGTGGAGCTAGTGCTCTTGCTCTCGCTCTTGCTGTTACTGTGACTCCCATTTGTCCACGGGCCACGGCCCTGAGCGAGCATCGAACGGGTCGCGGCGGATCCTCCAAAGGCGTTGATACCAAAGTTTCAGTCTGCGTTCGGCCTCCTCTCTCCATTGCTCCGGCGTCCGCTCATCGGTGTTGATCTCCCCTATCGTATCGGCGGCTTTAATGGCCGCGGCGTGAGCGCAGGCACCCTCGATGACCAGCTCTTCCAGGATTTTGGTCAGGGTGCTGGCTGCAGCGGAATCAAGGCCGTTGATGGTATGGGAGGCCAGGTAAAAGACGCGGATGGTCTGGCTAGCTAGCGGGTCGTCCTGTACGTCTAGATAGAGCGTGTCATCGGTGAGCAGGTACCAGCTTGGTTTTTCCGCGGGATACTCGTCGTCGGTGTAGGGATACCAGACGACGACAACAGTCAAGAGGTTAGCCAGGCTGGATAGGGAGTACTCGCGCTCGTTGGCAGTGGTGGTGAGCGTGCCCACGGTCAGGCGTGGCTGGTAGCGGTTGACCTCTTGCAGCGCAGCGCGGATGGCCCTGGTCAACAGCGTCGTTGACCAGATGGCGTTGGTGGTGTCGTTCAGTTGTTTCTCGACTTCGTCGAGCATTTCGGTTAGCGAATACGCCATAGGAGCACCTCAGACCTCACAGGTCTTGGAGACCTGTGAGGTCTGCAGCAGCCGCTTCGGGGGTC
>CAYPON010000360.1:0-3463 GCA_964412315.1 uncultured Anaerolineae bacterium | reverse complement strand
GCGCTAAGCTGGAGCAGCTCACCGGCGATCTCATCGAGCGGACGATGGCTCCGGTGCGGCGGGCGATGGAAGATGCCAAACTCACTCCACAGGACGTTGACGAGGTCGTGCTGGTGGGTGGGATGACCCGTATGCCAGCCGTACAAGAGTTGGTGCGCAAGTTCTTTGGCCGTGAACCGCACAAAGGGGTCAACCCCGACGAAGTGGTCGCCGTCGGAGCAGCGATCCAGGCGGCGGTCCTGGGCGGCGAGGTCAAGGATATCCTGTTGCTGGATGTGACGCCGCTAACCTTGGGTATTGAGACGTTGGGCGGCGTGGCCACGCCCTTGATCGAGCGCAACACGACCATACCAACCAAGAAGAGCCAGATCTTTTCCACGGCAGCGGATGCGCAGACGAGCGTCGAGGTGCACGTCGTGCAAGGGGAGCGCCCCATGGCCGGGGATAACAAGACGCTGGGTCGCTTTATCCTGGATGGCATCCCGCCAGCACCGCGCGGCATTCCGCAGATCGAAGTGGCTTTCGATATTGACGCGGACGGCATCTTGCACGTCAGCGCCAAGGACAAGGCCACTAGCCGCGAGCAAAAGATCACCATCACCGCTTCCAGCGGCCTCAACAAGCAGGAAGTGGAGCGAATGGTGAAGGAGGCTGACCAGCACGCTGCAGAGGACCGGCGCCGCAGGGAGGAGGCGGAGGCGCGGAATATGGCCGACACGGCGATCTATACCGCCGAAAAGACGCTGCGCGAGATGGGCGACAAAGTGCCCGGGCATATCAAGAGCGAGGTGGAAAGCAAAGTTTCTGCAGCGCGCTCCGCCTTGCAGGGCAAGGATATCAACCAAATCCGCCGCGCTACGCAGGAGTTGAGCGAGGCTGTGCAAAAGATCGGCGCAGCGGCCTATCAGGCTTATCAGCAGCAGCCAGGCTCTGAAACGGGCCAGCCGGGCCAGGAGAAAAAGCCGGGCGGAGATGACAAAACCGTAGAAGGCGAATACCGCGAAGTATAAGTGAGTAAAGATTTCCAAAATTTATCAGACTAAATCTACCCGTCACCGAAGAAAATAACTGCGAAGACGCCAAGAGCGCGAAGAAAGTGGACTTTTTTGCGGCTTGGCGTCTTGGCGTTTTCTAACCCATCGGCTGCACCAATGTCTCCCAGGCGATGGCGAGCATCATCTTGGTGCCGATGACCAGCCCCTCAATGTCGGTGGACTCGTCCGTGCCGTGCGCCATGCTCAGGGGCAGGCCCTTAGCCGGGTTGCCAGGAGCGAAGTTATAAACCACCGTGCCTAGAGGACGTAGGAAACGGGAGTCGGTGAAGCCGATGGTCAGGCCGGACAACCAGAGCAGGTCATCCCTGCCCAGAACCTTGGCCGTGGCGCGGCGAATGGCCTCGGCGAAGGGGGTATCATAAGGTGAGGCGTTCGGCTCTGCCGTGTACTGGATGACAATCTGCACATCCGGCACCCCCTCCAACAGTCGCTCCACCTGGGCCTGCACGTAGGCTTCATCCTGGTGGGGCAGGGTGCGCACGTCGCAGACGATGGTCGCCGTCTCCGGCACGTTGTTGCTCTTGACCCCGGCGCGCACCATGGTTGGTGTCAGGGTCATGCGCGAAAGTCCCCGCAGGCTCTCTGCCTCTTCACCAAGCGTGGCCTTGAGCGTCTCAATGACTCCATCCACGTTGGACGGCGTGATCTCCTCCGATAGGCCAAAGAGCGCGGGCAGGTGGCGGAAGATTTCAGCGGAGACATCCCGCTCCGGCTCGTATCCCTGCACGCGCCGCAACACCTCAGCGATCTTGAAGGCCACATTGTCCCCTCGCCAAGGGGCGGCGGCATGGCAACTGCGCCCTTTCAAAGTGAGGGTGATCTCCATCCGCCCCTTTTCGCCCACGGGGATCAGGTAGAGCAGTCGTCCGTCGGCAAGGTGTAAAGGTCGACCGCCTCCCTCGTTGAGGCAATAGGTGGTACGGATGCGGTCGGGGTGGTTTTCCGCCAGCCAGCGGACGCCGTATTTTCCTCCTGTCTCCTCATCGGCGTCGGCGCAGAGCACCAGGTCGCCGCATAACGTCACTCCGGCGCGTTTCAGGAGGACCATGGCCATCGTCTGGCAGGTAAGCAACGCTTTGCAGTCCGCGCTGCCACGGCCATAGATGCGCCCCTCGTGGATGGTCGCGCTGAAGGGGGGGAAGCGCCATTGGCTCTCATCCTCGATGGGCACCACGTCCGTGTGGGCCAGGAGGAGCAGGCTCGGCCCGTTCCCGCTTCCCGGCAGCCTGGCCAGGAGATTCCCTCGTCTCGGCGCAGATTCTAATATGTCGCTGGCGATCTCCTCCTCCGCCAGCTTATCCTGCAGGTAGTGACAGAGGGCTGTCTCGTTCCCCGTGGGCATGACGCCGGTGTTGATCGTGGGGATCCTCACCAATGCCTGCTCCAGGGCGATGATCTCCGCACGGGATTCCTCTGCTTTTGAGAGCAACTCGTCAAGGGTCATCGTATCTTACCTCGCACGCTCATTTGACTTGTGATTGCTTAAGCGTACAATTCTCTCAAGACGCAGGTCAGTATATCACTGGAAGGGATACTTGCATAAATTGAAGCGTGTGCTTGTGGTGCGAAAGTGGTAGGCTATGCAAACCGTAGAAGAGATAAGAAAGCTGCTTTCTGAGCACAAGCGAGAGCTGCACGAACGGTTTCACGTTTGCGGCATTGCTTTATTTGGATCTTATGCGCGACACGAGCAGTCACCTGCCAGCGACGTGGATATTCTGGTAGAGTTCGACCAACCTGTGGGCTGGGAAGTTGTTGATTTGCGTGAATTCCTCGAAGAGCTCCTGGGCATGAAAGTTGACTTGGTCACCAAAGGGGCAGTGGAGAGGAAACCACTGCTCTGGCGTTTCATCCAGCAGGACCTGATCTATGTCTAAACGAGATGTGCGTCTCTTCTTGAACGATATCTTGGAGGCAATTCGTAAGGTCGAAAGATACACAGCAGGGCTGTCCTTCGAAGCTTTTGAGGGCAATGATATGGTGATAGACTCGGTGACCAGAAACTTAGAGGTCATTGGCGAGGCCACAAAGCAAATCCCGGAGGAATTGCGTTCAAGATACCAGGACGTAGACTGGAAGAGAGTCGCCGGGTTTCGTGATATAGCTATCCACGCATATTTCGACGTGGATATCGGGATTGTCTGGACTATTGCGACGCAGCGTCTGGCAGATCTGAAGCAGGTCGTGAATCAAATGCTGCAGGACCTTGAACAGGGAAAGTTCTGATCCTTCCGCAGGTTCTGAAACCTGCGGAAGGGTTTTTCATCCCCGTCCGAGGTAAAGCTGCGTCACCGGCAACACGATGGCCTCCAGCATGTTAGCTTCGGGGGGCAGGGTGGCCATCAGCAGGGCTACGCGGGCGAGCTCCTCGGTCGGGATCATCGGTTCCTGATCCATCTCCCGCCCGC
>CAYPON010000359.1:0-3469 GCA_964412315.1 uncultured Anaerolineae bacterium | reverse complement strand
TATGTGCGCTTCGGGATGGGCAGCACTGACGGGTGGCTGGCCGGCTGCGGCTGGCTTACCGGTCGGCGGCGTGTGTCTCGACGCCCAAAGATGGCGGAGAGAAGCCAAGCATTGGCACAGGGGGCATTGTGGATAGCCGCGGGCTGATCCTGACCAATTTGCATCTGGTCGCAGATCCTTGGTCGGGCGTGCCCTATAATCGGGCTGGGCGAATCGAGGTGGGCCTCAGCGATGATCCACTGGCGCAGCCGGCGCAGATGCGCTACCTCGCCCAGATTGTCGCCTCCGACCGCGCTTTAGACCTGGTTATCCTATACGTCAAGTCTGACATGCAGGGCAACCCTTTGCCGCATGGTCTCTCCCTGCCCGTGGCTCGCTTGGGCGACGATCGCACCCTAGCTACGGCATCGGATATCCATCTCTGTGGATACCCTGGCAGAGGGGACGGAACAGCGATAGCCATTCCTGCCCTCTATAGGGGACATTCCGAGGATAGGCTCTGGATGCAATTTGCCGCACCCTACGTTGATGGATACAATGGCAGCATAGCCCTGGATGATAGGGTTGAGCTTGTCGGCATCGTTTACAGCGTCCGCCCCCCAGATCATGACGCTGGCGCCGCTTGGTATTATCTCCGCCCGATCAGTGTCGCCAAGCCGTTGATCGCCCAAGCGCAACGCTGGCTCGACTCGGGGCCGATCCGGTAACATGAGGAGCAAGGAGATTCGCTGTTATGGGATCATCAACTCACAGGATCAAGTTCGCCGGACTCATCCTGCTGATGGGAGCGGTAGCGGCCTGTAGCCTGTTCGGAGAACCGGCACCGCCTCGACCGATGCCGGAGCCTATGGCGTTGCCCGCCAACGCCGCACTTCTCTATTGGATCGTGGAGGGCGAGCCTGTCGTGCGTGATGAAGTCCTGACCCTGTATTCCGCAGGGGAAATTGCCTATCTGGACAGGGTAAAGCAGCGAAAAGGAAGCCAATTCCTCATGCCCAGCGGAGTCGAGTATTTCTTGGACACGCTGCAAAAAAGCGGTTGGTTGGGCTTGCAGCCGGCCTACCGCCCCTCTTCACGCGGACGAAAGCCGCAGCCGACCTTTGTGACTCTCTCCGCACGCATCGGCGGCATAGAGCGGACGGTGCAATGGGAAGCTCCCGCCTGCCCGAAAGAGTTGGTGGAGATAGAGGCTGAACTGAACCAGCTTCTCGCCGTCGTGCGGGATAGCGCCCGTTGAGCGTTGGGCTTCCAGGTCTCTACCGCTTGCGGTTCACCCAGAAGCCAATGAGCGCTCCCAGGACCACCAGCACGATGACCTCTGCCACTCCGATCTTCGGGCCAGCTATCCGTCTACCTGCAATGAGGAGGATAACAGCAACGACCAAAAGCAGGATCAGCCTGAACAGTCTGCGCCTTTGTTCTGGAGACATAGTGTTTCCCCATCCATCAAATCAGAGGCCCTTTTTCTCGCGGATCTGTTTCTCCTGTCGCTCGCCCGCATAATGCACCCACTCTCGCGGGACTAGGCCCATCAACTGGCGGCGGTCTTCGTCCGTGATGTGCTCTTTGACGATCCCGGCGGGCACACCTTCCGCTATGCAGTTGTCAGGCACAACAGTGTTCACACGACAGGCGCTGCCGTTAGTGACGATAGCCCCCTTCCCGATGCGGCAGTTGTAATCCAAACACGCATTCAGGTCGAGCACAGCCCCGTCCCCGAGCTGGGAACCATGCATCGTCGCGCCATGATTTATCCAGCACTCATCGCCGATGAGCGAACGATCCGGCTCCTCCGCCGCCGAGCCACCCACACGGGCGGGGCGCCCGCCCTCAATACAAACCAGGTCGTAGATGTGCACCCAATTGCCGATGGTATTATGGCCACGGATGACCACGTTGCACTGGATCAGTGTATGGTGTCCTATCGTGACATTGCCAGTGATAACTGTGCCCGCCCCGATCTTGGTGAACTTGCCAATGGTGATGTTCCCTTCCAGGACAACGGAAGGGTGCACGTCCGCCGTCTCATCCATGTTAACGCCCAGTTGTTTTTGCGCCATTCTGCCTCCTCTCTGTGCGCATCCGGTAAGCCGACGATTAGATCGTCGGCCTGAAAGCTCAAGCCGGCCGAGGCCGCTTGAAAACAATAGTTGACGGTTAGGCCTGGACGGTGATGGTCGTCAGGTCGTGCGTTGTGTCAAAGGCGGCCAGCGTGGCCGCGCTTTCGCGGAAAAATGTGCCGCTCCTGAAGGCGGCGCGACTATCCACATGGAGCAGCGGCTTACCGTCCACCGAAATGCCCCGCATGTCTGCTCCTGTGAGGCGCAGCGTCAAATCGGGGACGTGCACGGGCAGGTCAAGCTGGATCGTCTGACCTTCCACAGCCAACTGTGCCATGGCGCGGGCGCAGGCGTAACGGGTGATCTCGCTCGGCTTACGCCACTGCGTCCGCTCCCCTCGCGGGTCGCGTTCCTTCAGGCGCTGCACGATGACCTTGAGCGCCTTGAAGCCGCGGCGGTCCTCATTGTGCAGGCCGTAGAATCCCTGCCAGTGGCTGATGAGCACAGCAGGTTCCCCCGCCTCAATCAAAGCAGGTAGTCTTCCTCCCTGCGAATCAACAGTGATGTATCGGTCCACGTCAACTTCACCGTAGCCGGTCCACGATCCGGTCCAATCGCCAGTGGAGGCGATGATTTCCCCAACCGCTGTATGTGCAGCGCGATCCATGTGCCAGACGGGGGTCTCCACCGGCCTGTCAGTCCAGATGCGGGTGAAGAAGTATGGCATCGGATTGCCTGTCACTTGGCGGACGGCCTGGCCGACGCATTTGGCGTAGAACTCGAGCGTGCGGCTGCCGAACCCGCCAGGGGAAGTCACCCCTGCTGGGGTCAAGCCCACATTGTCCAGGATGCGGCAGGCGGCAGCAACATAGGCGACAACCAACTCTTCCTGCTCCACCGGCAGGGCGCTCCACTCGTACTGCTCCCAGATGCGGGACGGAAGCGGCTGAAATGTCTCCAAGTCAACAACAAAGGTATGGGTGATCATCTCGGGCGTGATGTCGAAGACGGGGACGATCACCTCCCGGCACATCCGCAGCCAACTCTCCTGCTGGGCTTTGCTAAAGAGAGGAAGCCCCTCGTCTATACGTCCTAGAGCAGCGGGGCAAGGGACGACACTGTATTTGCCGCGCACGCCCTGCCCCAGGCACCACTCGGCGAACTCGCGGGTGAAGGATTCCGGATGCACGACTGGGACATCTTCCCAGCGGCGATTCTGGCCGTCTACGAGATTGCGGTCACGCATGAAGAAATAGTTGAGGTTGACCAGAAGAGTCGAGTCATCTATGATGAGGGAGAGAGGCACGCGGTCAAGGGCATGGCAGGTGATTTCTACTTGCAAGGAAGCCTCCTTATAAAGAAAAATGCCCCCAAGGGAATTCGAATCCCTGTACCAGCCTTGAAAGGGC
>CAYPON010000358.1:0-3490 GCA_964412315.1 uncultured Anaerolineae bacterium | reverse complement strand
CAGGAATAACGGCATGGTAGCGCTGCTGCGGGGGCGGCCGGAGGTGGCCTCGGCGGAGTTACGAAATGGCCGATTATATATTGACCTGCGGGGAGATGTGAATGTCGCGCCGCTGGTCAGCCTGCTGGTGAGCGCCGGCGCAGAGGTAGAGGAGGTGCGCAAGGGAAAGGCCAGCCTGGAGGAGGTCTTCTTAGCGCTGATGCAGGAGGAAACATGATCGCTGACGTGCAGACGGTGATCTGGAAAGAGTTCAAGGAGCTTTTCGCGCAACGCACCGGCTTGCGAGGAGGCATGGCGGGCTTATTGGTGTTGCTGGCCGTTTTTGGCATCTTTATGCCTTTGCAGACGGGAAGAGCATGGGTGGAATCGCCCGCCGTGCTGATTTACTGGGCGTGGATGCCTCTTTTCTTCGTGTCAGGCGTGGTCGCTGATTCCTTTGCCGGAGAGCGGGAACGGCACACATTGGAGACCTTGCTGGCCAGCCGTCTATCGGATCGCGCTATCCTCCTTGGCAAGATCGGCGCAGCCGTGGGCTATGGATGGGGGCTGATGTTAGCCAGCCTGCTCCTGGGAGTGGTGACGGTGAATATCGCCCACGGGCAGGGCAAGTTCTTGTTCTATCCGGCGGGCACGGCGCTGGCGATCTTTATTTTGGGCCTGTTGGCGGCCTGCCTCGCCGCCAGTGCAGGTGTCCTCATCTCTTTGCGCGCTCCGACAGCGCGACAGGCGCAGCAGACTCTGAGCATCGCCATCATGCTCCTGTTGTTCGTGCCCATTTTTGGCATTCAGGCGCTGCCTGTGGAGTGGAAGGCATACCTGGTGAGGATGATGCTGGCTGCCGATCTGACCCGCGTTGTCCTCATCGTGATGACGATTCTCTTGACACTGGATACCGGGCTATTTGCTGCAGCGATGGCTCGCTTCCAAAGGGCAAGGCTTATCCTTGATTAGTGCCTTCAGCGCGCTCCGCAGCCGTCATTATCGTTGGCTCTGGCTGGGGGGACTGGCCGGCTCTGCCGGCTTTCAGATGAGCAGCGTGGCGCAGGGCTGGTTGGTTTACCGTCTCACCGGCTCGGCTCTGGCCCTCGGCTGGGTGAGCAGCGGCTGGAGCCTCACCATGTTGCTCCTCTCTCCCTACGGCGGAGTCGTCTGCGACCGCGTGGAGAAACGCGATCTCCTCCTCTGGACAAGGGGGCTTATGGGGTTGAATATCCTGGTCATTGCCCTGCTGATCTCGGCTGGGGCGATCCAGGTCTGGCATCTGCTAGCCAGCGCGCTGTTCTCCGGCGTCCTCTTCTCTTTTATGTTCCCCGCTTATCAGACCATCATCCCAAAACTAGTGGATCGGGACACGTTGCTCAATGCGTTCTCCCTCGATGCTGTCGGTATGGGGTTGATGGGCATTATTGGCGCTCCCGTGGCAGGGATGCTAATTGATCACGTGGGTGTGGCGGGGGTCTACTATGCTATGGCGTTCCTCTACTTCCTGAGTGTACCTGCTATGTCCAGGCTGCCAGCAACCAACCAGAAAAAGGAGGTCCGCAACTCGGCCTGGCTTGATCTCCGCGAGGGAACGCATTATATCCTTCGTCAGCCGGTCCTCCTGGGGCTTCTCTCCCTTGCCCTGGCCAGGGTGATTTTCGCTATGCCCTACACTACCTTGATGCCCAAGTTCGCCAGAGAGGTGATGGGCTTTGAGGGGACGGGCCTGGGGCTTCTTGTGGCCGCGCCAGGGGTGGGATCGCTGATCGGCTCGTTAGCTGTGGCCTCTCTGGGGAATTACCGGGACAAGGGAAAACTTCTTCTCGCTTCCGGTGTGGGCACGGGGCTTGGGCTTCTCCTTTTTGTCACTGTTCGCCCTTTGCCTCTCGTCCTCTTTTTCCTCGCCCTGGTGGGAGCGGCGGGAAATATCTCCATGGTAGCCAACAGTGCCTTGCTGCAAGCCAATGCTGAGGATCACCTGCGCGGCAGGGTGATGAGCGTGTATCTGATGATGTGGGGCCTGACGCCGCTGGGGACGCTTCCCGCCGGGGCGGTAGCCGATCGGCTGGGGGTTCCACCTGTTGTGGCGTTGGAGGGGCTGCTACTGGCTACGGTTTTCCTGGCGGTGATGTTCCTGCAGCCGCAAATGAGACGTCTAGAGTAGGATTTACCGCGGTCTGAAGAGCTGATGCTGGGCTGCATTTCCCAGCGACGGCTCTTCCAGGCCGTCCTTCCATCAGCGTCAGGCGGCTACACATTCGTTGCGTGGAGTATCTCGTGCACCTGGCGTGCCAGCACCGCTACAGTGAACGGTTTTTGCAGGAAAGCTATCCCCTGCTCTTTCGCCGCCGGGTGGATGAGGCCATCGGTCTCATAGCCGGAGATGAAGAGGACACGCAGGTCGGGGCGCGTGGCGCGGAATAGTGTTCACGGGCACCGTTTTGCGCGATCTCAGGATGCGCAAAGGCTTTCAAGAAAATAAGTACTCTTGCCTGGCAAAAGGGACGGTATGAGGGAATCTCTTAACATTATCCGGCAGGTTGAGAAGCTGGTGCAGAGGGAGTTATCCGGCTGGCCGTTGGAATGGAGCGGGTTTAACTGGCCGGGCTACACTTACGAGCACACGTTGCGCGTGCGTAACCTGAGCCTGTGCATGGCGCGGCGGCTGGGCGCAGACGAGCGCATCGTCGAGCTGGCCGCGCTGCTGCATGACATCGGCAAGCCCGCAGGTGAACCCCACGCGGTGCCAGGTGCGGAGCGCGCCGAGCCTATTCTCCTCGAGCTGGGCATAGACGCCGCGACACGTGCCCGTGTCCTGCACATCATCGGCAATCATATCACCTGCGATCCGGCGCACCCATTGGAAAACCTGCTGCTCTATGATGCCGATCTGATTGACGCCAACTTTGGCTATATCGCTTTCACGCGCTACATCACCATCCGCGCTCATCGGGGCAACGCCATCGCTGACATGGCCACCGAGGGGCAGGGATGGCTGGGGCGAGTGGATGAAAGGCGGAAGAGGGTCATCACCGAGCTTGGCCAGGCCATCGCCCGCGAGCGGTACGCACGCATGCAGAGCTTCCATGGCCAGCTCTGTGCGGAACTGGAGGCCAAGGCAGGGCCTGCGCTGGACATCGCGCGCTACTTCGCCGCCGACGCGCATCGTCCCAGCCTTTCGCGGCAGGTGAGGGAGATGGAAAGGGCGTTTGAGATAGGTGATCCTGTGAACGGGCTTCAGCCATTGGCCTTTATGCGCGAGTTTGTGCGAGTGCTGAAAGAAGAGATAGCGGGAGATAGGTAGAAATGACAGACTGTGATAGTTCGGCGCAAGAAGGCAACAGGGCGATCGCATCTAAATTCAGAAGGCGCGTTATAGCCCTCCGCGACGCTCAGAGCGTCGCCGCTAAAAGCTCAACCCGGCTAAAGCCGGCTGGAAAGATGCTGCTGCAGCCCGGCCATCTGATGGCCGGGTACTTCAAGATGCGATGGCCCTGTGCAAAGATAG
>CAYPON010000357.1:0-3501 GCA_964412315.1 uncultured Anaerolineae bacterium | reverse complement strand
CCCTAGATGAAACAGCAAGAAGGCTTTTTGCTCAAGCTGCTCTAAAAGCAGGCGAGTTGAGGAGCCTTGTCTGGGTAAACCCCGATCGGATGGAAGAAGAGCCTATCCGCTGGCTGGAGGAAGGAGCCAGGCCTGAAAAGCGCCGTCAGCTCGGCTTCGTAGGAGGAAGAAACCACTAACCTTCCCACAGACTCTGAGGCTGTAGGAGGATCGCACATCACTCAAACGGAGGATCCTGCGGGCGGATCCTGGAGGAAAGCCACGCCCCCGCTGTGAGCTACCAGCAGGGCTAGAAAGGAACGGGTTCCATGTTCAAATGCGCGATTATCGGCGTCAGCGGAGGCCGCGCCCGCGGCCGCACTGAGGCATATCAGCACATCAAGCGCGGCAAACTGGTGGGTGCAACAGCTAACTGCTGAAAGCCAAAATACAAAGGGAGGAAATATTATGTCAGGCAAGGTGCTTCGCGTGGGTGTTTTTGGCGCGGGGATGATCGCCGCGCGTGGACACATTCCGGGATACAAGAGCGTGCCCAACGTGGAGGTGGCTGCGCTCTTCGATGTCGTGCGCGAGCGAGCGGAGAAGCTAGCGAAGGAGATGGGCATCCCCCACGTCTATACCGACCCGCAAGAGATGCTGGCCAAGGAGCACCTGGACGTGGTCAGCGTCTGCGCGCCCAACGCCTATCATGCCCCTCTGAGCATCGCCGCGCTGCAGGCTGGGGCGCACGTCCTTTGCGAAAAGCCGATGGCCCTCACCTACGCCGATGCCCAGGCGATGATGGCCGCGGCGAAAAAGGCTGGGCGGCAACTGAGCATCTGCTTCAACAACCGCTATCGTCCCGTCATCCAACTCATGCGGCGCTATAGCGAGAAGGAGCTTCTCGGCAACATCTACTACGCCCAGGTGGCTTACTGGCGGCGCACCGGCATCCCCGGCTATGGCAGTTGGTTCACTAACAAGGACCTGGCCGGCGGCGGGGCGATGATGGATGTGGGCGTGCATTACCTGGATATGTCCCTCTGGATCATGGGGCACCCCAAGCCGGTGGCGGTCACAGGCTCCGCCTACGCCGAGTTCGGCCCACGTGGCATCGGCCTGGGCGGCTGGGGTTCGGATATCCTCCCGCCGCCGCAGCGTTGCGACGTGGATGACCTGGTGACGACCCTGGTGCGCTTCGAGAATGGCGCCACGCTGCAACTAGCGGTGAGCTGGGCCGCTTATCTGAAGGCCGGAGAACGCTTCCAGTTCATGGGCACGCAGATGGGCGCGGATATCTTCCCCGCACTCTATGGCGACGAGCATCCGCTTCGCCTCTATGCCGACATCGCCGGCCAGCCGGTGGAGACGATCCCCGACCTGCCCCGCGCTCCCCAAGTGCCTACTCATACGCAGGTGATCCAGGACTGGCTGCAAAACTTGGACAAACCCGAAGCCGTCATCCCGGACTGGCAAGGGGCGATAACCGTGCAGATCATCGAGGCGGCCTACAAGTCTACGGAAACGGGGCAGACGGTGCTTCTCAGTTAGCGGCAATTGACGGTTAATATAAGGGCGATTCATGAGTCGCCCCACAGGAGTAACAAAATGCAAGTCTTACAGGTGGAACTGCCGGACAAAATGGCTGCCGAGCTGGACGCTCTTGTCAAAATGGGTTGGTTCACCGATGAAGGGGAGATCGTTCGGCTAGCTCTGCTAGAGTTCATACGCCATGAGGCAGAGGTTGCCCTGCAAAGGGTGTCTCATTCTTCCCTATGGCTATCGGCCAGGGTGCGCGCCGAGGCCAAACCAGCTTTGGATCTAATGCTTCCACCAACCTTCCACGAGTAAGACCATGATCGCTCAGATAACCTCGCGCGAGCGGATGCTCGCCGCCCTGCGCCGGCAGCCGGTGGATTATGTCCCCTGCTGCCCCTTTTTCTCGGCTTCGCTGAAGGGGCCGCAATACACCTGGCAGAGCCGTGCGGATTCGCTGGATAGGATCGTGAATGGCCTCGGCCTGGATGGAGTGGTCGTAGTCAGCCTGAACGAATCCTGGCATCCCGACGTAACCACTCGCCTCTGGACGGAGAGCCGTGCTGGAGAGCCGTGGCCCATCCTGCACAAGGAGATCAGCACGCCACGCGGCCCGCTCACCGCCGCCATCCGTGTCACCGATGACCTGGAACACCCCAACGACATTCCCCTGAATAGCGATTGGAACGTGTCCCGCTTCGTCAAGCCCTGGCTGCAGACGCTGGAGGATGTGGAACGCTACCGCTATGTGCACCTTCTCCCTTCTGATGAGGAGATCGCTCGCGCACGAGAGAGCTTCGCCGCGGCCAGGAAGGTTGCCGACCAGTATGGCGTCATCACCTACGCGCCATGCGGCATGGGGCTGACCTCCGCCATACAGCTTTTCGGCCCGGCGCAGGCGATCATGCTCTCCATGGACGCGCCGGAGATCATCGAGCGTTTCCTGGAGATAGACCATGCAGCGACGATGCGGCGGGCCGAGGTGCTGGCTGACCTGGGCGCGGACGTCATCTGTCGCAACGGTTTCTACGAAACCACTGACTTTTGGAGCCCCAGCCAGATCCGACGTTTCCTCGTCCCCCGGCTGAAAGAGGAGATCGAGGTCATGCGCTGCGGCGGCGCGGCGGTGACCTACACCGTCTGCACCGGCATCATGCCCATGCTCGACATCCTGGCGGAGCTAGACTTTGACGGCTATTTCTCCATCGAACCTGCGCTCGGCAATCAGGACATGCGCGTCGTGGCAGCCAGGCTTTGCGACCGGCACGCCATCTGGGGAGGCGTCTCCGGCCCGATCCACATCGGCGAGGGCACGCCGCAGATCGCGCGGCAGGCCGTGCGCGATGCCTTGGCCATCTTTGGGCAGCGTGGCCTCATCCTCAGCGCCATACCCTCCATCCGCGCTCATTGGCCGTGGAAAAACGCTTTGGCGATGTTCGACGAATGGCGTAGAATACGATAAATAGATCAGCAGATTGAGCGGATGGAGCAGATTATGTTCATGTTAATCCGCTGCATCTGCTTCATCTGCTGACTATGATCCGGAGGTGAACGATGAAAGCGATCCGTTTAGCGCGAAGAGAGGATGCAGAGAAAGCGTATCCCTGCGCCGCGGCGACTACATATTTCTGGGGGGCGGGTGGCTTGCCGCTTTCCAGGGCCTGGTTCGCCGACAACCTGGGGAAGCATGTCGAGGGCTGGCACCTGGAAACAGATGATGGCCAGGTCATCGGCCATCTCTATTGGGCACCTTCTGAAAAAGCCCTCGTGCCCTATGACATGGAGGAGAAGGTCGCCTTCCTCTACTGCGAATGGATACAGCGTCAGTGGCGGGGACAGGGCCACATGCGCAGGCTGTTCGGGGCTTTCCTGGACTTCTTGCGGGAGGAGGGCTACAAGGGAGTCCTGGTAGATGGCACCGAGATCGAGGAGTACATGCACCATAGCCATTTCGCCAAGCGCGGCTTCCAGGTGATCCGCGAAGCG
>CAYPON010000356.1:0-3518 GCA_964412315.1 uncultured Anaerolineae bacterium | reverse complement strand
GGTGAGTCCCTGCCCCCCTCTCCCTTCGGGAGAGGGGATGGGGGTGAGGGTCTTAACCCCGCCACCCACTCATACGCCTCAGCGATGGACATGCGGCTGACCTCCGTAATCGTCTTGCCGCCGACAGTCACAGCGCGCGCCTCCGGGCGCAGCCGCTCCCCGCCACAGGTCGGGCAAGGCTGCTCGCTCATGAAACTGGCGTACCAACGCCGTGTGTAATCCGACCTGGTCTGGCGAAAGAGGCGGTTGATGTTATAGATGATCCCCTTGACGGCGTGCACGCTCTCGTGCGACCAGCTCCCCTTGTCCGACTTGTTCTCAAAGCTGAAGTGGATCTGCTCCTCGCCGGAGCCATTGAGGAGCACGTCACGGAACTTTTCTGGCAAATCTTTCCAGGGCACCTCCAAATCCGCGCCGTAGTGGTCGGCGATGGCTTGCAGGTGGCGAATGTTCCAGGCATTCTTCTTCTTGCGGATATGTCCATACCAGCGGAGCGCGCCATCCAAGATGGACTTGTTGGCGTCCTGGATAATGAGCGCGGGGTCCACCTTAAGCTTGACGCTCAGGCCGTTGCAATCGGGACACATGCCGAGGGGCGAGTTGAAGCTGAAGAGCTGCGGCGAAAGCTCTGCAAAGCTGATGTCGCACTGCGGGCAGGCATTGCGCTCGCTGAGGATGATCTCTTTCGGATACTTTCCGGCAAGTTCCGAACTCGCGGGAAGGTTCAACTCGGCGATGAGCGTCCCATCGCCCGCACGCAGCGTCGTCTCTACCGAGTCCACGAGCCGTTTGCGAAAGCCGTTGTCCGGTTCTTGATGGTCGGGCCTCTCCGGGATTTGCAGCCGATCCACGATCAACTCGATATTGTGCTTGCGCGTCTTGGAGAGGGAGGGCAGCTTCCCCCTGTCTAGCTCCACCAGTGCGCCGTCAATGCGAGCGCGGACGTAGCCCTCGCGGCGGGACTGCTCCAGGACGTCGGCGTGTGTGCCCTTGCGCTGGCGGACGATGGGCGCAAGGAGCTGAAAACGGGTGCCGGGGGGAAGGGCAGCCAGTTGATCGGCGATCTGCTGCGCGCTCTGCGGCTGCACGATGCGCCCGCACTGCGGGCAATGCGCCGTACCGAAGCGGGCGTAGAGCACCCGCAGATAATCCATGACCTCAGTCACGGTGCCGACGGTGGAACGCGGGTTCTTGCTCACTGCCTTCTGCTCGATGGCGATGGCTGGAGAAAGGCCGCCAATATAATCCACCTTGGGCTTTTCCATCTGCCCCAGAAACTGGCGGGCGTAGGAGGAGAGGCTTTCCACATAGCGGCGCTGCCCTTCGGCATAGATGGTGTCGAAGGCTAGAGAGGATTTGCCGCTGCCGCTGACGCCGGTGAGCACAACCAGCTTGTAGCGTGGAATGGTGAGGCTGATGTTCTTCAGGTTATGCTGCTGCGCGCCGCGGATGACGATCCCTTGGTCCATATGGACTCCTTCAGTAGCTGTCAGCGGCCAGCTTTGAGCCTTCAGCTTCTTTTGCTAGCTGCTGATCGCTGAAAACTGGAAGTATATCCAAAACGCGCGTATTGGCAAAAGGCGGCGGGCCAGTGAATGAAACCTTGATTAGTATAGCACAAATGTTCTAAGTTGTCAAATTTGGGGGGCAGGCTTGGCGCAGCGATTGTCAATTGGCAACGCACTACAGGTAGAATGTGCCAAATCGGTCAGCACTATGTATTATGACCGATCAAAGCGCAGATGGGGTTGTCAACCCCATCTCGAATCGTAAATCCACTACATCTCGTATCTCTAGGCTCCAAAGCACCTATATACTGTGTTAGTCAACTGTGTGGATTCGCTACGCAAGCACAGGTTGCAGTTGACACAACACTCTGGGAGGAGTATATTACGCATAAGAAAAGCTGAGCTTTCAGGAGGAGGCAAACCATGACCAAACCGACTGAACACGAAATGCTGGAAGAGCTGAAAAACCATGATACACCGTCCATCACCAACGTCGTCGCCACCTATCCGCAGAATCCCCTCTGTCTGGGGCTGTACAATCCCTGGACGCAGAACTGGTACACCGATCAGTCTGTCCGTTGCCTGTTCCCTGAACTGGGCAGGATAGTAGGCTATGCTGTCACCTGCGTCTATGGATTGCCCGACCCGAACTATGCGCGCCTCTCCTTCATAGACGTGATAGACGCCCTGGATGCATCGCCAAAGCCGACGATCCTGGTCTTGCAGCAGAAGTTCCCGCCAGAGATAGCGGGCAAAGTAGGGCTGGCAGGCGGGAATATGACGGCGGCGATGAAAGCCGTGGGCTGCCTCGGCCTCATCTCCAACGGCCCTTCGCGAGATGTGGACGAAGTCCGCCCCATCAAGTTCCAGTATATGCTAACCGGCGTTACCCCCGGCCATGGCGCGATGGCCGTCCATGCCGTCAATGTGCCGGTTACCGTGGCGGGCATGGACGTCTACCCTGGCGAGATCATCCACATGGATGAGAACGGCGCGTGCAAGTTCCCAGCCGACAGGTTGGAGGCTGTCCTTAACAATCTCCGCGAGCTGAAGAAAGAAGAGGATGCGCGGATTGAGCGGCTGCTCAAGGCCAGGGGCGCCGCTGAGGTCAGGGCCATCTTTGCTGGGCGCTCCTACGCCGCTAAAGAGAAGAGCTGAGCCAGAGCCTTGAACTGCCGGGGAGAAAACGCGCTGAGAAGGGGTGGTGAAAATGTATTCCTTTTTTTTCTTCCCCATTTGACAATTTGCCCAATTCTTGTTATGGTATGCTCCACCTTTGCTCGAACTGGGAAGGAACGAAAGGCATGAAAGCCATGATGCTTTGGCAGCCGGAACAGATGGAGATGGTGGATCTCCCTTTGCGACCATTGCGGCGAGGGGAAGTGCTTCTGAAAGTGGAAGCATGCTCGATCTGCGGCTCCGACCTGGAGGGGTATCACGGCATCCATCCCAAGATGACCTATCCGCGCGTGATGGGGCATGAGATGGCGAGCACCGTGGCCGACGTAGGGCCAGGAGTGACGGAGGTCAAAGTGGGGGACCGCGTCGCCGGAGGAGAGGGGGTCTCCTGTGGCCGATGCGTGGCCTGTCTGGCCGGGCGAAACGATGAATGCGAGTCCCCCCTCGGCCCTGGCTTTACGGCGCACGGAGCCTACGCCGAGTACTGCATCGGCATGGCCAAACGTTGCACTCTGATCCCCAATGGCATCACCTTCGCCGAGGCCGCCGCTGCGCAACCGGCGGGGATTGCCAACCATGCCGTAGCCACCCGCGCTGCGATCCAGCCGGGCGAGACCGTCCTTATCCAGGGATGTGGGCCGATTGGCCTCTCGGCGATGATGTTGTCCAAACTGCGCGGCGCGCGCGTCATCAGCACCGATATCGTCGGCTATCGCCGCGATCTGGCGAAAGAGCTGGGCGCGGACCTCATCCTCGACCCACACCAGGATAACGTCCCGCAGGTGATCCGCGACCTCACGGGGGGCAAGGGCGCGGACAAAGTGATCGAGG
>CAYPON010000355.1:0-3520 GCA_964412315.1 uncultured Anaerolineae bacterium | reverse complement strand
CTGATGATGAGGGCGGCGATGAGGGAAAAGGACAGGATCAGGGTGACCTGCAACCGGTTAGCCTGGATGCGCTGCCAAGACCCTCTTAGCTTTTCCACGACAGGGACTCCTACTCCGGCTCATAAACACACGCCGACATATTACCCACGAAATCGGGCAGGTTTTGATGGCCCATGATCTGGCGGATAGCATGGGCTTCTCCAAGATGAAACCAATAGTGCATGATATTGCGCATCAGCAAAGTGCCGATGTTTTCAGCACTGCGCCAGCCTTCACCTTCTAGGTATTCGGTCATTTTCTCTGGAGTGAGCGTGTCCAGGAATTCATCCGCCGCCGCTGTAGTTCTGCGCCAGGCTACCAGGACTTTCTCTAAGGGAGGTGTTGAAGGCGGCTTACCATATCCGCAAGCAGCCAGTTCTGGCGCGACCGATCTGCCCTGCGACGTGACCCAAAGCCCGTGTTCCTGGCCGCCCAGGTGGCCGACGATCCAACTAATGCTGTTCATTTGCCCCATTCGCTTTTCCGCTTCCTCCGGCGTAATGCCTTCGATACAGCGCATCAGCTCATGGCGTGAGAAACGAAGCTGACGGACCAAAAGATGAGGCTTATTTACCATATCGTTTCCCCTTTCGATTATTCTGGGTAATCTTGGAACAGCCGCCCCCAGGGGTTTTCTCTGAGCCATCGCGTGACCACCCTGCGCCCGTTGAGTGGGTACCAGAGGCGGTCGTGATAGACTTCGCTGGCGAAGATAAAGATGTTGACGAGAGGGGTGCGGAATAGCAGTTTTTGAAAAACCTTGAGTGGCGAGCGCCAGAGCAGCATCCCCACAGCGGTCCCCAGGTTGAGGCCATGCCCCCAAACTTTGAAACCCCACCGCTCCTCCGCTACCTCCGGCATACCGACGATCTCGATCTCGCGCGGGTTGCCCTGGCCCAAGCCGCGCTCCATGGCGTGCACAATGTACTCGATACGCAACGGGTCGAAACCCATCATCGCCGCCGACACCGCGTCAATCGCCACTTGATCGGCGGAGGCCAGGATGACATCCTTGCGGTGCGGGATCAGGGTGCGCGGCCCCGGCCCGCTTCCCGCCGTCGTGCCGTCCATCGTGGCGAAGAGGCCGGGATGGATCTCCTTCTGGATCGCCAGCAAATCCACCAAAGTGTCGTGAATCCAGGTGTGTGTGTAGTGGCGGTGGACATTGAGTAGCCCGCCGAAGGCGTTTTTCATGGCCCCTGTGGTCACAGTGTAACTATGCGCCTTGACCGTCGGCAGGTGGACGATGTTCTTGCCGATGAAATAGTCGGGAATGTAAATGCCATCGGGAAAGATGCGGTCGAGCACAGCCATTTTGGCCTTGGGCTGGTAGCGAATCCAGGTCATATCCTCCGGCTTGAAGTTATACTTCTTGGGGATGCCGTATTTCTCCAGCACCGGGCCGAACTTATTGTAGCGGTCGCCCAGATCGGCGATGGTGACCACCGTCTTGTTATGGACACATACCAGGTCCTGGAAGCCCGCCTTCTTCAGGGCGAGAATGGTGCCCTCCAGTTGCCAGGGGGTCGTGTTGGCGCTGGGATAGAGCAGGTGCCAACTGATGTTGTCCTTCAGGATCGTGGTCGCCTGCGGATCGAGGGCCTCTTGCATCCCTGCCAGTTGACATAACCGCTGGTAATCGTCTAACACTGTTTCCGGCGTCGTCTTGAGGACTGCCACTTTTGGCCTGGCCATATCATCTCCATTCCCGGCAAGTCGTTTGCTTATATGATACCGCAAGATGAGTTTTCAGGCAAAAAGGCGGGGCGGCCACTGACTTGGCCGCCCCGTCTTTTGCTTGAACTGCGCAGGCTCAACAGCTTTGTCTTTTATGCTAAAGCTCACTGCGATTTCATCGCGGCTTGAGGAGGGACCAGAATGCCGATCATCTCCACGCTGCAACCACGCGACGATACGTGCGCCACTGGCGCTTCCTGCCGGTCAGAGGCGCAGGCCGCCGGGGATGAAGTCGAGGAATTGGCTTTGCTTGTTCCCTTTATGGTCTTGGCAACCCTGTGGCTCTCGGCGATAACCATGGGCAACCTCCTGGGCGTTATCAGGACTGTATTGTTCATCCTATTAGACGCGATGGAAACTCTGTGGATACGGCTGGCGTTACGATGGCCTGGAGGAGCCGTCGCTGTGCTCTGTTCCAGCACTGCCTGCTACACGGCGGTGTATATAACTTGGCGAACTGCGGAACATGGAGTACAATACAAATCAGGAGGGCAGCATCTGGCCTGGATGCTGTGGTAGGTTCCCCGTCGTGCTTTTGGCGAGCACGGTGGAGAAAGAAAGGTCGGGACGAGTTATGTGCAAGCGTCGTATGAGAGGGGTAAGGATATTATTGTTAGTGATGATTTTGTTGGTGGGAGTGGGCATGATGGGCGCAGCACAGGGACGCCAGGATGTCGTCGTGCTCACCATGCGCGGGGCGATTGATCCGCTCACGGCGCAGTACGTCAAGCGGGGTATCCAGACGGCGGTCAATGATGGTGCGCAGTGCGTGATCATGGAGATAGACACGCCGGGAGGGTTGGATGCCTCTATGCGCGAGATTGTGAAGGCGATCCTGGCGGCTCCGCTGCCGGTGGTAGCCTATGTGTCGCCCAGCGGCGCGCGCGCTGCTTCGGCTGGTCTTTTCATCGTCTATGCCTGTCCCATTGCCGCCATGGCCCCCGGCACCAATATCGGCGCGGCGCACCCCGTTTCGACGATAGGACAAGAGATCCCCAAGACCGTGGACGACAAAGTGGTGAACGATGCCGTAGCCTATCTTCAAGCTCTGGGCCGTCAGCAGGGGCACAATCATCAGTGGGCGGAGGAGGCGATACGCAAGAGTGTCTCCATCCCCGCCGAGGAAGCGGTGGAAAAGGGCGTGGTGAACCTTATCGCTGTCAACCTCAATCACCTCCTGTTCCAACTGGAGGGGAGGGAGGCCAAGGTGCTCCAGGAGACCGTTGTCCTGCGCACCGCCGCCGCCAACGTGCGCCGCCTGGGGATGAGTCCACAGGAGACGATCCTGCACGTCGTCGTGGATCCGACCATTGCCTATCTCCTGCTGACCATCGGCATTTGGGGCCTGATCCTGGAGTTCAGCGCGCCTGGCATCTCGGCAGGGGGCGTCGTCGGCGTGATCTGCCTGGTGCTGTTCGGCGTGTCAGTGGCCAGCTTGCCGTTGAACTGGGCCGGCCTGGCGTTGATCATCTTGAGCGTTGCCTTGTTCATCCTCGAAATCTACACCCCAACGCACGGCCTGCTCACTGCTGGCGGCGTGGTGGCCTTCCTCTTGGGTTCGTTGATGCTTTTCAGTCCGGTCACCCCGCGTGCACCGGCGGCAGTTTGGCCTGCGGAGCTGTTCCGCGTATCCCCCTGGCTTATCGGCGTTATGACGGCCTTGACGACGGGCCTGTTCATCCTGGGGGTCGGCATTGGCATCCGCGCGCAACGGCTGCGACCGGCGGTGGGCACGGAAAGGCTC
>CAYPON010000354.1:0-3522 GCA_964412315.1 uncultured Anaerolineae bacterium | reverse complement strand
CAGGGATGAGGGTCAAATTCCCAATGAACCGCGCTGGTGATATAATGGGGCCGCTGCTAATTCGTGGGTCACCTCTGTGGTTCCAGATTCTGAAAGGAGCATATAACCCGAATGACTTCGGAAGGTACAGGGGCAAAAGAGAAGCTGAGCGGAGGACAAGCTCTGGTCAAGGCGTTGCGCGCCGAGGGCGTCGAGGTGATCTTTGGCATCCCAGGCGCGCACGTGGGGCATATTTACGATGCTCTGCTGGCGGAGCCAGGGATTCGGCGCATCGTGGCGCGCCACGAACAAGGGGCCGCTTTCATGGCTGATGGTTACGCGCGAGCCACAGGGCGGCCTGGCGTGGTGATCGTCACCGGCGGGCCAGGCATCTCTAATGCCGCTACCCCCCTCAGCGAGGCTTATGTGGATTCGTCTCCGGTGCTTGCTATCTCCAGCCAGGTTGAGTCCGAGTACATCGGCCTGGAACGGGGCAACCTGCACGAAATGAAGGATCAGCGCGGCCTGGCGCAAAGCGTCACAGGTTGGCACGACCGGGCAACCCGGGTCGCTGAAATCCCGGCGCTCGTCCACGAGGCCATGCGACGATTCAAGACCATGCGCCCACGACCGGTGCACATCGAGATTCCTACGGACGTGTTGGAGGCCACAGCAGATGTATCTCTGCTCGCCTGCGAAGAATATCCTCGCCCGCGCGGCGATGAAAGGGCTGTGGGCGAGGCGGTGGAGTTGTTAAGAAAGGCGGGGCGGCCTCTCATTTATGCGGGAGGCGGCATCGCTGCTTCCGGCGCGGAGCAGGAGTTAGTACAATTGGCTCAGATCCTGGGCGCGCCGGTGATGACCACGGTCGTGGGCAAAGGGGCGATACCGGAAGACCACCCCCTGGCCCTGGGCACTTCGCGGCGCTTGTCCGGCGCGATGCGCGCCCTCGTGGAGACCTCCGACCTGGTTCTGGTCATCGGCAGCAAGCTTGGCGCCATGGCTACCGACCGCTGGAGATTGCCTCTGCCGGCGAATCTGATCCACGTGGACATTGACCCGTCGGTGATCGGCCAGACCTATCCCGCCCGTCTGGGCATTGTGGGGGATGCCAGAATGGTGCTCCGGCAGCTCATCGAGGGCCTGCGAGGCCTGGAGCCGCGTCCCTCCCGTGCGAACCAGGTGGCCGAAGCAGTGCAAGAGAAAGTGCGGGCGCTTTGGGATCGGCTGCCGAGACAAATGAGCATCCTGCAGGATATCCGCAACGCCCTGGATCGGGATGCGATTGTGGCCTGGGACATGACCCTCGTGGGCTACACCTCGACAAGCTATTTTCCCGTGTATCAGACCCGCAGTTACCTCTATCCCTTCACCTCGGGCACCCTCGGCTTCGGTCTGCCAGCCGCGATAGGGGCCAAAGTTGGGCAAGTGGAGCGACAGGTGGTGTCGCTCTCCGGTGATGGCGGCTTTCTGTTCACCGGCCAGGAATTAGCGGCTGCCGTCCAACATGGCCTGAATGTGGTCAGCATCGTGTTCAACGATCAATGTTACAGCGCGGTGAAGATCATCCATCAGTCCGAGTTCGATGGGCGCTATGTGGACACAGATTTATCGCCAGTGGACTATGTCAAGCTGGCGGAGGCTTACGGCGCTCGCGGCATCAAGGCGCAGCCGGAGGAACTGAAACAAGCGCTCAAGCAAGCCCTGGGCATACCCGGCCCCGTCCTCATCGAAGTGCCACTCACCCTGCCTTTACGTCCGGCCTGGTAAGGACTTCACGTCCTTTGCGTCCACTCTGGAAATAAACCATCACGAAGAACACGAAGGGGAAGAAAATATACTTTGGCCTCCGTGCTCTTCGTGGTTCATTTTTCAGCCGCCCCCCCAATTTTTGGGGGATAGAATCCCAACGAAATTAGGCTTGTGCTGCACCAAGAAACCCATTATCATTATCTGCGAGAAATCAGCCATTTTAGCCCATATCAATCTGGCAACGCTCAAGGGGAACATATGATCCATCCGTCGCAGAGGAACCTGATTTCGATCGGTTTGATCAGCATTCTTGCCCTCTTATCGCTCCTCTGGCCTTCCTCAATCCTGGCCGATGAACCCGTCACCCCCGCAGAGAGCACCGCAACTCTAGGCGATAAGCGATTAGACAGCGTAACTATTGTCTATTTCGGCGCGACCGGCCGGCAGGATAGCATCCTGGTCTCTTGGGAGACGGCCAGCGAAAATAACGTCCTGGGCTTCAACGTTTATCGCGGCACTACGGAGCAACGCGAAAGTGCAATGAATTTGAACGCCTCATTGATCCCCAGCCAGGGGTCTGGTGGCGGGCAATACAGCTTTACCGACAACGGGGCCGCGGCGGGGACAACCTATTACTACTGGCTGGGCGTGCTAGGCTTGACGGGAAGAGAGTATTACTATGGCCCAGTAACTGCGCAGCGCACCGCCAATCACGTACCCGAAGCGGTCAGCGTCTCACCACGAAATGCATCCTCCGCGCCGAACACTCTTCTTTACTTCACAGCCGTCTATACGGACACGGATGGCTGTGACGACCTGCGCTATGCGGAGCTATTGATTAGCACCTCAGCGACGCAGCAAACCCGCTGCCTTTATGCGCGCTACGACCGCCAGGCGAAGCAGGTCTATCTGCGCAACAATGACAACTCGGCATGGCTGAGCAGTCCCACGACGCAGACCCCGATCAGCAACACATATGCCATTCTCTATCCGGCGAATACCCAGGTCACTGCCCAGGAAAATACCCTGACGGTTCGCTGGGCCGTGGCTTTCAAGAGCAGCTTGTCGCCGCGCCGCTATCAGCAACTCTTGCGCGCCGAAGATGTGAGCGGCGCCAGCAAGGGGTGGCAGCATCTGGGCAATTGGACTGTGAACTACCGGCCTTCGGCCTGGAAGGTTATGCCCGCAGACGCGCAGGGATCTATCGCTACCTTCAAGGATTTCAAGGCTTATTATCGAGACGGCGATGGCTATGCGCATCTGGCGAATGTGGAGCTTTTCATTGGGCAAAGCTGGGGAGCCTCCGCGCAAGGTATCCGCCTGCGCTATAACCAAAACAGCAACCGGGTTTACCTGTGGGATGAAACGAGCCAGAGATGGCTAGGAGGATATGAAGCGGGAACCCCTGGGCGACGAATCGAGAACAGCTTTGTTATCGTAAACGTGCAAGGAACGTGGGCCAGGGCGAGTTCCAGCACAGCCCTACAGGTCAATTGGTCCATCCGTTTCAAACCCGCTTTTACGGGGAGCTATGGCGCATTCCTGCGCTGCGCAGATGACCTGGGAGCGGGAACGACTTGGAGTAGAAAGGGGAGCATAACGATTCAATAAAGAAAATAGCGAAGCATTCCCCGCAGCACCCCTCAAGACCTTCGAGGTTTCGGAAACCTCGGAGGTCTAAGGCGTAATACACCCTCGACAAGATTCCACATGAGCATCTTTGGGCACAGGGCTTTCCCAAAGTCGCGAGCCACCTCTGGTGGCCTGTCATTGCGAGGAGCGTAGTGTGCG
>CAYPON010000353.1:0-3551 GCA_964412315.1 uncultured Anaerolineae bacterium | reverse complement strand
CGGCGTGCAACTGGATCAGGACATCATCGCCGGCCCGGCGCTCTACGTGAATGGCGGCCAGGCCGGTGCAAGGAGCGGTGCCGCGCGCTTCAGGTTCCGCGATGATGTTCTCCGGAGGGAGCGAGGGCACCTGGTTCTGCACCAGGTCAGCGTATTCGCGCCCGGTCATCACCAGGATGTGCTCCTCGGGGACGAGGGGTCGGATGCGCAGGACAGTGTTCTGCAACAGCGTATTGTTATTGATGAGATCCAACAATTGCTTTGGGCGCCGCTGGCGGCTGCGCGGCCAGAGGCGAGTGCCGCTTCCGCCAGCCAGGATCACAGCATACATAGCGACCTCCCAGCCCCCATGGGTTTATCGGGGGAAGATTCGTCGCCTCAGCGCGGCTAATCTATGATGTACTTGACGCCCGATTCATGGGCCAGAACATAGTGCATTCCCCCCACCTGGCGCACCATCCCTTTCAACTCCATGAGCGCCAGGGCACTGTTCACTTCAGAGATGGGGAGATTGACGGCGCGCCGGATTTCGTCAACGTGTATCGGTTCGGAGGAGAGATGGTGCAGCAGACGCGCCTCCGTCTCATTATCCGGCGCGATCTCGCGCACGGCGGCATGTTGGCTGACCATGCTCAGGTTCAGCTCGACCAGGATATCTTCCACGGAAAGGATCAGCTTGGCCTCGCCATCGCGGATCAGCTTGTTAGTGCCCCCGCTATGCTTATAGGTTATATTGCCGGGGACGGCGAAAACCTCGCGGTTTTGTTCAAGGGCGAAACGAGCGGTGATCATCGCGCCGCTATTCTCGTCTCCCTCCACGATCACCGTGCCGAGGGAGAGGCCACTGATGATGCGGTTGCGCGGCGGAAAGTTGCGCGCCTCAGGCTGTGTTCCTGTAGGGTATTCCGACACCAGCGCGCCCGACTTGAGGATCGCTTCGGCCAGGGCGCGGTTTTCAGGGGGGTAAATGATATCAATCCCACACCCCAACACGGCGATGGTGCGGCCTCCGGCCTCCAACGCCGCCTTATGTGCCTCGGAGTCTATGCCACGAGCCATGCCGCTGACGACAGTGATGTTGTTCCGCGCCAGGTCGCCGGCGATCTGATGGGCTGCCTCACGGCCATAGCTTGTGGAACGGCGGGTTCCAACGACCGCCACCGCCCATTCGTCGTCGGCGGACAGTTGCCCCCTCACATAGAGCAGCGGAGGGGCATCGTCTATCTCTCGCAACAGGCGCGGATAGGCTTGGTCTTCCCAGGTCACTAACTGGACGCCCAGGCGTTCGACCTTTTCCCACTCTTCATCCAGCGAGATAGAGGCCCGAATGGTCACCAGATTTTGCAGAGCCAGGCGATCCAGGCCAGCGGCGAGCAATTGGGAGCTATCCGCGTGCCAAGCTGCCTCGAGGCTGCCCAGGTGTTTCAGCAAAGCGCGGATGCGGACCGGGCCGATCCTGGGGACGATATTGAAGCCTAACCAATACTTCTTTTCCATCATCGGCTTTCTCTTGGGGAAAGGAGAAGAGGCCGGGCACGAATTCCGTCCGGCCTCTATGCCAATCCTGCCAGCAAGCGGACGATCATGCGTCCTTTCGCTAAATCTATCTCCGTCACGACCTCTTTCAGGGCAGGGATCAGCACCTCTTTGCCCCTATCCTGCACGACATAGACTTCGTTGCTGCCCGTGAAGAGGATTTCTGCGACGCGGCCCAGGTATTCACCTTCCGCTGTCCAAACGTCCAGGCCAATGATCTGGTGCTCGTAGTACTCATCCGGCCCCAAAGGCATGGCTTCCCTGACCGGGATTTCGACGAAAAGCCCGGCCAACTCGCTCGTTACCAAGGGATCATCAACGCCGGCGAACTTGAGCAGGGCGAACTGCTTGTGCCTGCGGAAACGCTCCAGTTTGTAGGGAGTGTGTCCCTCGCCGAGATAAACCTGATCGAGCAGGGCGAAACGGTCAGGGAAATCGGTGATGATTTCGACTTTGGCCTCACCTTTTGTCCCCCAGGGGGCCAGGATCCGACCGATGGTCAGGTAATCGGGTGGGTTTTTGGGCGTCACACGATTTCCAGTATCGCCCGTCTGCCCTCCCGTGTTGCCGAAACACGCAACAGGGTGCGCAAGGCGTTGGCTACGCGCCCTTTTTTGCCGATGACGCGGCCCATATCGTTTGGCGCAACGCGCAGTTCATAGATGGTGGAATATACCCCGGCCAGTTTGGTGACGCGAACCTCGTTAGGTTCATCTACTAACGATTTGGCGACGTACTCGATGAGTTCCTGGACACGATCCGGCTCCATCAGGACTGCCTCCCAACTGCTGCCTCCCCTTCCGTCGGCGTAGCGGACTGCTGGCTCTGGAACTTGGCCATGATGCCGAGCTTGTTCAACATGCGCGCCACAGCATCCGTGGGCTGTGCTCCCTTTTTGAGCCAATATAGTGCGCGCGCCTCGTCCACGAGCATTGTGGGAGGCTCGGTGCGAGGATTGTAATGTCCGATGTTCTCGATGAAATCCCCGTTGCGCGGGGCCTCGGAATCTGCTACCACCACGCGATAGGAAGGCTGTTTCTTGGCGCCAACGCGGCGCAAACGAATCTTGACCACTCAAGTCACCCCTTTCTTATCTTGTTTGATGGATTCCCGCGCCGTGGTCGTGCGACGCGGGCGTCGGATATTGATAGGCTCACAGGGACGATAGCAAGACAAACACACAGGTTCGCCCCTACGAACCTCTATTAGCGAAACAGGGAGAGCAAGCCGCGTCCTTTTCCGCTGCTGATTTGCTTTATGACCTTTTGCATTTCCTGGAACTGTCGCAGGAGCCGATTGATCTCTTGTACGCTGGTTCCACTTCCTTGTGCGATGCGTCTCTTGCGGCTGGCGTTGATGATGCGTGGGTCTCTCCGCTCTTGGCGCGTCATGGAGCTGATCATAGCCTCCACGCTTTTCATCTGCTTATCCGTAAGGTCCGCTGGCAACTGGCGGCTCGCCGAGGCGAATCCAGGGATCATCTCCAGAAGCTGGCTGAGTGGCCCCATGCGCTTGATTTGCTGCAATTGCGCCAAAAAGTCCTCGAAATCAAAGGAAGCCTCGCGGAGCTTTTGCTCCATCTGGCGCGCCTGCTCCTGATCGAAAGTGCTTTCAGCTTTCTCGATGAGTGTCAGCACATCGCCCATGCCCAGAATACGCGAGGCCATGCGCTCCGGATGGAACGGTTCCAAAGCGTCGGTTTTCTCGCCGACGCCCAGGTATTTGATCGGCACGCCCGTCACGGCGCGAATGGACAGGGCCGCTCCACCGCGTGCATCGCCGTCCACCTTGGTCAGGATCAGGCCAGTCAGGCCGACGCGGCGATGGAACTCCTCCGCTACGCGCACCGCGTCCTGGCCGGTCATGGCATCGGCGACGAGCAACACCTCCGCTGGCGGGACTTGCGCCTTGATCTGCTCTAGCTCCCGCATGAGGTCATCGTCTATGTGCAGACGTCCCGAAGTGTCCAGGATCACGGCGTTATAGGCTGTCTCTTATACACATCTGACGCTGCC
>CAYPON010000352.1:2492-3589 GCA_964412315.1 uncultured Anaerolineae bacterium | reverse complement strand
GTCCTACAGGGCGACCATCCCTACGGTGTGAAGAGGGTGGCGTGGAGCGCCGATAGCGCGCGCCTCCTGGCCGTAGGCCGCGAGGGGAGGGTAACAGTTTGCGAGACGGCGATGGGCAGAGCGCTCTTCACCCTCCTGCCAGGTGCGCCGTGGATCTATTGCGCGGCCTGGAGCCCCGACGGAGCGCGCCTCGTGGCGGGTGGGTACGGTGGGCGCGTCGCAGTCTGGGATGGCAGGAGCGGCGAACAGCTTGGCGCCAACGTCGAGCACGACGATCTGGTGACCTGCGCAGCCTGGAGCGCCGATGGCACACGCTTCGCCACCACCAGTCTCGACGGCATCGCCATAGTCTGGGAAGCTAACACAGGAGAGAGGCTGTTGACCCTCGCCGGGCATACGGACGGAGTCTTTTATGCGGCGTGGAGCCTGGACGGACATCACCTCCTCACCGCCGGCGATCACCAGCAAGTCATCGTCTGGAATGCGAACAGCGGCGACAGGCTGCTCACGCTGGCCGGGCACAGCACAGACCTCTCTCACGCCGCCTGGAGCCCTGATGGCAGCGCCATCATCACTGCTGGTTGGGATGGACGCGCCATCGTGTGGGATGCCAAGACAGGCGCCAGGCTGTCCATCCTCGCCGGGCATACCTCGGTTGTCTCCCACGCAGCGTGGAGCCCAGATGGCGCGCGCCTTGTCACCGCTGGTTGGGATGGCAAAGCCATCATTTGGGATGCTAGGACGGGCGGCAAGCTGCTCACCCTGGGCGGACATGCCTGGGCCATCGAGCGTGCGGTTTGGAGCCCGGACGGCAGGCTTATCGTTACCGCTGGCTGGGATGGCATGGTCATCCTCTGGGAGGCAAAAAGCGGCGCCAGGCTGACGACGCTGATCGGGCACACCGGCCTAGTATACGATGTAGCCTGGAGCGCGGACGGGAAGCGCCTCGCCACCGCCAGCCGGGACGGGAGTGCGCTGGTGTGGGAGATCGGCGGTGGACACGCTGTCTATAAGATGACCGACGACGGGCGACCGTCGGCTGTTGAGGAGGAGAATGACAATACCTCCGCGGGCATTAGCAATGAGCTGATTTCTTT
>CAYPON010000352.1:663-2482 GCA_964412315.1 uncultured Anaerolineae bacterium | reverse complement strand
CTGCCGGATCTGGGGCGCTGATCGCCTTCGCCTGCCGACGTGCAGGGCGGAACTTGACGGAGGCGGAGTGGGAACGTTATCTGGGGCTGGAGGTCCCGTATGGCGTGACCTGCCCACAGTGGCCGGCAGGGGGATAGCCTCTGCTTGAAAGGATCAACAGGAAGGGCACGAAGGATACGAAGAAACCTTCGTGCCCTTTGTGTTTTTTATCGCCCTCTTTGACATTATCCCCCTTCCGTGCTAGAATAGAACGGTAGTTCTATGTGCGGATTTGAAGAATATGGCTCAAGATAAGATTATCATCCGCGGCGCGCGGCAACATAACCTCAAGAACATCAATCTGGAGATACCCCGCGACAAGCTGGTCGTGATCACCGGTATATCCGGTTCCGGCAAGTCTTCATTGGCCTTCGACACTATCTATGCGGAAGGACAGCGACGCTACGTCGAGTCGCTATCCGCCTATGCCCGGCAGTTCTTGGGTCAGATGGATAAGCCGGATGTGGACTATATCGAGGGGCTATCCCCGGCGATCAGCATTGACCAGCGCGGCGCCAGTCAGAATCCCCGCTCCACTGTGGGCACGGTGACCGAGATCTATGACTATATGCGCCTCCTGTGGGCGCGAATCGGCATCCCACATTGCCCCCAATGTGGGCGCGTGATCAGCCGGCAGACGGTGCAGCAGATCGTGGACGCCATCCTGGCCTTTCCCGATGGGAGCCGCATTATGATCCTCGCGCCCCTCGTCAAGGCACGCAAGGGACATCACCAGCGTGTCCTGGAGGACATCCGCAGGGCAGGTTACGTCCGCGTGCGCGTCAACGGCGAGATCCGCGACGTTAGCGAGGAGATCACGCTGGATCGCTACAAGATGCACACCATCGAGGCCGTGGTGGATCGGCTCGTTGTGCGGCGCGGAGAGGACAACAAGGCGGATCGCACACGCCTGGCCGACTCAGTGGAAACTGCGCTCAAGCTGGGTAGCGGCGTCGTCCAGGTGGTGGTGAGCGATGGCGAGGAGTACCTCTACTCCGAGCATCTGGCCTGCGCCTATTGCGGCCTCAGCCTGCCCGACATCGAACCTCGCACCTTTTCCTTCAACACGCCTTACGGGGCCTGTCCTGATTGCACCGGCATAGGTTCCATCCAGGAGTTCGATCCGGAACTGATCATGTCCAACCCGGACCTCTCCATTGCCGAGGGAGCTATCCGCCCCTGGAGTCCGAGCGCCGTTGACAACGACCATTACTACATGCAGCTCCTTCGCGCTGTGGCCAAACACTACGGTTTTTCCGTCCATGTGCCGGTGCGCGAGTTGCCGGAGCAGGCCAAGCGCGTCCTGTTGTATGGCAGCGGCAACGAACTGGTCACTTTTCCTTACCAGCGGGATAACCGCACTCGCGTCTATGAGGCTTCCTTCGAGGGTGTCATCCCCAACCTGCAGCGACGCTACCGGGAAAGCACCGACTATATGAAGGAGATAATCGCCGCCTACATGACGGAGCGGCCCTGCCCCGTCTGCCAGGGGAAGCGGCTCAAACCCACCACCCTGGCGGTGACGGTGGGGGGCAAGAACATCGCCGAAGTGGCGCGCATGTCTGTGGTCGAGGCGACCAGATTCTTTGCCGAGTTGCCAAAACAACTGTCGGAGCGCGAGTTCTCCATCGCCCAAGCCGTCTTGAAAGAGTTGGCTGCGCGGCTGGAATTCATGGTGAACGTAGGGCTGGATTATCTAACCGTTGACCGCACCACCGGCTCACTTTCCGGCGGCGAGGCGCAGCGCATCCGGCTGGCCGCCCAGCTCGGCTCCAACCTG
>CAYPON010000352.1:0-653 GCA_964412315.1 uncultured Anaerolineae bacterium | reverse complement strand
CGGCTCGCACCTCATGGGTGTGCTCTATATCCTGGACGAGCCGAGCATTGGCCTGCATCAACGCGACAACCGCCGTTTGATCAACACTTTAATCGGCCTGCGCGATTTGGGGAATACGGTCATCATCGTCGAGCACGACGAGGAGACGATCCGCTCCGCCGATTACATCGTAGACCTGGGGCCCGGCGCTGGCGAACACGGCGGCCATGTGGTGGTCGCCGGCCCGCTCCAAGATATCCTGGGATGCCTCGAATCCGTCACCGGGCAGTTCCTGTCCGGCAAGCGGCGGGTGCCCCTGCCCGCGCGTCGCCGTGAAGGCAACGGCCAGGTCGTGACGATCAAAGGTGCGGCGGAGAATAACCTCAAACGCATTGATGTGAATGTCCCGCTGGGCAAGTTCATCTGCATTACCGGCGTCTCCGGGTCGGGCAAGAGCAGCCTGATCATCGAAGTACTCTATAAGCGCCTGGCGCAGGTTTTTTTCCACAGCCGCGATAAACCTGGCAAACACGACACCATTCTGGGGCTGGGAAACCTGGATAAGGTGATTGACATCAACCAGGCCCCCATCGGGCGCACGCCGCGCTCCAATCCGGCCACCTATACCAACGTTTTCACCGACATCCGCGACCTTTTTGCCGCAGTGCCGGAGG
>CAYPON010000351.1:0-3601 GCA_964412315.1 uncultured Anaerolineae bacterium | reverse complement strand
GGCGCGAATCTTTACCTTTGGCATCGGCGATGAAGTGAATACAATACTCCTGGACACCATCTCTCAGGAACATCGGGGGGCGAGCGCCTATGTGCGGCCCCAGCAAAGCATCAAGGAGGAAGTGTCGGCGTTCTACGCCAAAGTTGGCACGCCGCTGCTCGCCGATCTGCAGCTCGATTTCGGCGGCATCCTGGTAGAAGAGATGTATCCTTATCCATTGCCCGATTTGTTCGCAGGGAGCCAGTTGGTGCTCGTTGGGCGCTACCGTCGCGGCGGGCAGACGACCATCACAATGCGCGGCACGGTGAATGAGCGCACGCTCAGCTTCACCTATCCCAACGTCCGCTTCCGCGAGACGGGCGGCGAATCGTTCCTGCCCAGGCTGTGGGCCACGCGCAAGATCGGGCATCTTCTCGCCCAAATCCGCCTGCACGGCGAGAACAAGGAACTGATAGATGAGATCGTGGCCCTGAGCGTCCGCTACGGCATCATGACCCCCTACACTTCCTTCCTGGTGGACGAAAAGGAGGATGTGCTAACCAAGGAAGGCCGCGATAAGACCGCGCAAAAGCTGTATAGCGAGGCGGTCAGGGCTACCCCAGCCCCTTCGGGAGCCAGGGCTGTGGAGAAAAGCGTCGAGCAGAAAGCCTTGCAGGAGAGCCGCATCGCGGCTGCGCCATCTAGTGGCGAGATCAAGCATGTGGGCAACGTTACCTTTATCTTGCGGAGCGGCGTCTGGGTGGATACGCGCTACGATCCGGCGCGTATGCAGACGCACAAGATCCGCTTCGGCAGCGAGGCCTACTTTGCCCTGATTCAGTCCCATCCCGCCTGGGGCGAATACCTGTCCGTAGGGCAGCAAGTCATCGTCCTCTTGGATGGAAAGGTGTATGAGATCGCGGCAGAGGCCGGCGAGGAGGTTGCCCTTTCCACGCCGACTGACACACCTGCGCCCGAGCCGACCCCAACTCCGACGCTTTCCCCGTCGGCGACACCCACGCCTGGCGTAACGCCTGCGCCGACCAGGGGGCCAACTCCCTGGCAGAGGTTCTGGCAATGGGTGAAAAGCTTGTTCGAGTAAATCGGGGCCAGTGGCGGCTCTTCCAGGCCGTCGCTACAGCCGCCCACCACCAAGTTGGTGGTTTCCAACCTGAGAAAGGAACAAAAAATGAAGAATCTAGCGCAAAAAGCGATAATCATTATGTCAATTGCCATGCTGTTATCAGCCTGCGCACCGGGAGCCATGCCTTCCCCTACTTCCACGCCACCGTCAGCTCCCGCCGATACACCAAAGCCTCCGCCTGCAGGGCCGACAGACACAGCCAAGCCCCAGCCACCAGCGCTGGCTTATGCGCTTGCTGTTCCGGCAGCCAAAGGCTTCGCGGATTATACGCCGTACCAGGTCAGCGGCAGGCCCGGCCTCAAGCCCTACTCCACCGACCCTTCCCAGGCGAAGAACGTCGCACTGCTAGGCAGGCTAACGCCCGACCAGGTGGCGGCACTGAAAGCGAACGGCTTTGTCGTCGTGCCGGATCAGGCCCCTCAATTTTACGAGATCTACAAGCGAGCCAGCGAACGCGGTGAGCCGGTTTTCGTGACGACCGACGTGCTGCTGCATACTTACCATATCCTCTACGACTATACTCTGCGGTTGATCGAGATCGAGCGTTTCGTGGACGACCTGAGCAAGCTCAATCAGGCGATGATCGCCGCAACCAGCGAGCAATACGCCAAAACCTCCGGCGAAGCCAAAGAGGCGGCCAAACGCAACCTGGCCTTCTTCGCCGTGGCTAACGCTCTGCTCGTTCCGGAAGCCAAAGCTCCCGCCGAGGTCGCTGACTTGGTGAAGGCGGAATTGGCCAACATCGCCGCCCACAAAGGCTTTCAGGAATCCCCGATCTTTGGCTACAAGGAAGACTATAGCCAATACGTTCCGCGCGGCCACTACACGCGCAATGAGACCTTCGAACGGTATTTCAAGGCCATGATGTGGTACGGTCGCATGATGTTCCGCCTTCGCCCAGGGGATACGCCGCAGGCCCTGGCCGCCGGTCGCCGCGAAACGCGCCAGGCGATCCTCATCAACGTGGCATTGCAGAACAGCAAAGTCGGCACTGAGCCTGCTCTCAATGCCTGGGAGCGGATTTACGAGCCTACCGTCTTTTTCGTGGGCAAGAGCGACGACCTGACCGTCTATGACTATGCCCAGGTCGCCCACGAAATCTACGGCTCCTCCCTCCAATTGGACGACTTGAACGACCAAAAGCGGCTGGATGCTTTCATAGACCGGGCGATGTCCCTCCGCCCGCCTAAAATCGTCTCTTCATATGTGACAGATCAGGAAGCCCCGGAGAAGGTGACCAAGGGCTTTCGCTTCATGGGGCAGCGCTTCATCCCTGACTCGTACATGTTCCAGGAGTTAGTCTACAACAAGGTCGGCACGCAGGGACGCCCGCGCCTCTTCCCCAAGGGGTTGGACGTCGCGTCGGTCTTGGGTTCCGAGCGAGCTTATGAGATTCAGGACAGGGTCTACAACGAAACGCAATACGCCAACTATGAGAAACAGATGAAAAAGCTCCGCCAGGAATTTGGCAGCCTGCCCGCAGGTCAGTGGATCGAGAACCTCTATTGGAACTGGCTGCACACTCTTCGCCCGCTGTTAGGGCCTAAAAGCAGCGGCTATCCGCCCTTCATGACCAACGCCGCCTGGACGGATAAAGAGTTGAACACCTTCCTCGGCTCCTGGACCGAACTGCGCCACGACACCATCCTCTATGCCAAGCAAAGCTACACGCTGAAAGTCACCGGAATCGGGCCGGAGCCGGAGCCGGCGACCGGCTATGTGGAGCCGAACCCCGAACTCTATGCCCGCCTCGCCGCACTGATCACACAGATGCGCAAGGGGCTGGAGAGTCGTGGGCTACTGAATGACGAGTACCGCATGAAAATGCAGCAGATGGAAAAGCTGGTGCTCGACATGAAGACCATCTCGGAAAAGGAATTGGCCGGCCAGGCCATCTCGCCGGAGGAAGCGGGCGTGCTCCACAATGTAGGCGGGATACTTGAGGGAATCACCACCTTCTCCACCAAGACTGCGGACAAGATCACTTCGGAGGCCGATACCCGCGTGGCGCTCGTCGCCGACGTGCACAGCGATGTGAACAGTGGCCAGGTCCTCGAGGAAGGGGTGGGCGACGTGTTCATGATCTATGTCGTCACACCTTCCGGCAACGACACCGTCATCTCTCAGGGGGGCGTCTTCTCCTACTACGAGTTCACCCATCCCATGTCCGACCGGCTCACCGATGAGAAATGGCAAAGCCTGTCTCCCAGGCCTCCCCTGCCCGTCTGGAGCAAGAGCTTCGTGACGGCGGGAAGATGAAACAGCATATTATTGGCCTTGCGTCTTTCACTTCCTCAACTTCAGACTGATGCCCGCCTGCGTGGCCAAGTTTTGCAAGAGCGCCCTCATCCCCTTGGCCGCTGCTTTCAGGTCCGCATCCGTCTGCCTCCCTTCCATCTCGCCGATAGCCTGGCGAATCAGGTCAGGAGGGAGCAGTGCGCAAGCCCGACAGTAAAAGCTCATGGAGCGGCCTTCATT
>CAYPON010000350.1:0-3614 GCA_964412315.1 uncultured Anaerolineae bacterium | reverse complement strand
GCGGCATAGATAACCTCGCCGAGTGCGGCGGCGATAAAGGCTGGAAGTGGAAGGGGTGGCTGCGCATCCAGTAAACTGTAAGACCTCAGGGGTCTCGGAGACCCCTGAGGTCTAGACCCTGTTATGCCACTACCGGCACCGACTCCGCCGGCTGCCCCTCCGAGACCAGCTTCAGCGGATCGTACTCGCTCTGCAATTGCGCCTCCAGTTCGTGGCGGAACTGCTTGGTGTAGAGCCGATAGTAGTGCCCCCTGGCGCGCAATAGCTCGGCGTGCGTGCCCATCTCGGTGATCTGCCCGTTGTCTATCATGATGATGCGGTCGGCGCGCTTGATGGTGGAGAGGCGATGGGCGATGATAAAGCTCGTGCGCCCATCCATCATCGCTTCCATCCCCCTCTGGATCAGGGCTTCGGTGAGGGTGTCCACCGAACTGGTGGCCTCGTCCATGATAAAGATATCCGGCTGGGCGAGCACGGCCCGCGCCAGGCTGACGAGCTGCTTCTGGCCGACGGAAAGGAGGTTGCCCCCCTCGCCTACCTCATAATCATAGCCCTTCTCCAGGCCCGTGATGAAATCGTGCGCCCCGGCCACCCTCGCTGCCGCCTCGATCTCCTCATCCGTGGCCGAGAGCCGACCGTAGCGGATGTTCTCACGGATCGTGCCGGAGAAAAGGTGCGGCGTTTGCAGCACGACCCCGATCCGCGACTGGATCGCTTGCAGCGAGAGCCTGGTATAGTCCTCGCCGCCGATGCGAATCGTGCCCTGCTTCGGCTCGTAGAAGCGCGCCAGCAGGTTGACGATGGTCGTCTTGCCGCCGCCGGTCGGCCCCACCAGGGCGATCGTCTCCCCCTCCTGCACCTTGAAGGATAGGTCGGTCAGCACCGGCTTTTTGTCCTCGTAGTAAAAGTCCACATGCTCGAACTCGATGCCGCCGCGGATCGTCCTTGGATCCATCGCCCCGGGCCGGTCAACGACCTCTGGCTGCGCATCAATGAGCGAAAAGACACGCTCGGAAGAGGCGACGGCGTTCTGCATCTCAGCATAGACCCGCGCCAGATCCTGGATCGGCCAGAGCATGATCATCACGTAGGAGAGGAAAGCCTGGATGCCGCCGACGGTGATGCCGCCCATCTTTACCTGCAGGCCACTGTACCAGACGATGGAGCCCACGGCGAGGGCACTGATGAGCTGTACCACCGGCAGAAAGAGCGCGGAGAGCCACGCCGCGCGAAAGCTGGCGCGGTACATCTCGCCGGAGAGACCGCCGAACTCGCGCAGGTTCTCCTCCTCCCGGCAGAGCGCCTTGACCACGCGCACGCCGGTGATGTTCTCATTGTACGCCCCGGTGATCTTGGAATTGATCTTGCGCACGTTGCGGTATTCGACGATGATCTTCTTTCTGAACTGTGCCGCCACCACGAGCAGCACCGGCAGCACTACTAGCACGATCATCGCCAGCCTCCAGTTGATGCGGAGCATAAAGATCATGGAGGTGGTAATGTTCATCACGCCCCAGGTGACATCCAGCAGCCCCCAGGTAGTCAGTTCCGCCATGCGGCTGGAATCGGAAGTCACCCGCGACATGATCCAGCCCACCGGCGTCCGGCTGAAGTAGGAGAGCGATAGCTCTTGCAGGTGGTTGAACATCTTTTTCCGCAGGTCGTACTGGATGCGCTCCCCCAAGATCCCCGCCAGATAGATGAAGCCAAAGACGGAGCAGGCGGAGACGATCATCAGCGAGCCATAGATGGTGACAAGGCGGATGAGCGTGGCCCGGTTGCCAGCTAGAATGCCTTCGTCAATCATGCGCTTGTTGAGCAAGGTGAAGTAGGCATCCAGCACCGACACCAGGGCGATGGTCAGTACAAAGCCAACCAGCCACCGCCAGTGCGGCAGAGCCTGGCGCAGCATCCGCAGAACCGTTTTGCCGTTAAATTCGGTGGTGAATTCTTCTTCTTCAAACTGTGGCCCCGACACTGGCTATCTCCTTTTCTAGCTCAACTTCGATGCGTGCTTGCATGTCGTAGATTTGCCGATAGATGCCGTTTTGTGCCCAAAGCTCCTCATGCGTCCCCCGCTCCACAATCTCCCCTTTGTCCAGCACCAGGATCAGATCGGCGTTCATCACGCTCTGGATGCGGTGGGCGATGATGAAGGTCGTGCGTCCGATCATCAGCCGCTCCAGCGCCTCGCGGATCATTCCCTCCGTCTCGGTATCCACTGACGACGTGGAATCGTCGAGGATGAGGATGCGCGGATCCTTGAGTAACGTCCGCGCGATGGCCACCCGTTGCTTCTGCCCGCCGGATAGCGTTACCCCTTTCTCACCGACAAGCGTCTTGTAGCCATCGGGAAAGGTCATGACCGAATCGTGGATCGCTGCCGCGCGTGCCACCTCCTCGACCTCGGCGTCGGAGACATCCCGTTCTACGCCGTAGGTGATGTTCTCGCGGATCGTCCGCGAAAAGAGGAACGGCTCCTGCTCTACGATGCCGATCTGCTGCCGCAGGAAGTGGCGCGAGTAGGCTTTCAATTCCACGCCATCCAGGGTCAAGCTGCCCCCCGTATAATCATAGAAGCGGGGCAGCAGGTTGACGAGCGACGTCTTGCCCGACCCAGTAGAGCCTAGCAGAGCCACTACCTGTCCTGGCGCGCAGCGGAAGCTGATGTCCTTCAACACCGGGATATCCGGAGCATCGGCATAGCTGAAACAGACCTTGTCGAAGACAAGCTCCCCCTGTACGTTGCCAGCGGGCATATAGGTGTGCTCGTCCAGAGGCTCGCGCCTTTCTATAAGCAAGTCGGCCACGCGGCCATAGGACACCAGGCCGGTGGATGTCTGCACGATCAACTGCCCCAGGTGACGCATCGGCCAGATGATGTTCCAGATCAGCCCCGCATAGGCGATGTAGGTGCCAATGGTGATTTGCCCACGCATAGCCATCATGCCGCCCACGAACAAGCCGAGCAGCGCCTGGGCCCCGCACAGCGTGTCCGAGACCGGCCAGAAGAGCGAGTGCATGACGAGCAGCCTCTTGCCGCGTTGGAACTTGCTCCAGTTATCCCGCTCGAACTTGTCCCGCTCGTAAGACTGGCGAGCGAAGGCCTTGACCACCCGCACCCCCGTCAGGTTCTCCTGTAGGGTCGTGGAGAGTTTGGCTTCCTGCTGCTGAAACGCCTCATACGCCTTGGAGACGCGCTTGAAAAAGTAAGCGGACATGGCCACGATGAACGGCATCATGACGACGGAGACCAGGGCCAACTGCCAGTTCAGCCTGACCAATGTGGTCATATTGATCGTAAAGAGCAGCAGGATGCGCCCTACGCCGATGGCCTGGTTGGCGAAGAAGCGCCGCACGGCATCTACATCCGAGGTTGAACGCTGGATCAACTCGCCGGTCTTGGTCTTGCTGTGATAGGTGAAAGAGAGCCGCTGGATGTGGTCGTATAGGTAGTTGCGCAGGCGACGCACGATCCCCTCCGCCGTCCATGCCGCCAGCCGCCCGCTCAGGAAGCTAAAGCCGCCCTCGAACAGCGCCAGCCCGATGAAGCCGAGCGCGACGAGCGCCAACTCCTGGTTCGGCCTTCCCCGCCCTAACACATTGTCAATAAA
>CAYPON010000349.1:0-3618 GCA_964412315.1 uncultured Anaerolineae bacterium | reverse complement strand
GAGATTGCTTCCCCTTCGCAAGCTCAGGGTCGCAATGACAGTAGTTTGGGAAAGCTCTGAATACCCAGTTTGCTTGTTGGGGGCAATTCATGAATTGCCCCACGACTTGACAGAGGGCCTGCCTGCTTGTATGATTCCAGCCGGAATCAGCAGAGCAAGGGAGAGATATGCTCCCTAAAGAACGGGGCAGAGCCGCCATTGCCCACCGTCAGCCGGATCGCGTGCCCATTAGCTACCAAACGCGGACAGGGTGTCCACCAGGCTGAGGGAGAGACCTGGTTTGCAGCCAGATGGGCCGTTAGAGGAGGAAGTGGATTATGCGAGCAGCAGTCGTGGAAAAGCCAGGGGAACTCATGGTGCGCCAGGTTCCCCAGTTGCGTATGAATCCCTGGCAGGCGCTTGTACGCATCGAGGCCTGCTCCATCTGCAATCATACCGATGCTGAAATCCTGGCAGGACGCTTTGGCGGGACACCATATCCCCTGATCCTCGGCCATGAAAGCGCGGGCCGGGTGATTCAGGTCGGGGAGCGGGTATCACGCTACCGTGTCGGGGATCAGGTGTTGCGGCCTGGTGCGATGTATGAAGACCCGACGGTTGGCATCGCTTCCGCCTGGGGCGGCTTCGCCGAGTACGGCCTGGTGGGAGACGTGGCCGCCTTCCAACGGGACAGGCCGGCCGAGAGACCGCATTGGAGCTGGGAAAAGCAACAGGTGATCCCCACTGACATCGAGCCTGGGGAGGCGACAGCCATCATCACCCTAAAAGAGACGCTGAGCTTGGTCAAGCTGCATTGCCCGCCGGGGACTCGTTCGTTGGCTATCGTCGGCACCGGCCCAGTGGGCCGCAGCTTCGCTTTCTGGGCAAGACATCTTGGCCTCCCGATCATCGCCGTGTACGGTCGCCGCGAGAAATGGCGCGATGAAATGCTGCGTCTGGGCGCGACACATTATATCGTGGCCGGCGACCGTTCGCCCGTAGAGGCAGCGCGTGCCCAGGGCCTCGGCCCCTTTGAGCGTGCCATCGAAGCGGTGGGCAGCCTGGCTGCGCTGGAGACGGCACTCTCCCTCGTCGGCTCTGTCGGCCAGGTCGCTCCTTATGGAATCCTGCCTCCTGCTTCGCAGTGGCCCGCTGGTTGCCGCGAGGCTCTGGAGAAAGGGATCATTCGCTCCGTTCCCGTAGATGAGAGCGTGACCCACGAGGAGGTCTTGCGTTTGATCGCCGAGGGTCGGGTGCGGCTGGCGGATTGGATTTCGCACCGCTTGCCCCTGGCCCGCATCGCGGAGGGCTTTCGTTTGCTGGAAAACAAAGAGGCCACGAAAGTAGTGATCGAGATGTAAGGGCGAATAAGAGGAACCCGTTTTCTGGCAGAAAACGGGTTCCTCATCCGGCTCGCCCTAACACTGAAGCCATCGGAAGAGGAGGTCTTGCGCATGAGCGCAACGCGAACAACTCCGGCCGTTGTCTTTCCCAAGGCGGAGAAGATCGAAATCCGCGAGGTTCAGGTTCCACCTCTTGGCCCAAAGGATGTCCTGGTTCGCACCTCGGTGACGGCCATCAGCGTCGGCACTGAGTTAATGGTCTTGCGCGGCACCTTTCCCAATCAGGAGTTCCCCTGCGTGGTCGGCTATCAGAATGTGGGGGTCGTCGTCGAAATCGGGGCGGAGGTTTCTGGCCTTGCGGTCGGCACGCGAGTGGTGGTACAGGGAGGCACCCTGCCCCCGGGATACCATACGGGGTGCGGTGTGGCGCACATCGGCCACCTGGTGACACACAGTGAGTCCTGTATCCCGCTGTCCGAAGGCGTGCCCGACACGACCGCTGTTTACGGCATCATGGCCGCGGTCGGCCTCCTCGGCTACCAGTTCTGCCACGAGCCTACCGGCCAGGTCGTGGCCGTGACGGGGCAGGGGCTGATCGGGCAGTTCGCAGCACAGATCTTTAGGAGAACGGGCAATCGCGTTTACGCCAGCGACATCAAGCCACTGCGCGCCGAGCTATCCGGCAAATACTCGGCAGATGTGGCCTTCTGTGGGCCGATAGACGCCTTCGACCGCTGCCTGCGCCAGGACTACCCGGATGGGGCGGACATCCTGGTGGAGACCACTGGCAATACCAAAGTGTTCGACCAGTCTCTATGCCTGGTGCGCAAGCGGGGCCTGGTCTGCGTGCAGGGGCATTACCCCTACGACCTTTGCTTCAGCTTTCGCGTGCCGCACTGGAAGATGGTCACCATGGTCTTCCCCTGTGCCTGGGGCGGGACGCCGAACCTGAAGTTGGTTGAGGAGATGATGCAGCGCGGGGAATTGACTGTGGAACCGCTGATCACCCATCGGCTGCCATATACGGAAGCGCCACGCATCTATAAGGCGTTGCTTGCCGGCGACCCGGAGGTGTTGGGCGTGGTTTTCATATGGAATGCTGACACCATTTATCTGGGTTTTGCTAACCCAACACCAGCCTGCGGTACCGCTCCAGCACCGGCCCCTCCTGGCTGGCGCGGTAGTTGTTCATCCGCTCCACGAAGGCCTTCGGGTCGCGGATTTGCGTCTTGTGGTTGAGCAGCGCCTCCGTGCGCAAATCAAAGACGGCGGAGATGTCCACATCCAAATCCGGCTCTGTGGTACGGCAAATCCACAGCTCGCGCACGACATGCGGCTCCAACCCCTCCTGCAACAGTTCGGGGAAATAGCGATGATTGCGCGCCGCAGGGAACACCGCGTCCAGGGCGATCAGGCCGGCGGCGCGGTGATCGCGGTGAGAGACGCCCCGCGTGTAGAGGGCGCCGGGGTCTTGAGTGAGCACAATGTCCGGCTTGAAGCGGCGAATGTACCGCACGGCGTCGCGCAACACTTCGTAGCTCGGCGTCAGAAATCCATCAGGGTATTTCAGGCAAGTCACCTGGGCGACGCCCAGATGCCGGGCTGCCTTCTCTTGCTCTTCGACACGTATGGCCGCTAACTCTTCATTCGATAGGGAGCGGTCGTCTCCCCCTTTGTCTCCTGAGGTCAGGATCAGATAATGCACTGTGAGGCCGGCCTGTGCCAGCCGCGCCACCGTCCCACCGCAGAAGAATTCGGGATCATCGGGATGAGCGACGAGCACCAGAGCACGGCTATATTTGGAGATGATTTCCTCAAAGGTGGGTTTGCTATCCATACTTTCTTCTTCCTCGGCGTCGTGGGTGAATTTTGTCATTTTGGTATTGTACGCATTTTGTGCTAAAATTAAAAAGGACTCGTAGAGTCCAATGGCCTCCGAGCGGGCCAGGCGGTCGCAGGGGATTCGCCGAAAGGCCGATCCCCTGAGGAAAGTCCGAGCTTCGCAGAGCACGATGCTGGATAACGTCCAGGCGGGGTGACCCGACGGCACAGTGCCACAGAGAACAATGCGCCAATCCGGCTTGCCGGGTTGGTAAGCGTGAAACGGCGGTGTAAGAGACCACCAGCGATCCAGGTGACTGGGTCGGCTAGGCAAACCCCATCGGGAGCAAGGCCAAATAGGAGGGTGCGGCGGCCGGGCAACCGGTTCGCCAGGGGACTGCTCGTTCTCTGCCCTCGGGTTGGCCGCTTGAGACGGCGGGTAACCGCCGCCCCAGATAGATGGCCGCCACCCAGG
>CAYPON010000348.1:0-3626 GCA_964412315.1 uncultured Anaerolineae bacterium | reverse complement strand
ATGCCATTTATCGCGCCTGCGGTGCGCGCGTCTATCAAATCCCGGCGACGCCGCAGCGGGTGCTGGCGGCGTTGAAATTCCCATACCTTCCCGAAAGCTCAGAAGCTTTCGGGAAGGTATGTTGACTCAAGCCGGCTTGAACCTGTAGCGCACGTCCTCAATCGAGGCGCCAACGACCTTGATCTCCTCCAGGCGATTGGTGCCCAGGCCAAGCTCGCGGGCCAGGTTGAGATGATTGTCGCTACGCACAAAGGGCACCGTCATCGGCGCGGCGGTCGGGTCAAAGCCCATCACCGCTGTTGCTACGGCATCCGTCGCCAGCGGATTCTTGCCAGCGATCAGCACGCCCGGCGCTACGACGGCCATGGTTTGGATCCAGGGGCCTTCCCCTCCATCCGTGGTCTTGATACCGTCAATCAAGGCGAAATGAATGGGCCGCGCGCGGTTCAGGTCTACGATCACCCTCGGCAATCGCGTCCCGGTCTCACTGCTCGCGCCGTGAAAGGCGGAACGGTAAGTGTGCGCTGCCTCCAGTCGGTAGTTTTTGAGTGGGACAAGGCCAACCAGATTCTTCATCGCCAGGGTCACGCCAGCACTATAGTGGCACTTCATCTTGGCCACTGAGATGAAGACATCTATCTCCTCCAGGATGCGGTTGAAGAAAAAGTCTTTGTAGATGAACCAACCCTCTCCCACTGACTTGAGCATGAAATCGGGATAAGGTTGGGGACTGTTCAGGTCAACCAGCGTGGCATCCAAAGCCTTGGCCACCTCCTCGCAGCCCCAGGCGCGCCAGGATTCCTGCTCATAGACTGCCTCCACAAAATATAGCTTCCCCGCCCCTGCATCGCGCACCATCTCGCCCAAGGCACGCACCACTTCCGGATGGGTGATGTAGCTTTCGATGGCCGACACGCCGGGCAGCGGCTTGACCGAAGTCCCACCCGTCAGGTTGACCTTGATCGCCACTCGATCCCCGCTGCGGATCACGTCCTTCAGGCCGCCTATGCTATCGAACAGCGCTTGCATCCGCTTGCGCACCAGCGCCCTGTCGTAGTTGACCACTCTCGCTATCGCCACTTGCGGGAGTGTTGCCCCCTCCGCCGGCCTTTTCGGCTGGCATCCAGCGACCAAAAGCCCCGCTGCCAGCGCACCTACGGCCTGAAGAAAATCCCGCCGGGATATGCTCTGCGGCGAGCGTTGACCACGTTGACAACATCCCAGTTCACGATCTGAACTCATGCCAACTTTCCTCCGAGTACACCTTCTCACCTCCCGCACCTTCCCTTTCTCCCCCCGCCAGCGGAGAGAGAAAGGGAGGGCCGGGGTGGGAAAGAGTGAGGTCGGAAATCAGCGTGTCCACCTGCGTCTGATCTCCTCTCGCCATTTCTCCGGTATCTCATTATACTGCACATCCGTCAGATGGGTATCTTTGTTCTCCACGATCAGCCAGGAAGCATCCTCAGAGGCCACGAGGCTATGCCAGACTCCGGCCAGGACGTTGTAAACTACGTCCTTCTCCATCTCCACGATCTCGACATCTGCGACCCTATCCCCCTTCGGAGCCAGGAGCAGCCAGGCCCTACCCCTCAATAGGAGAAAGACCTCGTCGGTCTTGCAATGCCGCTCTATCATCCAGGGATGATGTTCCGGGCTGAGGAGAGGCAGGGAGTTAAGGATTGCCACCTGCCAGCCATCGCTAAAGATGAGCGGCTTGTAGCCCGGTTCCCTAAAGGATTTCACCTCGACCATCTCTGCCAAGTCGGCCATTGTCCCTCCTTAATTATTGCGACCATGGACTATATCAACATCTCCTTTGACTCAGGTGAAATTGAGCCTCACCAAAAAGTCACCCGAGCGAATCTCCATCAGTGAGAGGGGCAGATCGGCGACACAGTAGGGGTTGTCATAATGCTTGAACCCGGTGACGGGTTGCTCCTTCCCATTCATGGTGAGCGGCCCCTCCCAGCCGAAGGATAGATTCTCGCCGCGCAAGTTAGTACAGCGCACCGCCAGCCCTTGCCAGTCCACCTTCATGGCCAGCACTTTCTGCTGGAACTCTCTGAAGCTGCCGTCTATCTTTGCCCTGCCCATTTGACACAGCCAGACGTTATGTCCTCCGTAGGAGCGAAGTTCCCGGTAGGCGCTGGGGCCTCGCCGGACAAGTTCCAGCCCTTGCGCAGCGGTGAGAGCCAGATATCCGCCTCCTTTGCGAGCGAAAGCCCACCCGCCCCTTATCTCATACTCGTCAAAAGCGCGAATAGGGAAATAGGCGTGGGTGAAGCCCATCCAGTCGTTCTCAGGCAACCTGTGTACAGCGATCAGGATATCCTTCCACTGCGCAACTCGAGGGAGAACACAGTTTCCGAGCCAAAAGCCAGGACGATGGGCATCGTTCTCGCTCATGCACGCCGGGTGGTTCACAAAGGCCACCGCGTCCGGCCCCAGGGTGGCCTGCCAGATATGCTGCTGGTACCCCTTCTCGCCCGCGTGATAGTCTTGTGCTGAGCAAAGCATGTAGTCTGGGGTCTTGTAAGTCACCTTGTTCACTTCTCCCTCGTCAGAGGTATGACACTCCCTGTTCCACACCTCCTCAGGCAGGTCGGCGGCGATGGCCGGAATAATGGGCGGCAGTTCGTACTCTGAGCAAGCCAGGCCAACCGTCCCCAATATATGGTGGTTGAAGACCCCCAGGCCCCACAACATGCGACTGATGCCCGACGTGGCTTCCAGTTGAGATCCCAGGATCATCGGCGCGTCGGTGCGCCCATGGGTCGAACCGAAGGCGCCTTTGTAGGAGTTAATCGCTATAGTGAAGAACATCTTGTCCATGAGGATCGCTGCCAACTCGCTCACCTCCACACTTTCGGCCAAATCTGCCAGATGGGAAAGGGCCAGCAAATCCTCCTCGAAACAGCAGTTCGAATCCCATTCCTGGAAGCCGCTTGTCCCGCGCCTTCGCAACCAGGATAGAGCCATCCGCTCCCCTCTTTCCCAATGCCAATGGCCACTCTTGCCCACAGAGGTGAACGTCCGATCGGGATAGAGCTGTCCGGCCAGGATTTCAGTGGTGTGGAAAAGGATGCTGTCGCTCTCCGTCGTGTAACACATCGCGTCATCGCCCGGTTCATCCAGCCAGTATCTGAAGTTGAGAACGCATTCCTCCAATGGACGCTTGAGCCGCTCGGGGAAGGCAGGGTCCTTCCTGTAGCGATGCATCGCTCCCAGAAGCCCCACCAGATAGGTGGCGCTGCGATCGTCGCGTTGCTTGATCCTGGCAATGGTCTCCATGATCAGATCCGCATTGACCTGGTCCCACCGCCCCAGCGCAAACTTGGCAATCTCGGCAAACACATTGCCCTCTCGCTTGGCCGCGTTTTCCAGCGCTTCTCTGCGGCGCTCTTCGTATGTGCCATAAGAGGCCGCTGCATACTCAGTGTCGAGCACATGGATGGGAATACGTCTCTCATAACGCATGTTCTGTTCATAGTACTCTCTATCTGTCGCCTGTAGGGTGACATAATAGGTCCTCTCCCAGAGCCTCGCAGGGTGACCAACGTTTGCGTAAGCTCCCGCCTTTGCTTCCGTCGTCCCATTCAGGTAATTCCAATGCCCTTCATCCTGAA
>CAYPON010000347.1:2685-3635 GCA_964412315.1 uncultured Anaerolineae bacterium | reverse complement strand
ACCCTCATCGGAGTGACGGTCTTTTGGGCCTATTTCATCGCGGGCCGCCGGGCACGTTCCTGCTAAGGCATGAGTGTGCTAGATACCTTATCGTTCGTGCCCGCCAGTTGCCGCAGCAGTTCCGTCTGGCCGAGGTGGTAGGTCTCATGGAAGTACATACCGACACTCGTACACCGCCTCAGTTTCGAGTCAATGTCTTGATCTTCTCACACATCCCTTGCCAATGCGTACCACGCCAGTAGAAGCGATTGCACTCCGGGCAAAAGCGAAAGGAATCCTGCGTTTTGAAGATAAAGGGCGGAACCTGCCCCCAGGCCATGGCTTTGGGCACATCCTCTAGAGGCGCGTTGCACACCGGGCAGCGCGAGAAAGGATGATCGAGGCTCAGCCCGAAAGCTCGTGCGACTTGCGCTAACTGCTGTTCGAGGTCGCCCTCCTCGATCAGCAGCGATTGCAGGCCGCGGCGTCGCGCCAGTTCCGAATCGCGCGTGAGAAGGACTCGCCCCTCGGCACGGGCGATACGCGCCAGCTCGTTGTCATCCCAACGAGGCGAGTACTTGGCGTCGTAGCCGGCGATGCGCAGCCACTTGGCCAGTGTGCCCAACATGCCGTCAACTAGAAAACGAATCATGGCCGGTTCCAATCCTCATTGGTTTATCATAGTGGCTTGCCGCGATTTTGTCAAAGGAGGGCAAGAGGCGGGAGGAAAAAGCACCTTATGTCTTGCCTCCTGCAACCTGCATCTTGCCCTTGCCGCTTGGCGTTTTCACCTCTTGACATCCACCTGGATACGCCCTATAATCCTCGCGCTTGTGTGGGTGGACGAATCAGCCAAACCAAACACTCTGGAGGGAATTTCAGGAACTGTTGAAGGAGGAGGGCTAAAGGTGACAAACATTATTTTCCTTATCCTGGACTCGCTACGGCAGGATCATGTCAGTTTCTATGGC
>CAYPON010000347.1:0-2675 GCA_964412315.1 uncultured Anaerolineae bacterium | reverse complement strand
GGAGACGCCGAACATAGACCGCCTGGCGCGGGAAAGCGTCGTCTTTGATAACTGTTACCCGGAGGCGCTGCCCACCATCCCCGTGCGCACGCAGTGGATGACCGGCCAGCGCACGCTTCCCTTCCGCCCCTGGCAGCCTCTGACCAAAGAGGATCGCTCCATCGCCGACATCCTCTCCAAAGAAGGATTCCTGACGGCTCTGTTCACCGATTGTTACCATTATTTCAAGCCGGGCTACAACCTGCACCGCAGCTTTCGCGTCTGGCAGTGGGTGCGGGGGCAGGAGTACGACGCTTATCGGTCCGCGCCCTTGACGAAATATCGCCTGGAGGATTATGTCAAGGACACCTTCACCCCGCAATGGCGGCAGTTGGTGGAGACCAGCTTGATGAACATCGAACCTTTTGAAAAGGCCGATGACCACTACTGCGCGCAACTGGCTCGCCTGGCCATCCAATGGCTGGAGGAGAACAAGACGCGGCGAGAGCCTTTCCTCCTCTGGTGGGACTCCTTCGATCCTCATGAGCCGTGGACGCCTCCAAAGGAATTCGACCACTACACCGATCCCAATTACAAAGGCAAGAAGATCATCCTCCCTTGCGGGGGACCAGCAGCGAACCATTTCACGCCGGAAGAGATAGCCTATACGCGCGGTCTGTACGCTGGCGAGGTGGCCTATGTAGACTATTACGTGGGCCAGTTGCTCAACAAAATCGCCGAGTTGGGATATATGGACAACTCGATCATCGTCCTGGTCGCCGACCATGGTCACCCTTTGGCCGATCACGGCAAGTTCCTGAAGGGGGGCGACCGCATGTACAGCGAACTGCTCAAAGTGCCCTTCATGATCCGCCTCCCTAGCGGGCGATATGGCGGGCGACGGTTAGCCGCTCTCGTCCAATTCCAGGACATCCTGCCCACCCTCCTGGAGGCCATCGGCTTGGGTAACAACACCGAGGCCATGCATGGTCGCAGCATGGTGCCGCTCATTCGCGGCGAGGTGTCCTCCATCCGCGATGTGATCGTCACCGGCTATCATGAAGCGCCGGATCGCTGCATCCGCACCATGGAATGGAGCTACATCCGCCGCCCGGAGGGCCAGCCGGATGAGTTGTACAACCTGATCGAGGACCCACGGGAGAGAAACAATCTCATTGACCGACACCCTGACGTTGCCCGACGGCTGGCGGCTTCCTTCGGCTCCCTCTACGCCGTTCAGGTCACAGAGGTGAAGGGAATACAGGGGAAATACGAGGTTGGCGGTTCAGCCGCCGCGTAAAACGCACAAAAGACCTCCGAGGTCTTATGATAAACAGGGAGGGCCATGCAATACGATTTCGACAGAGAGGTAAACCGCCACGGCAGCAATTCCGTCAAGTGGGAGTTCATGCCGGGAGGAGCGGGCGGACCTCGCTGGGTACACACGGACAGATGCTTCGGCGAGAACCGCATCTTGCCGATGTGGGTGGCCGACATGGACTTCCCCAGCCCACAGCCGGTCGTGGACGCCCTGGTGGCACGGGCGCAACATGGCATCTACGGCTACACGGAGAAAACAGACTCTTATTACGCGGCTGTCGTCAACTGGATGAAGAGACGGCAGGGGTGGCAGATCACCCCCCAATGGATTTGCACGACGCCCGGCGTGGTGACCGCGCTCAACCTGCTCGTCCGCACCTTCGTTGCCCCAGGGGAAAAGGTGCTCATCCAACCACCGGTCTACTATCCCTTCTTCGCCGCCGTTCAGAACAACGGCGGTCTTGTTGTTGGCAACCCTCTCGCCTTGCACAACGGTCGCTATGGCATGGATTTCGCCGATCTGGAGCAAAAGGTTCGCGACCCACTGGTGAAGATGGCGATCCTATGCAGCCCCCACAATCCCGTAGGACGTGTTTGGACGTGGGATGAGTTGGCTCGCTTCGGCGAGATTTGCCTGGCCAAGAACATCCTGGAGGTCTCGGATGAGATACACGGCGACCTGATTTTCAAGGGATATCGGTTCACGCCCTTCGCCGGCATCAGCGCGGATTTCGCCCAACACGCCCTCATCTGCAGCGCGGCGAGCAAGACCTTTAACCTGGCCGGGCTGAAGATATCGAACATCATCATCCCCGACGACGAGCTGCGCTCCCGATTCGAGCAGACGCTGCGCAGCAACGGCCTGTATGGGATAACCCCCTTTGGCGTCGTCGCCGTTGAGGCCGCCTATAACTATGGAGAAGAGTGGCTTGATCAGGTGCTGGACTATATCGAAGGCAACCTGCGTTATTTGGAAGAATATGTGTCCAGGCATATCGCGCGCATCACCGTCGTGCACCCGGAAGGCACCTACCTCATCTGGCTCGACTGTCGTCGCTTGGGGTTAGACAAAGAGGCATTGCAGCGGCTGATGTTGGACGAAGCCAGAGTCTACCTGGATGAAGGCTTCATCTTTGGCGCGGAGGGTGAGGGCTTTGAGCGGATCAACATCGCCTGTCCGCGTTCCATCCTGGCGGAAGCGCTGGAGAGGATCAAGAAAGCTATTGACAGGCAGTGACGTTGTGCGAAGCTGCCCCATGACAGCGTATGCAGCCGACCTGCTCGCTGCATCCGCTTTATTCATCAGGAGCATAGCTCATGGAAAACACCATCCAACCCAAGCCCGCCCTCGTCAAGCAATTGCTCATCACGCCGGC
>CAYPON010000346.1:0-3660 GCA_964412315.1 uncultured Anaerolineae bacterium | reverse complement strand
GCGTAGAGCACCCAGACGTAATGCCCCTGATAGCCGGGCGCGGAAACGAAGGGGTGATAGCCATGATCCAGCACCAGCGTGTCCCCATCGTGTATCACGAAGGCGGCATCCCGGCCATCCGCTCGGTCGGGCGCGTCGTAGAGCACCTGGATGCCGAAGCCCTGCTTGGGCTGTATCTGGTAAAAGTAGACCTCCTCCTGCGGCACCTCGCCCGGCCTCTCTTCGTCGTGCTTGTGCGGCGGGTAGCTCGACCAACAGCCCGGCTTGCCCAGCGTCTCGCCGACCATCAGCCGCACTGTCTTGCCCGTGCCCACCGTGCCTTCGTGCACCTGCCGCTGGAAATTGGCCTGGCCGACCACTCTCGTGCCGCTATCCTGCGGGCCGATGACGGCGGGAGTGCCACCGCCCGGCGCCGGGCCAGCGCAGACGGCGATATCCAGCATGGTCGAGCGCGCCTTGACCGAGTACTGGCTGCCGGGGGGCAAGACGACCAGCGTTGGCCGCCCCTCGAAGGGGGTCTTGCGGCCACCGATGCCGTCGAACTGGTACGTTGTGTCGCCGCATTTGACGGCCACATCAGCGACGCCGGCCAGGATGTCCAGTACCACCTCATTGCCGCCCGTCTGGGCCGTATAAGGCGCGCTCTCGATGGGGAGCTGCAGCCGCCCGAAGGAGATGAACTTCAGGGGGCTATTCTCCGGCCCCACGATGTGGGTGTAGCCTTCGCGGTAGCCCTGCGATTTGAAATAAATACCCATGTCTTCCTCACCTTCCTCAACTTGCCAAAACATGCCAATGATGGTAAAATCTAGCCAACATCGTGGGCCTCTAGCTCAGGGGCAGAGCGGCCGGCTCATAACCGGTTGGTCCTTGGTTCGAATCCGAGGAGGCCCATCTCTTAGTCAGCGGATTAAGCAGATGGAGCAGATTATTGGTTTATAAATCCGCTTCAATCGGCTTAATCTGCTGACTTCAAAGCAGCGCGGTGACCAGATACTCGAAGGTCGGCGCGGGAATCCCCGCCTTGATCAGCGCGCCCAGCTTGGCCGGATCGAGCTTCTGCACCAGCGCATCCAGCGCGTTCACGATCTTGACTGTCGAGGAGAAGGTCTCCACCGGGTCCCCCTGCTTGGTCACGATGTCGTAGGCGAACCACCCTTCCCACCGCAACTGGTTCAGGTAGTAAAAGACCTCCAGAAAATCCCAGAAATGCACCGAGGCGGGCAGCATGTCCCAGTCCCAATCGCCGGGGTTGTCGTTAAGGTGGATGTAGAAAAGCTTCCCCACATCCGCCAACAGACAGAGGGACTCGGCAGGGGCTTCGGCGGCGGCGAAGGCGTGCCCCAGGTCCAGCGTAACCCCCACGTTCGCCAGGCCGACCTGGTAGCACATGTGCAGGGCACGGCCTGCATCGGGCAGGATGGTGCGCGTGCGCGGCTCCGCGCTTTTATATTCCATGCTCACCCGCACATCGCCGCGATGCTTCGCCCCCTCGCGCACCCCCTCCACCAGCCAACGCCAGCGCTCGGCGTAGTCAATCTGAAAGGCGTAATCATGCCCATCAATAAGCGGGCAGCAGGTGACCAGGTTCGCGCCCATCTCCGCTGCGATGTCCATCGCCGTGTGCATGTCGGCCACGGCGTCGGCGCGAATACGGGCCTGCGGCGCGGTGAGGGAGCCGCGCCGCCATTTGACATCCTGCTTCAGGTTCAGATTGACCGCCGACACTTTCAGCCCTGAATCGCGCACCAGCTTGATCGTTCCCTGCACATTCTCAAAGTCCACCGGGTAGACCACTTCCAGCCCCTGCAGGCCGACGACCTTTTGCGCCAGGGCCACCTTCTCGGCGAAGGTGCGAGAAGGCTGATATTCGGTGAAACGATCCACTTGCTTTCCTAAAAATCCGGTGATAACAGAATGTTTGATCTTCATCTCTACACCTCACTTGCTTCTGGCGACGGCCAGCGTCCGTTTGGCCAGATCGCTGATCCTGGTGCCGTCGTACCCGAACACCGCGCTGCGCAAGGTGTTGTTCAGAGGAGCCACATACGCTTCCGGTATTCGTTTCGCGCCCAGCATAGCTCCGATGACCGATCCGGCGGTCGCCCCGTTGCAATCCGTATCCAACCCACCCATGACGGCGATGCTGACCGTCTTGGAGAAATCCCCCCGGCCATAGAGCAGGCCCAGGGCGACGATCACGGCGTTATTGATCGTATGCACGCGATGATAGCCCCCATAGAGTTGCAATAGCTCATCCCACGCTTGTTCCCAGGTGGGATGCGTGGAGAAAGCGGCCATGCTCCTCCCCAAGGCCTCGGCCAGGCGACAGTTGGCTGGGATTTCGCTCAGCCCGATGCGGATGATCTTCTCGATGTCGTCCGTCGTAAAGGCAGCGGCGATCATGGCAGCGGCCCACATCTCGCCATAGATGCCGTTCTTGACATGGGAGAGCCGGGCGTCGCGCCAGCCATATTCCGCGGCCAACTGCAGGTCACCCGGATTCACATAGCCGAAACCATCGGCGCGGATTTGGGCGCCGATCCACTCCCGATAAGGGTTGCGATAAGTCGCCGTGGCTGGCGGCTCCAGGCCGAGCACCAAGTTGTGGTAAGCGATTCGCTCCGCTGTGTAAGTGCGCAGATAGGGGAGGGTCTCCAGCCACTCCTGCGCCACGTCCTCAGTGGTGAAATCCCGCCCATGCCGCTCGACGATATGTAGCCCCAGGATGGTGTAATCGGTATCGTCGTCGCGGGGCGCTTCACTGATATAGCCGCGCGTCCAGGGCTGCACTTGTGGGCGAACGCGACTTTCCTCCGGCGCGGCCAGGATATAGGGCATGTAGCCTGCCAGGGGGTATTCGTTCCCCGCCTCCAGATACTGCCGAATCCTCTCCCTAGGCCAACCTTCCACCGGCTTGCCGGCCAGACAGCCCGCGCAACGGCCCAGCCAGGCCCCCAGCATCTTATCCGCCAGCACATCCTCCGCCAGCGATAGCTTGATGCGGCGAGGGCCTTCAGGCCGCAGGGCGCGGATGTCCTCCAAATCCGATGGCTCCTCGTAGGGAAAGGCTCTGGGGGCCGGCAGGGCATCCAACTCTTGCCAGAAAGATTCATAAGCCTCCACCGAAAGGCCGGACGCCCCACTCCGCTCAAAGCGATCCCGCAGGGCGGCTACATCGTATCCTTCCTCCTGACGTTGTTGGATTTCGCTATCAATGATTGAGGCGCGCCAGTGGTCATCCATTAACTATTCTCCTCCTCGGCTCATCCTTTTGCGAAGCCACTTTAACACAGTTCGCTTCCGCTGTCAACCTTCTGTTTGTCGTAACAGTGGAGGGCAATTTGACAGTGGCTGGGAAACCTGGCACAATGAGCACGCCGCACCATATCGGGAGGGTAAACACGATGGCTGAGATGACTTCACGAGAGCGAGCGCTGGCCGCTCTGCGTCACCATGAGCCGGATCGAGTGCCTTTGGACATTGGGGCCGGCGCCAGCACCGGCATTGTGGTAGAAGGGTATAACCGGCTGAAGCGGCATCTGGGGATACCGGGCGAAACCCAGGAACTGAACAAGACTTTTCGCGTTGCCCGTCTGGATGAGCAGGTGATGCAACGCCTGGGTTGTGACTGCCGCCCTCTGGTGCTGAAGCTCCCAT
>CAYPON010000345.1:0-3712 GCA_964412315.1 uncultured Anaerolineae bacterium | reverse complement strand
CTGCGGCACATCGTGCTGGATTTCCAGCAGATGAAGGAATGGATTCAAGAGCCGCTGATCCTGGAGCGGGCCGACGGGGTGCGATATTGGGATGTGGATGGCAAGTGCTACCTGGATGGCCTCTCCGGCATTTTCGTGGTCAATGTCGGGCATAACAACCGGCGGGTGATCCAGGCCCTGCAGGCCCAACTGGAGCGCATGGCCTTCGCGCCGCCCTTGCACGCCACCCACCCCGCTGCCATTGAGCTGGCCGAACTGATCTCCCAGATCACCCCTGGCGACCTCGACACGGTCAAGCTGCTCAACAGCGGCTCCGAAGCCACCGAGGCAGCGATGAAACTAGCCCGGCAATATCACCGCCAGACGGGCCACGCCGGCAAGTTCAAGGTCATCTCGCGCTACCATGGCTACCATGGCGCAACCCTGGGAGCTTTGAGCGCCACGGGCACCACGCGGCGCCGTTGGATGTTCGAGCCTTTGGCGCCCGGCTTTATCCATGTGCAGACGCCACACTGCTACCGCTGCCCTTACCGGCACAGCTATCCATCCTGCGACCTGCTCTGTGCGCGCATCGTGCGCGACGTGATCGAGATGGAAGGGCCAGAGACGGTGGCCGCCGTCATTATGGAGCCGATCGGCAATACCGGTGGGATCATCACCCCGCCGCCGGAGTACTTTCCGATCTTGCGGCAGATCTGCGATGAGTTCCAGGTGCTCCTGATCTTCGACGAGGTGCTCACCGGTTTTGGACGAACCGGGCAGATGTTCGCCGCGCAGACCTTTGGCGTTACCCCAGACATCCTATGCATGGGCAAGGGGATGACCAGCGGCTATGCCCCCATGTCGGCCATCGCTTACAGCGAGCGGGTGGCGGCCGCCTTCTGGGGCCCCGCCGAGGCGGGCGTCGAGTTCTCCCACGGGCATACCTACGGTGGCAATCCCCTTTCGTGCGCGGCGGCATTGGCGGTGATCCGCGAACTCCTGGAACGGGATCTGCCTGGGCAGGCGCGGGAGAGGGGAGCCTACCTTCGCCGGCGTCTGGAGGGCCTGGCACGCTTCGGCATCGTGGGCGAGGTGCGCGGCAAAGGGCTGCTCTTGGGCGTTGAACTGGTCAAAGGCCCTGCTACCAAGGAGCCGTTCCCCAAGGAAGTGAGGATCGGCCTGCGGATCGGGCGGGAGGCGTTGCGCCGTGGCCTGATCATCCGCTATGATCCCGATTGGATCGCCCTGGCGCCGCCACTGATCGTGACGCAGGATGAACTGGATGAGATGATGGAGATCCTGGAGACCAGCATCGGCGTCGTGCTTGAGGGGCTATAGGAGGGCGCCATGGGCGGTGCGATAAGAGAGCTGCTGGCCCGCCTGGATGCAGCGCGGCTCGGCCAACTGGCGCTCGACCTGCTGCGGGTCCCCAGCCCGACGGGGGACTCGCGCCAGGTGACGCTCCTTTACGCCGCGCTCCTCCGCGAGCTGGGCCTGCCGGTGCAAATGGACGAGACATACCCGGCTTCCCCCGCCGTGTACGCCTACCTGGAGGGGAGCCGCCCCGGTCCAACGTTGGAGCTTGCCGGCCACCTGGATGTCATCCCTGTGCCTCACGACCCTCCGGAAATCCGCGAGGGGGTGCTCTACGGGCGCGGTGCGGCCGATATGAAGGGGGCCATGGCGGCGGTCCTGGAAGTCGCGCGCCTCCTGGCGCCGCTGCGCGCGCGGTTTTGCGGGCGATTGCTCATCTGCGGCTATGGATTGCATGAGGCGCCACTGGGCCGCGGCCAGGTACTCGCCTGCCTCATCCAGCGTGGCATCTACGGCGATGCCGTGATCAACGTAGAGGGGCCCTCGGATGTGGTGCCGGTCATCGGCAAAGGGATGAGCACCTTTGAGATCACGATCCGGCGGGCAGGGGAGCCGGTACACGAGGTGGCGGCGCCCAGGGATCTGCCGCATCCCCTATTGATCGGCCTGGAGGTGGCCAACACGTTGCGTGCCTGGAACGAGGAACTGAGCCAGGAGACCGCGCTGCCCTATGTAGGCCCGGAGACGGTGTTCATCGGCCAGTTCGAGAGCGGCGATTTCTACAACCGCGTGCCAACCACCTGTCGGATCGTGGGTACGCGACGCTATGCACCCGAGAAGCGCTTCCCGCAGGTGGAGGCGGAGTTTCAGGCCCGGCTCGAGCCCCTTCGGCGGCGCAGCGCAACCACAATTCACCTCGACCTGGTCAAGGCCAAGGATGGATTCCGGGTGCGCGAGGATGAGCCGATCGTGCGTCTGCTGCAGCAGGCCCATCAGGAAGTGACCGGCCAACCTTTGCCTCCCGGCGGCTTTACCGCCGTGGCCGACGTCTCGGACTTTGTGAACGAAGCGGGCGTGCCGGCTGTCTATTACGGCTGCGGCTTTCAGCGCGCCCACGCCACGCCGGAATATGTCGCTCTGGCTGAGGTAGAACGGCTGGCCAGAGTCGTGCTGCTGGCATCAGCGCGGTATCTCGGCCTGCGGGACTGAAAGGCTCCCGGTGCGGCGCGGACAGGGGCACGAGCGCCCCTCCGAAACGGCCAATAGCCGTGCGTACCGCGCTAACGATCACAGCTTCCCGCTGCATCCTTTTCCCCTTCTTTTCGCGGGATACCAAAAGAAAAAGGTCATCAGCTCACTTTGCCTGCTCCAGCTCCCGTAGCGCCTTGTTCAGCAGATCATAGGTACTCTCCAAAAACTCTGGCACAACCCGCGTCTCGGCCAGCACCGGCATAAAGCTGGTGTCGCCGTGCCAGCGGGGGACAATATGGATATGGACATGCTCGACGATGCCGGCGCCCGCCGCCGTGCCGATATTGATGCCCACGTTGAAAGCGTCAGGATGCATGGCGTGGCGCAGGATGGCCAGGCTTTTCTGCACCAGAGACATAAGATCGGCCAGCACCGGGAGGCTCAAATCCTCAATAGAAGGCACATGCTGGTAGGGGGCGGCCATCAAATGGCCGTTGTTGTAAGGATACAGGTTCAACAGGATGAAACCGTTCTCGCCGCGCCAGAGGATCAAGTTCTCCCGATCCCTGTTTTCCGCCGCTTTTTCACAAAAGATGCAGCCGCTCGCTTTCTCGGCGGTGAGGTATTTCATGCGCCAAGGCGCCCAAAGTCTTCGCATGAGATGATCGTCTCCTTTACTCCGACTGATTGGTAGCCGCACCCTTCACGGGTGCGTGAGCCTCAGGCATAAAGCTTGAGGCTACAGACTGTGCTCTTCCCAGATGAGCTGGGTTCGTTCGATAGCGCAAACCACTTCCTGCAAGCCCAACTCAGCCAGGACCTCATCAACTCGCCCTGTGGCCTCGCTGCTGGACGCCAGCCGCATATCAAGCTGCACTTCATCTCCTTCTACAAGCGCAAGTCGGGCGACCAGTGGGCGCAAATCGTATGTCCTCATTTTGCCCTTGTGAAGCCGTTGCCGCGGCAGAGTCTCCGCGGCCAGAAACCTGGCAACCCTTTGTTCTATGTCTGCCCTCGCTCGGTCAGAGCACAAAGTGACGTGATACTCCGCCCAGCGCATACAGGACTGCAACGAGGGCAAAGCAAGATCAACCTCCCAGGCGCGGATGATGCTCAGGCCCGCCGGCAATTGGGCGGACAGGCGTTGGACGCAGACCTCTGGCGGAAGCGGCGGCGAAAGCCACACATCCAACACCTCCGCCCCGCTGGTCAGTCCCACCGGCAA
>CAYPON010000344.1:0-3733 GCA_964412315.1 uncultured Anaerolineae bacterium | reverse complement strand
AGGGGCATGAGATTGCTTCGCTCCGCTCGCAATGACAGTAGTTTGGGAAAGCCCTATGCGTCTCTACCTGGGGATTGTCATAGCCGCGCAAAAAGGCTATAATAGAAGCTATGAAGCTGATTATCCTATACCTCCCCGCGAAAAAAGGAGCTTCAAAATCGCAGAACTGCTGGACAAGTACGAACTGGATAAGCAACTTGACGATAACGGGCGAACCATCGTCTATCTGGCGCATGACGCGCAGCGCCAGGTCATCCTCAAGGTGTTGACGCCTCACCGCCGAAGCCCGGAAAACATCGTTCGCCTGACGCGGGAAGCCCAAACCATCGGCGCTTTGCAGGATCCGCGCGTCCCTCGCGTGTACGAGAGCGGCCAGGTCGAGGATTACTGCTATATCGCCCTGGAGCATTCAGAAGGGAAATCGCTCGCCGACCTCCTGGAAGAACGTCGCAGAGTACCCTTTGACCTGGAAACGACGCTGCGCATCATCGGGCAAGTGGCGGAAGTTCTGGATGCGGCTCATGCTAAAGGGATCATCCATGGGAATCTCAAGCCGGACGACATCCTCATAACCGGGGATCAGGATGTCCGGCTCTTTGGCTTCGGCGAGACCGACCCGCTTCCCGGAGTGGCCACTGAAACGCGCACTGCTGCCGCACGTTACATGGCGCCCGAACAGTTCGAAGAAGAGGGAAGCGTGGACCAACGGGCCGACGTGTACGCGCTGGGGGTTCTCCTCTACGAGATGCTCACTGGATATCCCCCCTTCGATGCCAACTTGATGACCACACTTACCTACTCCGTCCTGCGCGGGAATCCACGGGTACCCACGGTGCTGAATCCGCAAGTCCCGGAAAGCGTGGAAGAGGTCATCCTCAAGGCGATGGCTCGACGGAAAGAAGAGCGCTACCCCACAGTGCAGGCTCTGACTGATGCATTGCGCCAGGCGGTTTCTGAAATCCCTCCTGAAGAGCGTTCCGCCATCAGTAAGGCTCCGCCGTCGGTGCGGCCAGCCTCCGCCCCGTCGAGAGTTCCCACGCCCGTGCCTGCCCTGGAACCCGCAGGTTCGCCCGCTTCTACGGAGCTTCCCCGTCGCCTGCCTCGGCGCTACATTCAGCGACTGAGACAGCGCCGTGGCAGCCCCTGGGAGTTTTGGACCTTGCTCGTCGCAGCAGCAGCCGTTATCGCGGCTATCGCTCTAGGCTTGATGGCGAGTAGCGCGTCCTCTCGCTCCCGGCTGATGACATCGGTGCCTTCTCCCGCCCTGACGCCGACCGACACCGCTACGCCTACTGAGACCATGGCCCCCACTGACGTGGATAGGCCCGTCGAGGTGGCAACCGATACCCCTGTCGCGACACCGAGTCCCTCTGCCACGGCGACGGATACACGCACGCCCCATCCGAAACAGACGCTGAAGGCGCGAGGCACCAGCACCCCTACACCGCGGCCCACGCGCACCAAAATCGTCATTCCCCCTACCGCTACGCCGCCACCTACGGATACGCCGCCGCCGACACCAACGCCGATTCGGTATCCTGCCGGGAATCTCCTGCGCAATGCGCAATTCGAGGAGGGATTCAGCGTGCGCGGAGCCTTGGAGGTCGCCATCGCCGAGGGATGGCATCCGTGGTGGCAGGAAGGGCCTGGCCAGGAGGAGGGATACAACCGGCGTCCGGAATACAAACCGGAGGACGCCGAGATTTATGGCACGCGCCGTGTCCGCAGCGGGCGGTTCTCGCAGAAGTATTTTAATACCTACGCCACGCACAATGCTGGCATCTTCCAGCAGGTGAACGTGGTGCCTGGTGGGCATTGTACTTTCTCCATCTGGGTGCAGGTGTGGAGCAGCCAGGATAGCAATCCGGATACCGTCGTTGAGCCTGGCCACTATCGCGTGGCAGTGGGCATTGACCCTTACGGCGGCACTGACTGGCGATCCGCCAACATTGTCTGGTCTGAACCGCGTGTGGATTACAATGTCTGGATGCAACTTTCTGTATCGGCTATCGTGCAGCGAGACATCGTCACGGTCTTTGTACGGGGCTTTCCGGAATATCGCGTCAAATTCAACGATTCGTATTGGGACGACGCCGAATTGCGAGAGGAGGCCCCCTAAACCTTTCCGAAAGCTCCAAGCTTTCGGAAAGGTATATATCAGGCTTTGGCGATTTTTCAATATAGAGTAGAATAGAACCGCATTTCGCTGTTTACCGATCCCGATAAACCTTACTAAGGAGGCAGTTTCATGGATATTGTTCGCTTTGGCATCATCGGCGTGGGAGGCATGGGAACTGGCCATGCCGCCAACATGCCCAAAATCACGGAGGTCAAACTGACCGCGGTGTGCGATATTGACCGCACGGCGCTCAAGACGGCGATGGAGAACTTCGACGTCCCCGGCTTCGACAATGCCACTGCCCTCATCAACAGCGGCCTGGTGGATGCCGTGCTCATCGCTACCCCGCATTACTTTCACCCTCCTATCGCTATCGAGGCGATGAAGGCCGGGCTACACGTCATCAGCGAAAAGCCGATGGCGGTGCAGGTTTCCGCCGCGGGAGAGATGATCCGCGTGGCGAAGGAAACAGGCAAAATCTTCTCCGTCATGTTCCAGCAACGCGCCCTGCCTGAGTCTCAGGCGGCGCACAAGCTCGTCGCCGAAGGACGGCTGGGCGAAATTTATCGCACCATGCTCATTGATGCCCATTTCCGCAGCCAGGCATACTACGATTCGGCCACCTGGCGGGCGACCTGGCGCGGCGAAGGTGGCGGCGTGCTGATGAATCAAGGCCCGCACGGGCTGGATCTCTTCACCTGGCTGGGTGGGCTGCCGTCGCGTGTTACTGCCTATGCAGCGATCCGCAACCACCGCATCGAGGTCGAAGATGTAGCTGCTGCGCTATTGGAGTATCCCAACGGCGCGACGGGGTATGTATATGAGACTGTCAATGAAGCTCCCACCGCCACACGGCTAGAGTTCCTGGGGGAGAAGGGGAAGTTGGTCCTGGAGGGTGGCAGGATTCGCTTCTGGGAGATACCTGCCGGTGTGCGCGCCTTCTCCGACTCGACAGACCAGATGTGGGGCAGGCCGGAATGGCGCGAAGTTGAGGTGCCAGTGGAACCGCGCGAGACCGGCCATGCAGCCATCGTGCGCAACGTGGCCCGCGCCATCCTCTACGGCGAGCCGCTGCTCGTGCCTGGTGAGGAGGCGATCAATAGCCTGGAACTGGCCGATGCCATCATGCTCTCCGGGTTCACCAAGAAGCCGGTGAATGTGCCGGTGGATGGGGCTGCTTTCGACGCCTGGCTGGAGAGGAAAAAGAAGACCTCGAAGGAGAAAAGGGGCGAATCCAAGCGCATCACGGATCCGCAGTTCGCGAAGAAGTGATAGTCAGCGGATTTAGCGGATTAAAGCGGATTAGAAGCAGAAAAGGCCCAGCCTGTGTCAGGTTGGGCCTTTCGGTTTACCGGTTCGTAGCGCGCTTCGGCACGGTTGACTGCTCAGCTAGGGCTCAGGGGCTGCTTTGCTTTCCACAGAGGTGCTCATCGCCTCCGCCGGCCCTATCACTTCAATGCCAGTCGTCCCCTCAACCGCATACACGGCAAAGTTATCGAAGCGGGCATCCACATTGGGCTCAGAATGGGCGCAGGCGCTCAGTCCCAGCCGCAGGTTTCCCAGGAATGAACTGTCGGTGACGGTGGCCAGATAGTGGCCATTGACGTATAAGGC
>CAYPON010000343.1:0-3736 GCA_964412315.1 uncultured Anaerolineae bacterium | reverse complement strand
ATGGCCTGTTCGCCGCTTTCCTGGCGCGACGGGAAAAGCTGGGGAGCTATCTGCAGATGATGGGAGAGAGTGCCTACCTGGGATAGCAGCGAGAAAGGAGATCCTTGAACACAAACGACATCCGCGAATATCTACTGGTCAACTCGCCGTGGGTGGATCGCAGCCGCACGGTGGACACGGTGAAGGCGGGCGATCCCACACGGGAGATCCATACCGTCGGTGTAGGATGGATGGCCACGATCCATAACCTCCGCGCCGCTCATCAATTGGGGTGCGAGCTTTTCATCACGCACGAACCGACTTTCTGGGAGCATGGCCCAGCGGAGAAGGAATACCGGGAGATCGAGCCGGGAATAACCAAGAAGCGTTTCCTGGACGAGACAGGGATGGTCGTCCTGCGCGCCCATGACACCTGGGACAACTGGCCGGAGATCGGCATTCGCGATTCCTGGGCCAGGGGATTGGGATTGACCCGCTTTATCGCCCAAGATGAAACGCGCTGGCACGCCGTCTATCAGATCGAGGAGATGACGCTGGCCGAGTTCGCACGGTATATCGCCCGCAAGGTGAAGGTTCTGGGCGAGGACAGTGTGCGAGTGATGGGCGATCCGCAGATGAAAGTCTCGCGGCCCTCTTTGGGTGTGGGCTGCGGCGGGCCGGATAAGGATATGATAGACTTCGGTTCCGACGTGCTCATCGTCTGTTACGACGGCGCATCCTATTGGCAGAAACGGGAGCGCTACGTGGAGCTAGGAGTGGGCGTCATTGTCGTCGAGCATGGCACGTCCGAGATGTGGGGCATGGAAAGCCTGGCGCGGCATCTGCGGGAGAAATTCCGCCTGACGATGCACTATCTGGCGGAACATCCGAGACTGTGGACAGTAATGGGATAGACTCATTGGAACATTTGTTCTATATAAAACTTGACACAGGGCGATTTCTGTGCTAAAATGTATTTTGCCCAAATGAACCGGGAGTCTTGCGCCAACAAAAGCAAAAAGGAGGAGAGAGATGGTCACCAAAGGAGGCTGGGTGCTACTGGCCCTAAAGGTAGCCCCTTTAGATAGGATACGCCTTATGAAAGCGCTATTCCTATTCTGGTGGCGGCATCGGGGAGAGATACCCGAATATTTCAAGTTCGAGCCATATCTATACGGGCCGTATAGCTTGGAAGTGTACTCTGTCTTGGATCAGTTGCTAGATGCAGGGCTAATCATGCAACTGCCACACTCGATGCAGCAATATGCAGAATATTACCTTACCAGGCGAGGAGATATAGAAGCGGCTAAGGTAGAGCAAAACGTGGACTCAGGAATGTTGGAAAAGCTACAGCAAGTCGTGAGAGAAGTCTCAAGACTTGGATTCAACGAACTGCTTCGCCGAGTGTATTCTGAGGCGCCTGAATACGCGGCCAAATCTTTAGTCAAGGATGTTGTGTTAGGATGACACTCATTCTGGCAATCCCTGCATCTGATGGAATAGTAATGGCTTCTGACTCGCAGCTCACGGCCGGCCCGTTTCGGAGCGAAGGCCAAAAAATCTATAAACTCAATGAGAGATGTGTATGGGCAGCATCAGGGGAAGTAGCATTGGCTCAACGAGTACAGGAGCATATTGGTTTGCTGCCGAATGACCAGCCATTGGCCAATTTGAGAGATCAGATAGCTCAGGTAATCAAACAGTCGATTTCTGAACTATTGCAGATAGACTTTCGCACCCAGTTCTTTCGAGAGCCAGATCAGTTACTGAGCTTGCACCCGGGGGACTTTATCTTTGCTGAATACACGCCCCAGCCGCGCATACTACATATCACCAGGGAGGGCACGCCAGAGTGGATTGAAAAAAGACCGTATGCATCTGGCAGCGGAGAACCTTTCGCCTATGCATTGCTTGGTAAATACAAATGCGATGCTCTCGATTTGGACCGCGCTTCAGTGTTGGCATACAAGGTCATCGAAGAAGCGATACAAGTTGGCGCTTATGGTCTTGGTTTCCCTGTAGATATCTGGCAAGTTAGGGAACAAGCGGTACAACTGAATAAGCAGCAAGTGCTTGCTATACAGGATACTGTGAACGTATTGAGAAATGCGGAGATCCAGCTTCTCATGTGTATGGACCGTTTAGTTGGAGGTAAACCCGAATCCTCCGGTGAAACTGATAAGAACCAACCATGATCTGCCATCATCCTTATCCTGCAGCAAGTACTTGCACTGAGTTTGATGCTCCCTCTGTCAAACGAGTGGCAGACGACTAAGCGTTATCATCTCAATCTCTAGCCTCCAAGCCGAGCAATACTGCCAGCGTTGGCCTACCTGAAATGCCTGGGGTATGCTCTATCATTAGGCATCTTTTCTCTGGCCAATAGCTGGAGCTCGTTTTGCTACTGTAAACTCCCCGTTTTTCGTGCTGATGCACGCTTTTTAGTTATATCTCGGAGGCATTTGCCATGAGAACAATTCGCGAACCAGCCAAAGACTTACCCGTCGTCGCCGAGCGCGATGTCGTTGTCGTCGGCGGTGGGCCGGGAGGCATTATGGCGGCTCTGGCCTCCGCCCGAAGCGGGGCCAAGACGATGCTGATCGAACGATACGGCTACCTGGGTGGCATGGCCACAGCCGGGCTGGTGACGAGTTTCAACGGCTTTCGCAACGAACATCCGCCCGACCATATACAGACGGTGCGCGGCCTGGCGCAAGAGTTGGTGGATCGCCTTATCGCCGTGGGCGGTGCGGGTGGCTGCACGGCGCACGGCAATTTCGGCGAACTGAAGCCGGGCCTTTGTCCCTACGCCGTCAGCTTTGATGCGGAGGTGCTCAAGCGGGTGGCTTTGGAAATGCTCAACGAGGCCGGCGTGCGGATCATGCTGCACACAACCTTCAGCGACGCGCTGGCGAAAGATCACAACATCGAGGCAATCATCGTGGAGAACAAGTCGGGGCGGCAGGCTATCCAGGGGCGCATTTACGTGGACGCCACAGGCGACGGCGACGTGGCCGCCCGCGCTGGTGCGCGCTACGAAAAGGTGGAGAAAGCTGGGCAGCGGATGATGAGCGTGACGCTGATGTATCGCGTGATGGGCATCCCTGCGCCGAAGCCGGACGAGCGCCGCCTGTATATCAACGGGCTGACGACGCGCTGGGGGCCTTATCTGAGCGAGATAGATGGCTCAGATGTCAGCGATCTGACGGCAGCGGAGATTAAAGCGCGGCTCCTCCTGGAGGAGTATCTCGCCAAGCTGCGTCAGGAATTTCCCGACGTGCAACTGGTGGACACGGCGGCGACCATCGGCGTGCGCGAGACGCGGCGCATCCTCGGCCTTTACACCATCACCGAGGAGGATGCGCTCTCAGGACGGCCTCAATCCGATTCCATCGCCGTCAGCTCCAATCCCGTCCCCGCCTATTATGGCAAGAGGCGCTTCCTGGAGCATCTCGGCTTCGAAATCCCCTATCGCAGCCTGGTGCCCGCCGATCTGGATAATTTGCTCCTCGCTGGGCGGTGCATCTCCGCCAGCCAGCCCGCCTTTCAGTCCGCGCGGAGCATGGCCCCCAACATGGCCATCTCCCAGGCTGCCGGCACGGCGGCGGCGATGTGCGTGGCTGCCGGATGCCGGCCTGCTGATTTGGATGTAGCTGCACTACAACAACAGTTGGAGAAAGATGGCGCGGTGGTGCGCATCCCGCCGGAGGAGAGGGCAAAATGCCAACCATGACCGAAGCACAGCGCGAGATTCCCA
>CAYPON010000342.1:0-3737 GCA_964412315.1 uncultured Anaerolineae bacterium | reverse complement strand
GTCCTTGGCAGAGCGGATATAGGTGTAATCGTATTCATCGGAGATCTCGGTGATCGCGCCCATCCAGTCCTGGACGATGTAATGACCATCCTTGTGTTCCAGGACTTTCTCCTCAAACCAGGGGATCATCTTAAAAGACACATCCAGGGATACGCGGGGCCTGGTGGATTCCCGTTCGACCCCCAAGATTTCGAGCAGGTAGTCGTACCAGTTGACCCCCTCCGGCAGGCCTTGTTGGTGCCAGGTGCGCAGGGTGGATTCCCGCGGCCCACCCGGTTGGAGAGGAACCTTGTCCGGCTTGCCGAAAAGAAGGGCCTCTACATATCGCTCGCGTGCATTCATGCCGATAGCTCCTTTTCAAGTTGATAACCAAAAGCCTCCAGCGATCAGCTTTGGGGCTGATAGCTCCGCTAATAACCTCTCCGCGTATTGGGCGCGAGCTGCGCCTTCAGGCGGCGGGATGGGGCTAGTGTATCATAATATCCCAACCATGTCAATCCCCAGGAGCAGCGATTCCAGGCTCCGCAACTATCCCACAGGTTCATTCCCCCTGATGTCTCGGCGTATTTGAAACCTGCGGGAGGGAGCTGCTGTGCCAATCCCAAACGGATTTGCCTTTCAAAAGAATATGAGTAAAATAAGAAACTAACTTGTGATGCGTTTGTGGGCGAAAGGGAGGCGTTTGCAATGCTCACGGTTGAACTGAGGAACCATGCGAAGAGGCAGCTTACAAAGGAGCGGGCACGTCTGCGCCATGATTTGGGCCACAAGCCAGAGGGGTTCGCGGATGAACATCCGGGCTATAGCAACCACATGGCGGACAGTGCTACCGAGGTCTTTGAGCAAGCCAAGAACCTGGCCCTTCGTCAGGACCGGGAACGCGAATTAGGAATGGTCGAATTGGCTTTGGAGAAGCTTGCTAAAGGGACCTTCGGGGCCTGCGAGAACTGCGGGCAGTTGATTGATCCAGCCCGCCTGAAAGTCTTGCCGCAAGCGATGTTCTGCCTAGCCTGTCAGAAACGGTTGGAAGAGCTTCACTAGCGCATCGTTTCAGACGAACGTGAATAACTTACGATATCATTGGCCGGGGAGGCAGCATTTGTTGGAAAAACGGCGATCCGAGTTGCTGCTTCTGGGAGTGGCAACTTTTGTCTTGGCGATAGACCAACTCACCAAAGCCCTGGTCTTGCGCTATTTACCTTTCCAGTCGCCCTGGAATCCGATCCCCTTCCTGCGCTCCATCGTCACGCTAAATCATGTGACGAACACAGGTGCAGCCTTCGGTCTTTTCCCCGAGGGCAGCCTTTTTTTCACACTCATCGCCGTGGTGGTTGTCATAGCCATAGTGGTGTACTATCGGCATCTACCTCAAAACCAACGGCTTGTGCAGGTGAGCTTAGGCTTGCAACTGGGGGGAGCTATCGGAAACCTCTTAGACCGCCTTCATTACGGCAAGGTCATTGATTTCATTGACTTCCATTTCTGGCCCGTGTTCAACGTCGCTGATAGTTCCATCTTCATCGGAGTGATCATCCTAGCCTATTACCTATTTTTCCTATCAGGTAAGCAAGTGAAACAGCCCGAGAGACTCGATCAACCAGGTTCTTGACGTAGAACCGCCTGATCCTTTTCACATTTTGATAGGCATGCAACGCATCGTGCGGTGGATTGTCGAGGATGGAGGGGAGCGCCTGGACAGGCATCTGGCCCAGGTGCTGACGGACTATTCACGCTCAGCGGTGCAAAAGCTGATCGCTGAAGGGGTTATCACAGTCAATAGCAAAGTGGCTAAGGCTGGGCAGCAGATTGAGATAGGTGATGTGATCGAATGCGCCCTTTCTGCCCCGGAAAGCGGCCTCCCCCAGCCCGAACCTATCCCTCTCGATGTCATTTACGAGGACCGACACCTTCTGGTCATCAACAAGCCGGCTGGCCTGGTTGTACATCCGGGAGCCGGACGCGACAGTGGGACACTGGTAAACGCCATTCTCGCCCACTGCCCCGAGTTGACGAAGCAGGGGGGTGAGCGGCCGGGAATTGTCCATCGCCTGGATCAGGATACATCCGGCCTCATCGTCGTAGCGAAGAACGTCGCGGCGTTGGAACAACTGCAAGGGCAGTTCAAAAATCACCAGGTCGAGAAAGTATATCTGGCGCTGCTGGAGGGCACGCTGCAACCGATGCACGGCCTGATAGACGCCCCTATCGGTCGGGATCCACGTCACAGGCAGCGCATGGCGGTCGTCACCAGCGGAGGACGGCCGGCGCGCACGGCCTATCGTGTGCGAGAGTACCTGGGCAAGTACACCTTTGTCGAGGCCAGGCCGGAGACGGGGCGCACCCATCAGATACGGGTCCACTTTGCGGCCATTGGTTATCCCGTCGTCGGCGATCCACTTTATGGGCGTCGCAAGTCGTCCTTCCGCTTGCCGAGGCAATTCCTTCACGCTTGGCAATTGACTCTTGTGTTGCCCCCCGGCGGCGAGCGACGCACGTTTACCGCGCCATTGCCGCATGATTTGCAGCAGGTCTTGGAGACGTTAAAGTCGGAAGCACGAAAAGCATAGAAAGGAAAAAAGATGCGAGAAGTGACCATTGCTATTGCCCAGATCGCTCCCAAGCTGGGAGAAACTGAGGAGAACCTGAGCCGGTTGGGCCAGTGGGTAGAAAGCATTTGCCTGCAACAGAAAACGGATTTGATCATCTTCCCCGAGTTGGCTCTCACAGGCTACGAATGCGGCGTGCGTTTCACCGACTTTGCCGAGCATGTGCCTGGCCACGCTACCAACTACCTGGCCAAACGGGCCAATGAGTTCAACACCCACGTCCTCCTGGGCATAGTCGAGGAGGGCAAACCGGAAAGCGTCATCTATGACGCGGCGGTCCTGATTGATCCAGAGGGGGAAGTGATTGCCAAGTATGAAAAGGTGCATCTGAAAGGCGAGGAGCGATTAGCTTTCCGCCCAGGATTTCGCTATGTGGTTGCCGAAACCGCGTTTGGGCCAGTGGGGATACTGGTGGGATGGGACATCGCCTTCCCGGAGGCGGCGCGCAGCCTGGCTTTGCAAGGTGCGGAACTGATTTGCCTTTGCGCGAACTGGGAAAAGCCCCACAAAGAAGAATGGCGTGCTTATAACTATGCCCGCGCTTTCGAGAACTCTTGTTTCGTCGTTGCCGCCAACCGGGTAGGGGAGGAGTATACTTATTCCTTCCTGGGCGACAGCCTGATCGTGGGGCCACGCGGGGAAAGCTACCTGTCCATGGAGGAGGAAAAGGAAGCCTTCGCCGTGGCTACGATAGACCTCGATGAGGCGCGCAAATATCGCGACGAGTTTCAACTGTTGCAATCCCGGCAGCCACGCAGCTATCGGGAAATCGTCAAAATGTATTGAGGTGGAGATATGCCGATTGATCTACGCAGCGACACTGTAACCCTGCCCACGCCAGCGATGCGGGAGGCGATATACCGCGCCGAATTGGGCGATGATGTGTTCGGAGAGGATCCAACCGTCAACAAGCTGCAGGAGATGGCCGCGGAACGCATGGGCAAGGAGGCGGCCCTCCTGGTCGTGAGCGGGACAATGGGCAACCTGGTTTCCGTGTTGACGCACTGCCGGCGGGGAGATGAGATCATCCTGGGCGATTTAGCGCATACGTTTCTCAATGAGGCAGGGGGCACAGCCGCCTTGGGAGGGATTCACTCCCGCACCGTCAGAAATCAGCCTGACGGGACGCTC
>CAYPON010000341.1:0-3741 GCA_964412315.1 uncultured Anaerolineae bacterium | reverse complement strand
CACCCAGTCCGACCAGTACATTCACGCCGACAAAGACATCAACCGCAACCAACACGGCGACGACTACGCCATCCGATACACCTACGGCTACCCCGTCAGCCACAGCCACCGCCACGGCCACGCTGACACCTTCGGCGACATGGACAGCAACTCCCAGCCCAACCTGGACCTACACGCCGACGGCGACCGAGACGGCAACTCACACACCGACACCCACGCCATCACTCACCCAAACGCCGACGCCGAGCGCATCGCCTACAATGACCCCCACCGCCACCTGGACATGCACGCCTACTACGACGCCGACCGTCACCGATACTCCCACGGCGACGAGCACGCCTACAGTGACCTGGCGGTATCAGTATCTCCCTGCGATTTGGCGGAGCAGCGACTGAACATCGTTCAAAAAGCATGAGGCCGAATCTTGCGATTCGGCCTCATACTGGCACGCATTTCAACTATCATGGTAGAATATATCGGGATCATTGCGCAATGCTTCCGCATACAGTTCAACCAATTCCCTTGCCCTCAACAGTCTAACGACGGCTTTACCAATGGTGGTTGTTTTCATAATGCCATGCTTCTTGCAAATCGGCTCCATTTTTGCAAAATCAGGGTATGGTCCAAAGTCGGTTTCCCATTCCGATGAAGGATATTTCTCAAGCAGCTCAAGAGGGGGGGTGATTCTTTTCAGTATGTGCTCCGGCAGTTGAACACGCTGTTCGGCCAGGTGCATAGCAGTACAAACTTCGAGTCCCACACCAAGTAAAAGGATATATCCATCTGCCTCCAACAACTTACCCCAGCCTTTGCAAAGCTCCTCTGCGCCCTTCCCTATAGCAGTGAGTGAAAATACAGGATGAGTGCTCCTTACAGCTTCTTCTCTCCTCCAAAAGGTGTCTGGGATCCTTCCAGTTGTGCAAGGTGTCTCCTTGGGGTCAAAGGGCAGAATTTTGAACTTCCAGAGCAAGCCCATTTCAATCTCTTCTGGGGTTCGCGCGAACTCCAGAAGATTAGCGGAATGAGTTGGCATTACGACTGCTCCCTCCTCGCCAACGGTTTCAAGCAAGGCGTCAATCACGGCGTCAGCCCCGCCTTCCACATAGCCGAAGCTGCTGAGCGAACTGTGTACGCCCACAATATCCCCCGCTTTTAATCCCAGTTCCCGCAGACCCTTCTTGATGTCTTCTTTGGTGACGACTATCCTCTGCTGCTGTCCTTTGGTGTCTACACCGGCCATTTTTAGCACCTCCCATAGCCGACTTTAAGCAAAAGCCACCGAGCGTTCATTGCACACAACTCGGTGGCTCATGGAACAGTGATAGGCAGCCTAGCTTGCTATGTAGGTCACTTTTCCCCTTTCAACCGATAAAGCATCTCCCCCGCCTTGTGGATGACGACGATGCCTTCGTCCTCGCGGCCTTCCCACTCGGCAAGGTTGATCTTGGCTGGATCCATATAGCCGAGGTTGATCCGACGGACGCGCTCCTCCGGAATGCCCGTCGCCAGGGTGACCTGGATACGCGGCTTTTCCACGCCGTTCTCGAAAGTCCCAGTCCCTTTCAGATGCGTAGAGTGAGCCATGACACCGCCAGGGATGTCCTTGAACTTGTCCATCTGCTTAAGGAAATAATCTCGCACATGATAGCCGATCTTGTCCAAGATTCTCCCGTGCGTGTAAGAGACCTCGGTGATGTGCGGAGCGTAGACAATGACTTCGCCGCCATCGGCGATGGCCGGTTCCAGTTTGTACATGGCTTTGGCCGCGGTCCAGATGTCGTCGTACATCGGCGCGGCCATGGAGAGGACACGCTTGAAGGGCTTATCAATGTAAGTGATGTGCAGCTTGGCGGAGAGATCGGTGGCCTTGGAAAAAGCCTCTTTGGGATCGCCGACATAAAGCCCCGCAATTCCTTCCTCCCTTACGACAAAACTGAAGCAGAGGGTGGGCACTTTGACAAAGGCTGCCGCTCTGTTGAGGACTTCGCGCACAGGTGTATCCTTGTGGCCGATGATCTTCACACTCGTAATGACGCCGCCCAGCCAGTGGAAAAAGTTAATGATCTCCGGGCCGGCGATGCCGGGGAACAGGTATTTGTACCCGCCGGAGAAGCCCACCACCTCGTGCGGGAAGGTCGGCCCGCAGATGAACAGTTGATCGTATTCCAGGATCAGCCTGTTCAGGGAGACAGGGACATCGGCGACAAGAAGCCCGCCTGTTAGCTCTTTGGTCTCCGCCTTGCTGATGGTGCCCAGCGTGACAAAAGTCTCCGGCTGATCCCAGCGATGGTTGTAAATGTGAACCTTGGGATACCTGCGGCGACGCTCCTCCACTGTAACGCCCACCAACGCGCTGATGCCCTCCTCGTTCAGCGGCTGATGGGTGCCCAAGGCGATGAGATAGTCCAGTGCCTCTATCTGCTCGCTGAGCAGTTCGTAGAAGAGTTTGAAAAACATAGGGATCGGAGCGGTGCGCGTTCGGTCCGGAATCAGGATCAAAACCCTCTGGCCGGAAAGATCCAGCGAGGAGAGGGCCTGCGCCATGATGTTGCGCACCTGTTTTTCCGAAAGTGTTCTTTTTGTGCTACCTTGCCCGATGACCATGACCACTCCTTTTTCCCAAGTCAGGATGTCATCATTTATTATACGCCACCGAAGGCAGAGAACCCGCCATCCACCGGCACGACGATGCCATGCACGAACTCGGACCCAGGCGAAAGAAGCCAGATCACCGTACCCAGGAGATCCTCAGGATTCCCGAAGCGGCTCATCGGCGTGTGCTCGATGATCGTTTTGCCCCTGGGCGTCAATTCACCGCTGGCTTCTTGGGTCAAGAGGAAACGGTTTTGTTCGGTCAGGAAAAAGCCGGGGGCGATGGCGTTGACGCGAATCTTGGGCGAATAGTTCTGAGACATGTGCACGGCGAGCCACTGCGTAAAGTTACTGACGGCGGCTTTGGCGGAGCTATAGGCCGGTATCCTGGTCAGAGGCCGGATGCTATTCATAGAAGAGATGTTCAGGATGTTTCCCTCGCCCTGTTGCGCCATGATCTTGCCAAAAACCTGGGAGCAGAGGAAAGTGCCCAGGAAATTCAGATCAAAGACCCAGCGCACCACGTCCAGGGGCAGATCAAAGAAGGGGAGTTCGGGGCTTGTAGTGGCCTCTCTCCGGTTGCCGCCTGCGCCGTTGATCAAAATGTCCACGCGACCATAGGTTTTCAGGATCTGTTGCGCTGCTGCTTCTACGCTGGCCTTGTTGAGCACATCGGTCTGGACAGCGATGGCCTCGCCGCCAGCCACCCTGATTTCCTGCGCGACCTTCTCGGCGGCATCCGGGCGGACATCCAACACCGCCACCTTGGCGCCACGCTCAGCCAACGCCTTGGCCATTGTCCCACAAAGGATGCCACCAGCGCCGGTGATGGCGGCTACTTTTCCCTTCAAGTCAAAAAGCAGGTCTGTTATCATTCTTACCTCCGTGAGAGTTACCACGAAAAGGGGCGAGGTAATTGGGGCAGCGGCAGCCTAGAAACCCGTTTTCTGGCAGAAAACGGGTTCCTGTGGGCGCATTTCTCGTTTCGCCCCAGGACTGAAATGCACCCGAGGTAACCTCGCCCTTACACCCTTCGTGTTCTTCGTGCCCTTCGTGGTGATCTATCTCCTTAGAGCGCCCTCATGGTGAAATCCTACTTCCGATACGCCTGCGGCACGTAGGCTGGGAGTTTGGGCTGAGCAAAGATTG
>CAYPON010000340.1:0-3755 GCA_964412315.1 uncultured Anaerolineae bacterium | reverse complement strand
CTGGCGCTACAAAGGCTGGGTACAGGTGCAATAGATGACCAGCGTATGACCTACGGCAATGAACGATGGGCCTGAGCTACTTTAGTCCATGACATTCGGCCACTCCTGCTCACCCTGTCCATCTCTACGCCGGCGTCAGCGCCACCCGTCGTCCGCTCTCCGCCGACTGGTGCGCCGCGTCCAGCACCTCCAGGACGCGCAAAGCATCCTCCACTGTAAACAGCGGCGACACCCCCTCACGGAAAGAGGCAATGAACCGCCGCCAGAGGGCGATCCCCTCCGCGCCACCATAGCCGCCCACGGCATCCGGCTCGAAGCGTAGCACCCGTGTTGGCGCGGTCGCCCAGGCGGGATGCGTGCTGCGGGCGACAAGCTCATGCCCGCTCTTTTCCCAGATCACCCAGCCGAGCGTGCCACGTAGGCCAAAGAAAAGCTGATCCGTGGCCTTGTCCGTCACGTAACTGCAATGCAGGCTGCCGATCATGCCGTTGCTGTAGCGCAAGGAGAGGGCCGCCGTATCCTCGACGCTGATCCCTTCCCCACTGAGGGTGCCCAGGATCGCTGCCACTTCTGTGACCTCCGCCGAAGTTACCCAGCGGATGAAATCGAGCCAGTGACAGCCCAGCCAATGTAGGATGCCGCCGCCGCTCCGCTCCCGACTGAAGAGATAATGGGCCGGGTTGCGCACAGCGACGCTGGTGGTGATCCAACGTGCCTCTACAGAGATCAGCCGTCCCAGCAGGCCCTCCTCTACCAGCCTTTTGATCGTCCCACCGATGGCGGAGGCGCGACGCAGATAGCCAGTGGCGAATTGCCGGCCAGCTTTGCGAATGGCCTGCGCGGCAGAGCGAAACTCGGTGGTGGTGCGGGCGCAGGGCTTCTCGGCGAAAATGTGCGCACTGGCCTCGGCGGCCTGGGTAATGGCCGGGGGTGTGACGTCGTTGGGCAGGGTGATCAGGGCCGCCTCCGGACGCATCTCCCGCAGAAGGGTGGCCAGGTCGCTGTACAGGGGACGGCCCTGCAATGCCGGTTGCAGGAGGGGACGTGCAGCAGCGGGATCGGGGTCATAAAAGGCGACAAGCTCCACTTCCGGCATGAGCAGAAGGGTCTCGCGGAAACCAGCGGCGTGCGGATGGATCACGCCGATCTGAGCAACGCGCACTGCTGCACTCACCTCTTCTCCTCCACAAAAGGAAGCTACTCGCCGATAGGCAAATCCACGCGGACATTGCCGAGGTGCTGGGAGCGCAGGATGGCCAGGATGATCTCCAGCGCCTTGCGCGCCTCACGGGGCGGGCATTGCCCCTCACCACCATGCTCCATAAGGCCGATCAGTTCCTCGATGGCGGCGATGGTATTGCTGCGCACATACTGCGGACAGGACAGGCGCTGTATCTGCGGCCCGCTGGGCGTGCGTATCTCCATTTCCATCGAGCCTGGCACCAGCCGCAGGCGTCCCTTCTCGCAAAGCAAGTCCAGTTCAAAGGACACGCTTATCGTCTTGGAGACGGCGCAGAGGGCGACGACACCATTGCGGTAGTGGATATAGGCGGTGCCGCCCGGATCGGTAGCGGGATCACGGCCACCATCTCCGGCGTAGAGCGGCCCGTAGCTTTCCTGGCCGGGGTCGAGTTCGGCGAGCACCCACTGTGGGTCGGACCCGGCGAAAAAGTTGATGGCATCAATCATGTGGGTGCCGTTGCGGAAGATCATGGCGCGCGGCCCGCCCAGACAGGCGATGATGCGTGACAACCGACCGAGTTGCCCGCTGCGAATGATCTGCCGTGCCTGGTGATATTCCGGCAACCAGCGCCGCGTATGGTTGATGAGCATGGGCACACCAGCCCGCTCTACGGCAGCGATCATCCGGTTGGTATCGGCCAGCGTGGTGGCAATCGGCTTTTCGCAAAAGATCCCCTTGACCCCGGCGGCCACGGCGTCTACGACGATGTCCGCATGGTGGTGGTCGGAGGTGACGACGCTCAGAATGTCCAGCTTTTCGCAGGCCAGCATCTGGCGATAATCGCTATACGTGGCAATCTCGCCCCAGATGTGGCCCCACTGGGCGCGAAACTCGTCCAAGAGTCGGGGCACGAGATCGCAGACGGCGACCACGCGCGTATTGGGGAGGGCGGCGTAGCCTGGAGCATGGTTATGCGGCTGCTCGCCGTGAAAGATAGGGGATGGGCCAGCGGGCGCAGGCGTGGCGGCGATGCTGGTCAGCCCAACGATGCCCACGCGATAGAGTGTCATGGATGCAGCCTCCTTGGAGCGTAATGCCGGCTTTGATTCTAGCCCGCGCCAGCCTGTTGTCAAATCGGATAAAAAACCCTCCCGCAGGCGTGGAGCCTGCGGGAGGGTGGTTTCACATCTCTATGTTAGTGGACCCCAAACCCTGCTGGTCTGGCATGGGCCTCCCAGAAGTGCTCGTTAGCTATGGTGCCGTGCGAGAAGATGACCTCGAACTGACCCCAGATTGGATAGCCGCCCGGCCTCCAGTACGGGCTGTTCTGCAGCTCAGGGCCTACCCAGATAATCTTGTAATGCCAGACTTCTCCGCTTCCCCCTGGAACCTGGCCGTTCCATTCATTAGTGAGCCAGGCTTCTGGCCCCCAGAGAGCACCGTGGAAACGGGCATTGTCCCACGCTTTGGACCACTTCATTACGAGGTGGTCGTTAGCATAAGTTGGGTCCCCCCAGACCATGCCATCCAGGTTACGATCGACGCCATCGGCAGGGCCGACGAAGATGCGTGCTGTATAGTTGTAACCATATTGATCGAAACCGGCGGCCACCAGCATAGCGGGGATCGTTAAGAGCACTAACACAACGAGTACCAACATGACCCTTTTCATGGTTCTCCTCCTTGTCTGAAGCATGAATTGCGTTGACATTAGCGGACTACTCTAACTGACGATCAGCACACTCATAGACACCACCTCCTTGTGATGTGGATCGTCCCCCTATTGTCCGTGGCGTTTACTGGCAATTGCCACCGACGGCCTTGCAGGCGTTGATTCGTCCCCAGACCCAGTACCTACCGGTGCCAGCGATAGCATCGCAAGTTCTCTCAATTTGCGCTCGGACGAGGATGTTCCTGGTGTACCCCTGGGCCCAGACAAGTGCCGCTAAACCCGCCACATGCGGCGTGGCCATGGAGGTACCACTGCCATAATCGTAATTTAGAGACTTGCCAATGGCGTAAGGATGGTTAGGAAAAGTGGAGAAGATGTCCACTCCGGGCGCGGCCACGTCTACCCACTTGCCGAAGCTGGAGAAAGAGGCCTTCCAGTCGTTAGCATCAGTGGCGGCCACAGCAATACAATTAGTGTAGTAGGCTGGATAGAGCGGGCTAGAACTGCCGCTGTTTCCTGCCGCCGCGGCCAAAACGACGCCCTTATTCCAGGCATAGTTGACAGCACCCTTCAAAGCCTGGGATCCTCTGCCTCCACCCAGGCTCATATTGATCACCTTGGCGTCGTTATCCGCCGCCCAGATGATGCCGTTGGCGATCCAGGAGTAGTAGCCTGAGCCTTGATCGTTGAGCACCTTGACGTTCATCAAAGAGGAATTGTAACCGACCCCGGCCACGCCCAAACCGTTGTTGGTTGCGGCCGCGGCAATTCCAGCGACGTGGGTCCCGTGACCGTACTTGTCATCCACCCCGCTGCTACTACTGGTGAAATCCCAACTCATGAAGATTTTGCCCTTCAAATCCTCATGGTCCTGGTCAATGCCCGTGTCGAGGATGGCGA
>CAYPON010000339.1:0-3757 GCA_964412315.1 uncultured Anaerolineae bacterium | reverse complement strand
GCAGGATGAGATTCGTCAGCGCCTGAGCAGGGCCATCGTGCATTTGCCGCGCCAGGTGCTGGCGTTCATTCTCTTGGACTTCGATGATGCGAATGATGCTCTTGACAGGAGACTTTTCCTCGGCTTGCTCTTTTTCCGTCGCCGCTTCTGGCACGGCGGAGAACTGACCTACGATCTCCAAAAAGCGGCGCGTCTGTTGACAGAAGCGGGTCAGATTCTCCTGTTTGTTCTGCAACTGTTCCACCTGGTTTCTCATCATGAAAAGGCGCATCTGCGCATCCTGGGCAGCAGAGTAAGCGGCTTTGATCTCTTCCCGTGGATAGCTTTCGGGGTTGGCCTCTATCTGACGCAATTGCTGCGCAGCCTGTGTGCTGCGTTGAGCGCATTTGTCTACTTCGCGGGTGCTTTGGCGAATCAAACCGTCCATTTCTTTCAGCTCCCTTTGCGCCCGCTCGTATTCCTTACGACTCTCCTCTGCCAACTCTTGCAGACGTTCAAGGACGGTCAATGTGGAGTGCGATTCTGCAGACATCCTCAGGCTCCTTGTGGTTTGGTGTTTTCCAGCCTGATCCAGCCACGCCGAAGTGCGTATACTGCCGCTTGCGTGCGGTCATTCACGGCCAGCTTGCGAAGGATGGAGGTCATGTGGTTTTTCACCGTCTGCCGGCTGATGTTCAGTTGCCGGGCGATTTCTTTGTTACTCAACCCTTTAGTAGTATACTCCAAGATTTCCATCTCTCGTTCTGACAAAGGGAGAAAAGGTGAATCCACATCATAGTCGTAAACCCGCGGATACTGCTCAAATTGGGCGATCAACCAGTTGGCAACTTTGGGCTGTTCCAGCACGTCATCGTTGATCACATAGTTACCCTGGGCGACCTCGCGTATCGCTTCGATGAGCTTGTCCGGCGTAACTTCCTTGGCAAAGTAAGCAGACGCGCCGGCCCGAACGGCGTGCAAAAGCTGCTCTTCGGTATCATACGCCGTCAGGATAATAACAGCGATCTCAGGAAAGTCCGTCTTGATGCGGCGCGTGACCTGCAGGCCGTTCATGGCCGGAAGGTTAATATCCATCAGAATGACATCCGGCTTTGCCTCCGGGACAAGATCCAGGGCCTCCTGTCCAGTGGAGGCCTCGGCTTTGATGCGAATGTCAGGCTCTACCTCCAAGACCCGCCGCAGGCCCTGGCGGAATAGAGGGTGATCTTCAACGATCATGACTTGAATTTCTTTCACCGCACAACTCCTTCTCTCTATCTCAAACTGGAAGGTGCTGATAAGGAAAATGAACCGCTAATCCCACTAATAGTATACCACGAATAACAGGGAGTGGCAAAAACAACCAGTGACACCGAAGTTACAAAGGCTCGTAGTGTGCGCTTTAGCGCGTTCCAGGCCACAAAACAAAATTGCACCGGTTTGACAGAAAAGGACGGCTTGGCTATATTGCCCTAAACCATAATAGCGAACCAAGAAAGGAAAAGAGCGATGTCTAGCCCTCCCTCTTACCCCCTCCATTCCCGTCGCTCGAACGTCTTGGCCCGACATGGGATCGTGGCTACCAGTCAGCCCCTCGCCGCCCAGGCCGGGCTGCAAATCCTGCAGCAAGGAGGAAATGCCGTGGACGCGGCGGTAGCCACAGCAGTGGCTTTGAACGTAGTCGAACCGATGTCCACCGGCATCGGCGGCGACCTTTTCGCGCTGGTCTGGCCGGCGCGGGAAAAGCGCCTGCGCGCCTTGAACGCTTCCGGTCGAGCACCCTACGCCGCGACAGTAGAGCGGCTGCGAAGCATGGGCTACACGAGCATGCCCACTACAGGTATGTTGCCTGTCACCGTGCCTGGCGCTGCCGACGGCTGGGAGAGGCTGGTTCGCACCTGTGGCCGGCTGTCCCTGGCGCAAGTGATGGCCCCGGCCATTCGCTATGCGGAGGAGGGATTCCCGGTGAGCGAGGTGATCGCCGCCAACTGGGCTGGCGGACAGCATAAGCTGGTTGCACACCCCTCCGGCGCCGCCTACCTTATCAATGGGTGCGCGCCGTGCATGGGCGAGATTTGGCGCCAGCCGGAGCTGGCGGAGACGCTGCGCCAGGTAGCTGAAGGGGGAGCCAAAGCCTTCTACCGGGGGAAAATCGCCGAGAAGATCGTGGCCTTTTCGCAGGCTAACGGTGGCCTGTTCAGCCTCGAAGACCTGGCCGACCATACATCAACCTGGGTGGAGCCGATCTACACCGATTATCATGGGGTGCGGTTGTACGAGTGTCCCCCGAACGGGCAAGGCATCGTGGCGCTGATGGCGCTCAACATCCTGGCGGGCTATGACCTGGTATCGCTGGCGCACAACTCGCCGCAATACCTGCACTTGATCGTCGAGGCTCTGAAACTCGCTTTCGCCGATGCCCATTACCACGTCACCGATCCCGAAAAGTACCCTGTGCCGGTCGCCCAGCTCCTCTCCCTGGCGTATGCGGAGCGACGGCGGAAGGAGATCGCCCTTGACCACGCCGCAGAGGTGCGGCACCCCGGCCTGCCCAGCCAAGGAGACACTGTCTATCTGGCCGCGGCCGATGGCGAGGGAAATGCCGTTTCCTTGATTAACAGCCTCTATCATGGCTTCGGCTCCGGCATGGTCGTGGAGGGGACAGGAGTGATCTTGCAGAACCGAGGGGCCAGCTTCTCCCTGGATTCCCGCCATCCCAATCACATTGCGCCGCACAAACGCCCCTACCACACGATTATTCCGGCCATGGTCATGGGCCAGGATGGCAAGCCGCTCTATTGCTATGGCGTGATGGGCGGCCACATGCAACCGCAGGGGCATGTGCAGGTGCTGCTGAACCTGGTTGACTTTGGCATGTCGCCGCAAGAGGCATTGGACGCGCCGCGCGTGTATTGGGAGAGAGGGAAAGAGGTTTTGATCGAGCCTGGACTGGGCGAGGAGACTCGCCAGGCTCTCCTCAAACTGGGGCACAATGTGGCATCTTTCAGCGAGGTATCTATAGGCCACTTCGGTGGCGGGCAGGTGATCCGCATAGACCCGGAGACGGGCGTCCTTTGCGCCGGATCGGAGCCGCGCAAAGATGGCTGCGCCGTGGGATATTGAAAGGAGATTATGACGATGGAGTTGATCCTGAAAGGCAAAGAAATCCCGGAGCAAGCAGGTGGCCGCAAGGCATACGAGCTAAAAGGGCGGAAACTCCTTATCGAGCATTTCGTCGTGCGCGTGACGACGCCGGGCAATCCCTTCAAGCCGCATAAGCACGAAATGTCCGAGGTGTGGTACATCCTAGAAGGCCAGGGGCTGGTCAGCCTTAACGGCCAGGAGCAAGCCGTGGAAGCAGAGGATTTGATCCTCCTTGAGCCCTGGGTCGAACATGGGCTTCGCACCGAGAGCAGGATCAAGTGGGTTTGCATTGGATGATACGGTCAGCAGATCTATGGCTGCGCCAGCCACCGCCGCCGCGGCACAGGTCGCCGTCAACCCATCGCGGTTCGGGCTGGACTGAATCACGACGACTTTCATTGCTGCCTCCTATCAAATGATCCACCGCAGGGAGGCGGAGAATCTGGAACACGAAAACCATGAAAGGACACGAAAATCACGAAAAAGCCTTTCGTGACTTTCGCGTTTCTTTCGTGAATTTCGTGCTCCAAACCCTTTCTCCGCGCTCTCTGCGTCTCGGCGGTGCTTATTTCTTCAGGAATAGCTCGACGACCGGCACGAGAACGTTGGGCTTCTGGATCGGCACCTGCAAAAG
>CAYPON010000338.1:3554-3789 GCA_964412315.1 uncultured Anaerolineae bacterium | reverse complement strand
GTCCCCACCTGTCCGTTCTATGACCGTCAAGGGCTGCGCATTCTGGATGAGTTGCGGGAGGAACTGGGGTCGGACATGATGGGCCTCGATGTCCTGGTGGGCGTGGAAGCGGACTATACGGTGCTGGGCGAGAGTTGTATACCGCTAGAGGTGCTCCCTTATGTCGAGTTCGTCGTGGTGGGAGCGAGCCATTTCCACTTGCCCGGCACGCCGCAGCCGCCCAGCCGAGAGCCGA
>CAYPON010000338.1:0-3544 GCA_964412315.1 uncultured Anaerolineae bacterium | reverse complement strand
GCTCTCCTTCGCTCGCGCCGCCGTCCTCCTGCCAGGAGTCTCCATCCTCGCTCACCCTTTCGCTTGCAGCACGCTGCTCCCCTTGCCTCCCTTGATGGACACGCTCACGGATTGGGAACTGATCAGCTTGGCAGAACTAGCGCGCGACCACCAGGTGGCGCTGGAGATAAACGGCGGCACCGCTTTGAAAGGGCCGACTTACCGCGAGGGGGCAACCCGTTTCTTCCTCCTGGCCAAAGAGGTAGGCGCGCGTTTCACCCTCTGCTCCGACGCTCACCACCCTGGCGACTTGGAACGGTTGGAAACGGCCGTGGCCTGGGCACGCCAGATGGAGCTTCAAGAGGGAGACTTTCTGACCGCGGACGAATTGCGTGCCTGGCACGCGGCGAACGTGCGGAGTTGCTCGTGAACTTCTGGTTCACCAGCACGAATGAAAGAGAGCACCACTATCGCAGAGAGTGGGGCGAGCTTTTGGGTTTTAACGGGGGATGAGATGAGCCGGAGAATGCGTATCGAATATACCAGCCAGGTCTGGAAAGAAGGCGATCAGTTTATCGCTCATGCCATGCCTCTGGACGTGATGAGTTCGGGACGTACGCCAGAGGAAGCGAGAAAAGCCCTTGATGAGGCCATCCATCTCTTCCTGATGACAGCAGCAGAGGCAGGTACGTTAGCCGAAGTCCTGCAGGACGCTGGCTACCAGTTGAAGCGAGGAACTTGGATCAGCCCTCTTTGGGTGGGCGTGGAAAGGCATTCTGCGACTGTTGGAATTTGAGAATGCCAAGAATCACGCCGGTGCATTGGAAAGTGCTGGAGAGAGTTTTTCTGGCCGCCGGCTTTCGTTTCGCCCGGCAAGAGGGGAGGCATCGCTCCTATATTAAGCCAGGCGTCGCGAGGCCGGTTGTGACCCCGACCTATGAGCAGGTGCCGGTGGCTATCATCACGAACAATCTCAAAACGGCAGGCATCTCCAGGGATGAGTACTTTCGTTTATTGGGGAATAGCTAATTGCCTGATGTCTGGCTCCTGATACCTGTCCAAAGGAGGCACCATGAAAATCACCGACCTACATATCATCCCCGTCGCTTTCCCCGACCCGCCGCTGCTCAACTCCTTTGGCGTGCACGCTCCTTTCGCCCTGCGTACCATTGTCAAGCTCATCACCGATGAGGGGCTGGTCGGCCTGGGCGAGACCTATGGCGGCGGGCAGATGACGAGTGCACTGGAACACGCCCGCGCCACGATCATCGGCGAGGACCCCTTCCATCTCAACCGCCTGCGCCTCAAGATAGGGAACGCGCGCACCTTCAGCCCCATCGAGATGGCCTGCTTGGACGTCATGGGCAAGGCCACCGGCCGGCCCGTCTGCGACCTGCTGGGGGGCAAGGTGCGGGATCGCGTGTCCTATTCCGCCTATCTCTTCTACCGGCTGGCCGGGTCTGACGGCAAAGAAGCGGTGACGACGCCGGAGGCGATGCTGGGCGAGGCGGAGGAGTTCGTGCGCCGCTATGGCTTCAAGTCGCTTAAACTCAAGGGAGGCGTCTACCCGCCGGAGGTGGACATCCGCTCGCTCCACCTGATACGGGAGCGGTTCGGCGACGGCTACGAGTTGCGCGTGGATCCCAATTGCATCTGGTCGGTGGAGACCTCCATCCGCGTCTGCCAACGCCTAAAAGACCTGGACATGGAATATGTCGAGGATCCCACGGAGACGATGACCGGCATGGCCACAGTGCGGCGCACGACGGGTATGCTCCTGGCGACCAACCACTGCGTGGTCAATTTCGAGCAAATCCCGGCAGCGGTGGCAATGGGCGCGGTGGATGTGGTGTTGAGTGACATCCACTACTGGGGCGGGCTGACCGGCTGTGTGCGCCTGGCGGAGATTTGCCACACCTTCGGGTTGGGCGTGGGGATGCATTCCAATTCGCACCTGGGCATCTCCATGGCGGCAATGACGCATCTCGCGGCGGTCGTTCCCAACCTCCTGCACGCCTGCGACACGCATTACCCCTGGTTGGAGGAGGATGTCATCGTCGGCGAAGGGTTCAAGTTCCAGGATGGCTGCCTGGAAGTCCCAAGCGGGCCGGGACTGGGCGTGGAGGTGGACGAGGCGAAACTCGCCCGCTTCGCCGACTATTATCGCAATCGCGCCACGCACGCACGCGATGATGGTCTGGAGATGATGAAGCGCGATCCGCGCTGGCTGCCTTTCCGGCCACGTTGGTAGTGAAATCCGCAGGTTAAAGGAATACGATCGGCAATTTCATTCGGACAGAAATCACCAACCTGTAAACTTGGGCATGTAGCCCCCTCTAGAGTTGCGAACACTGAAGGAGGTGCCTTATGAAAACGCGGTGCCTTGTCTCTATCATCGTCCTGCTCGTGCTGGTATCTGGAATCGGCTGGCGCGACACGCTGCAATCGGCAGCCCTGGCCGCCAACGATCCCGTGCTCTTCTTCTCTGACCTCACCAGCGGCCCCAAAACCGGCAACAGTGACACCTCTGGAGGACGCAGCAGACAGGATGGCGCTATCGTCACCCTCTGGGGCTGCAACCTGGGGAGCAGTCGCGGCGCCAGCCAGGTCCACACCAATGGCGCGGCGGCGGCATCCTACTATTTCTGGGGCAACGCCACCGCACCAGCCAACCTTCATGCCTATCATCAGATGCAGATGATCTCGTTTCAGGTGAGCCATCTCGCCCAGGATGGCGCGGGGCAGATCTACGTCCTGGTCAACGGCCGGCAATCCAACGCCCTACCTTTCACCGTGCGTCCGGGTAACATCCGCTTTGCCCTGACCAGAGGCAATGATGATTCGGGCGATGGCAGTTGGAACAACCCCTGGCGCACCATCCCCAAGACCGCCGATAGCCTGGCCCCCGGCGACATCGCCTACATCGGCGATGGCGTGGATCAGACCGTGGAGACCGATTACAGCGCCGCGGTCAACCTCGGCTCGGATGGGCTGGCCGGCAACCCCAAGGCGCTGGTCGTCTACCCCGGCGCGACCTCGCGCGTGGGCAATGCGGCCATTGAGCGCGCCTTTCACGTCTGGAATACAGAGACGGGCAGCTATTCGCAGCACTGGGTGCTTAGCAAGTTCACTATCACCACTGCGGGCATCGGCGTAACGGCGCAGAGCGGCTTCCGCGTGATCGGGAATTATGTCACCGCGCCCAACGGCGATGGCATGGACGGGGCCATCGGGGGGATCGGCAATGACATCGCCATCCTGGGCAACGAACTGTGCAACGTGGGCAGCGCCGCCTGCTCCAAGCTGTATCATGCCATCTATATCTCGGGCGTGCGGCGAAGCGAGGACCCGCGCGCGCCGACCGAATCGAACCGCGAGGTGGCCTGGAACTCTGTCCACGACGGCCAGTCCAACCGCGCCATCAACATTTATAGCGAGCAGGCCTATTCCGCTTTCATCCAACGACATCGCATCCATGATAATGTGATCATCAACCAGCGCGGCGACGGTATCCTGCTCGGCTATTATGTCACCGGCGACAACTGGATCTATAACAACCTAGTGG
>CAYPON010000337.1:0-3799 GCA_964412315.1 uncultured Anaerolineae bacterium | reverse complement strand
TGAATGACAGCGACCTCATGGTTATACTCGAAGGCCACATAGACTCGCCCGAGAGGAGGGAGACTCGCAACCCCTCCATATACCTTGTAGTATGGGAGGGTCAGACTGCCGACGATGGCATTCGTCACTCCATCCACCACACGGAACTTGTTGTTGAGGGCCAGATAGATGCGATTGGCGGCAGGGTTCACCACAATATCCTCCCAATAGCCAGGTATGACGGCGATCTTCTCCCCGCTGCTGCCATCCAGGACGACCACGTTGCGCAGGCATTTGACATACAGCCGGTTGGTCGCCGGGTTCACCGCCACGCAATCTTGTGCACGCTCCTCCAGTTGAACGGTTCTGACGATGCTATTTGATTGCCCATCAATGAAAACGACGCTGCCGCTGGCGGTGTAGGTGGCATACGCCATGCCGCTGGCTGTGTTGACGGCCACACCGACCCTCTGAAAAGATGGATCCACTCCCAGGTCCAACTGGCCGATCTTGCTCAACGTGGCCGCGTCGTAGATCAGGACTCGGTCGGGAACGCCGACGAGGGCACTCCAATCAGCCAGGTATATTTTCCGATTGTAGGGATTGATGGCGATCTCGTTAGAGCGGTAGATGCTCTCATTGATCTGGCCTACCTGTTCCCCTGTGGCGGCATCTATGACGACCAGGGGGCGCGAGTAACCAGCGTAGAGGCGATTGGCCAGCGGGTCCACGGCGATACCTTCGACATCCATAGCGTCTGGGCCTACGGAGATTGTGCGCACAATGGCACTGCTGGCGCCATCAACGACAGCGATCTGCTTGGCCGTGCCCACGGCGACATACACCAAGTTACGTGTCGGATCGGCGGCGAGGCCATGAGGGTTGCCGTTTGTGATCGGCACCGTGCCGATGATGCTTTGCGCCTGCGCCAGGCCGGCAAGCACCAGAATGAGCAATAGCCCACAAGCCCACCACTTCAGCCCCTGCCTAATCCATCTTCTCCTCTGCGACAGGGCAGCTCGCGCCATGTGATCCTAGCTCCTTTCCATTCTCTGCCCATGCAATTCCTGCAACGCCGCCACCTTGATCTCGCTATTTCGCAACGCTCGGATGGCATCCAGCGCGGCGCGGGCGGCGGAGAGCGTGGTCAACAGCGGCACGCCGTAGCGCACAGCGGCACGGCGGATCGGCCCGCGGTCGGCGAAGGGAGTCTTGCCCGTGGGTGTGTTCACGAGCAGTTGGATTTCGCCGTTAACGATGTGATCCACGACGTTGGGCCGTCCCTCTCCCACCTTGAGCACCGGCGTCACCTTCAGGCCGCGAGCCGCCAGGTACGCCGCCGTCCCCCGCGTTGCCACGAGCTTGAAGCCCAGCTCGGCAAAACCGCGGGCGATGGGCACCAGATTCTCCTTGTCCGTGTCCACTACCGACAAGAAAGCAGTACCCTCCAGGGGCAGGGAAGCGTTGACCCCCATCTGCGACTTGGCATAGGCCCAGCCGAAATCATCGGCGATGCCCATCACCTCCCCTGTGCTGCGCATCTCTGGGCTTAGGAGCGGGTCCACCGTGGGGAACATCTTGAAGGGCAATGCCACTTCCTTGACATAATATCTAGTGGGGATGACCTCTTCCGTGAAACCAAGCTCGTCCAGGGTATGGCCCAACAGCACCTTGGTAGCCAGTTTCGCCAGGGGCACACCGATGGCCTTGCTGACGTAGGGGATCGTCCGCGAGGCGCGTGGGTTGACCTCCAGCACGTAGACGACATCATCTTTGGAGGCGTATTGCACGTTCATCAGCCCGACCACGCCCAGCCGCTTTGCCAGGCGAACAGTATAGTCGCGCATGGCCTCCAGATGCTCTTGCTTCACCATGTATGTCGGGATGACGCAGGCGCTGTCGCCGGAATGGATGCCGGCCTCTTCGATCTGCTCCATGATCCCGCCGATCACCACCCGCTTGCCATCTGAGATGCAGTCCACATCCATCTCGAAGGCATCTTCGAGGAAGCGATCAATGAGCACCGGATGCGCAGGCGAGGCATCCACAGCACTCCGCATGTACTCATCCAACTGCCCCTCGTCGTGCACGATAGCCATCGCCCGTCCGCCCAGAACGTAGGAGGGTCGCACGAGCACAGGATAGCCGATCCGTTTGGCAACCTCTCTGGCCTCCTCGTGAGAGGTAGCTGTCCCTCCCTCCGGCTGGGGGATGCCCATCTCGCGCAACAGGGTATTGAAGCGCTGACGATCCTCGGCCAGGTCAATGCTATCCGGCGGCGTTCCCAGGATCGGCACGCCGGCGGCTTGTAGATCAAGGGCCAATTTCAACGGAGTCTGGCCGCCGAACTGGATGATGACCCCCATCGGCTTTTCCACCTCGACGATGTTGAGCACATCCTCCAAGGTCAGCGGCTCGAAATAGAGGCGATCCGACGTATCGTAATCGGTGGAGACCGTCTCCGGGTTACAGTTGACCATGATGCATTCGATCCCCATCTCGCGCAGGGCAAAGGCAGCGTGGACGCAGCAATAGTCGAACTCGATCCCCTGCCCGATGCGGTTGGGGCCACTGCCGAGGATCATTACCTTTGGCTTGCCCGTCGGCGCGGCCTCGCATTCCGTCTCATAGGTTGAGTAGAGATAGGGGGTATATGCCTCGAATTCGGCGGCGCAGGTGTCCACGCGGTTGAAGGTCGGCTGAATGCCCCATTCTTTGCGGCGACGCCGAACGTATGCCCCCAGGAAGACCTCAGGGGTCTCCGAGATCCCTGAGGTCTTCGGGTCATTCAGAAGATGCGTCAACTGTACATCGGAAAAGCCTGCCCGCTTGGCTTCCTGCAAGAGTTGCGGAGGTATAGTTTCCAGAGTGTAGCTCCGCAGCCGGTTCTCCAACTCAACCAACTGCTGGATTTGGCGGATGAACCAGGGGTCTATCCGCGATAGATCGTAAATTTCCTGCACGGACATCCCTCGTTGCAACGCCAGGCGGATGTAGAAGACGCGCTTTTCGTTCGGCACGCGCAGCATTTCCCGCAATCTATCCGGCTCCAGGTTGTCATCTTTGCCATCGGCTCCCAGGCCGTAGCGGTCATTCTCCAACGAGCGCAACCCTTTTTGCAGCGCCTCCTGGAAGGTGCGCCCAATGGCCATGGCCTCGCCCACCGATTTCATCTGCGTGGTCAGCGTGCGATCCACGCCATAGAATTTCTCGAAATTCCAACGCGGGATTTTGACCACCACGTAGTCAATGGACGGCTCGAAACAGGCCACTGTCTCCCGCGTGATATCATTGGGCAGTTCATCCAGGGTGTAGCCGACCGCGAGTTTCGCCGCAATCTTGGCGATAGGGAAGCCGGTGGCCTTGCTGGCCAGGGCCGAGCTGCGCGACACGCGCGGATTCATCTCGATGGCCAGGATTTCGCCGCTGTCCGGATTGACAGCGAACTGGATGTTCGATCCCCCCGTCTCTACGCCGATCTTGCGGATGATGGCCCGCGCCATGTCCCGCATCCGCTGATATTCTCGGTCGGTGAGGGTCTGCGCTGGGGCTACGGTGATGCTATCGCCGGTGTGCACTCCCATCGGGTCGAAATTCTCGATGGAGCAGATCACCACAAAGTTATCGGCCAGGTCGCGCATGACCTCCAACTCGAACTCCTTCCAGCCGATGACCGATTGTTCGATCAAGGCCGAGTGCACCGGGCTGGAGTCCAGGCCGTGTTGCACGATTCCCTCGAACTCCTGGCGGTTATAGGCGATCCCACCTCCCGTGCCGCCGAGCGTGAAAGAAGGGCGGATGATCGCCGGAAAATGCACCG
>CAYPON010000336.1:0-3803 GCA_964412315.1 uncultured Anaerolineae bacterium | reverse complement strand
AACTGATTGCCATGATACGCCGAGAAAATGTCTTGCCGGCCGTTGTCCCGTTCTCTGGCCAATAGCGGGAGAAGGCTTTTTCCCTGAAAAGTCTGAGGCACCGGCGCGCCAGCAACCTCGCAAAAGGTCGTCGCCAAATCTATACTGTGGGAGACAAAAGCATCGCAGGCGCTCCCCGGCACGACCCGGCCCGGCCAACGAATAATAAGCGGGACGCGCGTCACATCATCGTACATGACATAGTGCTTGTCCACCATGCCGTGCCCGCCGCACAGATCGCCATGCTCCGTCGTATAGACGACCAGCGTATCAGCGGCCAGATGGAGCCGATCCAGCGCATCCAGAATCTGCCCGATCTGCGCGTCCATCAGGCTGATTTCCCCCAGGTAGCGGCCTACGACCGGCGCCCACTCTTTCCAGCTCCAATCCGCGATTTTCCAGGTTCGGCGCTGTTGCGCCTGGATATAGGGCTTGCCGATCAGTGGATCAGGGAAACTGGGCCATGGCGGGATTGCATGGGGCGGATACATCGAGCAATATGGCTCTGGCACGATGTTAGGTAGATGTGGCTCGCTGGGATCCCATCGGATGAAAAAAGGAGACTCTTGGCTAGCACAGGCTTCCAAGAGACGTATGACCTGTTGCGCTCCCCAGGCCAGGCGCGACTGCTCAGGCCGGATGCCGGGGTCAGGCTCCCCGAAAGAGCCGTTGCGACGAGGGCGCGGCGGCAACCCTTGCGCTGCTCGCCACCTGCTGTATCCCTCTTCCGGGATATACTCGTGGAATCCATAGTCCAGCGGCCCCTTCGTGGGATGGGTATGCCACTTGCCCACGTAGCCCAGGAAGTACCCAGCCTCACGAAGAACCTGACTGAAAGCAGGCAGCCCTTCCTTCGCTGCGCGGGGAGCCTCCGTGTCCCAATTGGCAATCACCAAATGCCCGGTTGACCATTGTCCAAAGAGCAGGCTGTTGCGGACCGGAATGCAGAGAGGAATCGGGCAAAAGGCATGGCTGAAATTCATCCCCTCCGCTGCCAGCCGATCCAGGTTGGGCGTCTTCAGCAAGGGGTGTCCGTTGGCGCCCACGCAGTCGAAACGGTGTTGGTCGGAGTGAAGCAAAAGGATGTTTGGCCGGCTCACTTCACCTCACTTCCTCCTGCGGGTAGACGCGGCGTTGTCCGCTGGGATGGGTTGGGGCAGGTTCGATGGTCGGCCTGGCCTCGCCTGCCTCGACCATCCGCCGCAGCAGACGCTCCCTCATCACCGCCGCCACTCCTCGATACGCCTGCAGCTCAATGAGATTTGCTAACTCATAGGGATCCACCTCCAAATCGTAGAGAAACTCTTCCACATAATGATCGGAGGCAGGATCCTGGTTGCCCTTTTTATCTGGTGCGACGACACTATACTTCCAGCGATGCGTGCGCACGGCACGTCCCACTTGTGCCTCGCTGATCTGGATAAAGACCTCCTCCGGCCATCCCTCCGTCTCTCTGCGCAGCAGCGGCAGAATAGAACGCCCCTGCATCTCCTTTGGGATCGGCAGCCCCGCTGCATCCAAAAGCGTCAGTGGCAGATCAACCGTGCTCACCAGTTGGCAGACTCGCCCGCCTCCATTAAAGCCAGGGCCTTGCAGGGCCGTTGGCACGCGAACCGAGCTTTCGTGACAGGAACGCTTGTATTCAGCATTGCGCGTCTTGAAGTGACAGCCGTGGTCGGAGGTGAACAATACAATCGTTTTCTCGATCAGATCGAGGCTCTTGAGGGCATCCAGCAGCCGACCGAGCGCCTCGTCCAACCGCTTAACCATGCCATAGTAGCCCGCCAGGTGCTGGTGAGTTGAGCCTCCCAGCGCAGCGAGATCGGGCGGAATCCACCTGCCCACATATCGCTCCCGATAGCCATCGGGCGCGGGATGGTCGTCCAGGCGATTCTGGAAATGCGGCTCCAGGAAGGAGAGAAACAGATAAAACGGGCGATCCTGATGTTCGGCGAGGTAACGTATTGCGGCATCAGTCAATGCATCTACACGGTAGCCGGGAAGCCTGACCGGCTTGTTGTCATTATCATACGTGATGCAGCGATAGGCGTCGGAAGTGAATTCGAGGACATTGGACGCCAGCCAATACTCATAGCCTCCCCGCTGATGCATAGGAACCGGCTCCTGGCTCGCCAGATGCCATTTGCCGATATAGGCTGTAGTGTAGCCCGCCTCGCGGAAATAGTGAGCCAGCGTTTTCAGATGCGATGGAAGGGCAATCCCGTTGCGGAAACAGCCGGTATTTGTCGCATATAGGCCCGTCTGCAGCGAAGCCCGCGCTGGCCCGCAGACAGGTTGACAGGTAAAGGAGTAGGCCACATGGGTGCCGTGCTGCGCCATGCGGTCGAAATTGGGCGTGAGATCTAGCGGGTTGCCGTGGACACCTGTGGTATCCCAGCGCTGTTGGTCAGTGTAAAAAACGAGAACATTGGGGCGATCCGACCTTGACGTAGCCATATCCATGCCACCTTCCATTATGTCAATATCCTGCATATCCCTGTGAACTATGCCGCACGATCTCCTCCAGCATCGCCGCCGCGTTTTCCAGAGGCACATCGCCAGCAACCTCGCCGCGCCCGATATACCCGCCATGGAAGCGACCCAAAACATCTACATCGGCGCGGACGGCAGCACGCACCTCTTCCGGCGTGCCGAAAGGAAGAAGCCACTGCCGGTCAAGGTCCCCTTCGATGCAAATCTTGCCGCCGCAAAGGGAGGCCAGCTTTTCGCGCCCAATGACGGGCACCTGTGGGTTGAGCACTTGCACGCCGATTTCCATCAGGTCAGGGATGATCGCCTCGATCACGCCATCGCTGTGAAACCAGACATGCTTGCCCGCGTCCCGCACCAGGGCGAAAAGGCGCGCATAGGCCGGCTTGAAAAACTCGCGCCAGAGCCGGGGATTGATCATCAATGCTTCCTGCGTGCCCCAATCATCGCGAAAGTGTATCCCGTCCAGTTCTGGCAACCGGCAGAGCTTTTCCACACGATGCACCATCACCGTAAGAATGAGATCACGCAATTCGGCGCAACGTTCCGCTGCGAGCAGGAGATCTTCCAGCGTCGCCTGGTAGCCATGCAGATAGAACATCCGCTGCCAGAGGGTATCCCCATCAGCCAGGGTATATAATCTGCCGCCGTTCGCGCGAAGATTCCGCTCGATCTCGGCCATGATTGCCTCGGAAGCGGTGTCCGGCGGCACAAATGTGCGCAGAGCCTCCCAATCCTTCAGCGGCCAACCTACAACCTGCCCTTTGTGTTCGTCCGTATAGCGCACCCAAAGCGATCCCCAGGCGTCGCGGCTGGGCACGCCGATCTGCGGCCCATACTCACCATAGGTTGCGCTGCCCACGTCCATCAAGTCCTCAGGATAGCGCGCATAGAGATCGCGCAACGCCGCGCCGTAACGAGCAAAGGCTCCCGACAGCGTGACATGCCTGAGCGGCACGCGATCAGGGCCGGTCATCTCGATAGCGCGCATCACTCGTTCGCGGCTGCTCATGACCATCGGAACGCCTCCTTCACGAAACCACTGATGTCTATCCACCCAACCTGCTGACTCATCTCCCGTGCGTACGATAGTAGCTGAACCCCTCGACCAGGGTCTGCAGGTTCTCCCAGGGCACCCCCGGCGTGATCGAACTGGAAGCGCCGAGAAACAGTCCCGTCCGAGGGCCTCTCTCGATAAGCCATTTGATCTCCCGTCTCACATCGTCTGGCGTGCCCTTCGGCAATGTGCGCGTCACGGAGACGCCGGCGATGAT
>CAYPON010000335.1:0-3807 GCA_964412315.1 uncultured Anaerolineae bacterium | reverse complement strand
GGTAATATGTCTGGACATTCCAAGTGGGCTACCATTAAGCGACAGAAAGGCGCTGCCGATACCAAGCGGGGCCAAATGTTCACCAAATTGGGCCGCGAACTGGCTATAGCGGCCCGTGAGGGCGGCGCCAATCCGGAGGCAAACTTTCGATTGCGCCTAGTCATCGAAAAGGCCAGAGAGGCGAATATGCCCAAGGAAAACATCGAAAGGGCGATCCAACGAGGCGCCGGCATAGCCAAAGGAGAAGCCCTGGCAGAGATCACTTACGAGGGCTATGGGCCAGAGGGCACTGCCTTGCTGGTCAGTGCCCTTACGGACAACCGCAACCGTTCCGTGGCCGAGATCAGGCGTGTTTTTTCTCGCCACGGCGGGAACCTGGGGGAAACTGGCTCAGTGGCCTGGATGTTCGATAGGAAAGGCTATCTCACGATAGAACCGAAGAATGGTGATGCAGAGGAAGTGGCCCTCATGGCCATTGATGCTGGGGCAGAAGATGTCAAGGTTAGCTCGGATTTGGTGGAAATCATCACCGCTGTCGAGGATTTTCAAAAGATCAAAGGCGCCTTGGAGCAGAATGAAGTAACGATCGGTTCCGCCGAGCTATCCTGGATTCCCAAAACAACCATGCAGTTGGATGAGAAGACAACGATTCAGAACATGAAGCTTATTGATGCCCTGGAGGAACTGGACGACGTACTTCAGGTCTACTCCAATCTGGATATCTCCGATGAGATCATGACCAAGTACGAGACAGAGAGATAGGGCAGCAGATGCTGGTTTTGGGAGTTGACCCTGGCACGGCTATCACAGGGTACGGGCTGGTGAGCAGCAATGGCGATGACCTTCGCTTGCTGGCCTATGGGGTTGTGACCACTTCCGCCGACGACCGTTTGCCGATGCGGTTGCAGTTTATTTACCGGGAGCTTTGCAGGATCATCGAGACATATCATCCCGCCGAAGGAGCTGTGGAGGAATTGTTCTTCAGCCGAAACGCGCGCACCGCTTTGGCCGTTGGGCAGGCACGGGGAGTGGCTTTGTTAGCCCTGGCCAATGCCGCCTTGCCGATCTATGAGTATACGCCCTTACAAGTCAAGCAGGCCATTACCGGCTACGGAAAGGCCAGCAAAAACCAGATGCAAGAGATGGTGCGGCTCCTTTTGGGGCTGGAAAGTGTCCCGCAGCCAGACGATGCCGCCGATGCTATCGCCATAGCTATCTGTCATATTCATTCCAGGCGGTTGAACAACTTGATTAGGGGTTAATTCCACGCCTCTGGGACGAGGGGGTTTCATGGTCGAAAAAGCCAAAATCCTGGTGGTGGATGATGAGCCTCCCATAGGCGATATCGTCAGCACCACTCTGGGCAGGGCCGGGCATGAGGTGATTTACGCCGCTGATGCCCAGCAAGCGATAGACATTTTCCACCGCGAACCGATTGACCTGTTTATCCTGGACATCATGATGCCGAATATGGATGGCTTCGCGCTTTGCGAATGGCTGCGGCGTCGCTCCAACGTGCCGGTCATCATGCTCACTGCCAAAGGCAGCGTGAACGACATTGTGCATGGGTTCCAGGTGGGGGCTGACGATTACATCACCAAGCCTTTCACTATCAAGGAACTCGAGGTCCGTGTCGAGGCCATCCTGCGTCGTCTATCCTGGGCCGAGGAGAAGCGACCCGCAAAGGCCATCATGGTTGGCGACGTTAATGTAGACGCCGAAGCACGCCTGGTCACCGTGAGAGGCACGGAGATTCATCTCACCCCCATGGAGTTCGAGTTGCTCTATTGTCTGATCTCACACGCCGGACAGGCCGTTAACAGGGCTTCATTGTTCCGTGAAGTATGGGGTTACGATTCCATGGAGGAGGCCAGCCTGGTGGAGGTGGGTATAAGGCGCTTACGCGAGAAGATCGAAGAAGACCCCTCGTCGCCTAGACGGATTTTGACCGTGCGCGGCGTCGGCTACAAGTTTGCCGAGGGTGCAGCAGACAATGTATCGTAGCGGCTTTCCTTGTTTTGCAGCCAACATCACATTCAAGGGGAGTGGCCTGGGCCGAATGCCAGGCCACTTGCGTGGAGGAGATGTATGATTGCCAGCCTGCGCGGATTGCTCGCGGCCAAAGGCGCAAATCACGTCATTGTCGAGGTGGGGGGCTTGGGGGTCAAGGTTTTCGTGCCCGCCTCTCTACTAGACAACCTGGGCGACCCTGGCCAGGAGATCTATCTGGCCACGCACCTCCATGTAAGAGAGAACGAGTTGGCCCTGTATGGCTTTCCTTCCGCCGAGGGCTTGGAGCTTTTTGAGATGCTTTTGCGTGTCTCCGGTATCGGCCCTCGCACGGCTTTGAACATCATGTCTTTCTTATCACCGGAGACTTTGAAAGAGGCTATCGCTAAAGGCGACGTAGCGAGTTTGACGCACATCCCGGGCATCGGCAAAAAGACCGCCGAACGCCTGGTTGTGGACCTTCGCGACAAGGTTGGTGCATTGTTTGGCGTGGGAGCCGTGCCTTTTTTGGGCATCACTGCCGCTGAAGCCGAGGTCATCGCCGCTTTAACTTCCCTCGGTTACAGCGTCATGGAAGCCCAGAAAGCTGTGCGTGCACTGCCGGACGAGAAGATGGACCTCGAAGAGCAGGTACTATACGCGCTCCGTTATCTCGGCGGTGGGACAAGCTAGGGAACCATCCGAAAAGTCGGGATCAGGGAGCATGGCGGGCTTCCCTTCCATGCGCGCTCTCCGACTATTGTATGTGTCGGATGACAGCGATTACTTTGCCCTGGATTTCCAGATTCGCTGGATCTACATAGATGGGGGAAAAGGAGGGGTTGGCGGGCTGTAAGCGTATGAGACGATGGTCCGGCTCCCAATAAAAACGCTTCAATGTCGTCTCTCTCTCCGTCTTGAGCCAGGCCGCCACCATATCCCCATTCTTGGCTTCCTTGATGTCCTGCATCACCACGATGTCGCCGTCATGGATCAGAGCGTCAATCATGGACTCCCCTTTTACCTGCAAGGCATAGACGCCCTCGCTCTCCGACACAATATCGCGGGTCAAGGAAATCATCTCGGAATCAAAAGTCGAAAAATCCGAGTCGGGCACCGGTATCGGTTCGCCAGCGGCGATGCGCCCCAGGAGCGGCACTGAAAAGGTGGAGATGCGCGGGGTTTTTTCGGCTTCCTCGGTCAGGCGGAGGCCGCGGGAAATGTCCCTGTGGCGTTCCAGGACGTGCTTGCGCTCTAAAACCTTCAGGTTATAATTGACGACCGAGGTTGAGGAAATGCCGACCTGGTTGCCGATTTCGCGTATGCTCGGTGGGTAACCGTGCTCGCGCGTATAAGATCGAATGAATTCCAGGATCCCCTGTTGGCGCGGTGAAAGGTCCACGGTCTTTTCTCCTCTCTTCAATACGGAAAATCTTGATACCAACTTTGCTATATTATACGTGAACATCTGTTCTATGTCAAGTTGAGTATAATCCAATTGTCAAGAGCGCTATCCTGGGAAGATAGCGCTCTTGACGTTGTTGCTACTGGACTATTCTCACTTTACCGCCGAGCCGGGACCATGGCCTGCACACGGAACGAGCCGCCGGAGAACTTGGCCCGCTCACCTCCTGGCAAGTCCACCTCCACCGGCGTGCCAACAGGCGCTTGGCCCTCCAGAATAATCCGGTTGCCTTCCAGACGCCAATCCACCCGTATCTCCCCCTCTGGCGTGGGCACTGACCCCCGTGCCCATGTCAGGTAGCCAGGAAACGGGCGAATTAAAACGCTGGAAAAGCCAGGCGCTACCGGTTGCAC
>CAYPON010000334.1:0-3831 GCA_964412315.1 uncultured Anaerolineae bacterium | reverse complement strand
CGCTCCTCGCAATGACAGGCCACCGGAGAGGGCTCGCGACTTTGGGAAAGCCCTGTAGAGGCGCAACATGTTGCGTCTCTACTTTTTTGACAATTGCTCGGAGCGACGTATACTTTCCCCGATTGCATCCTGCCGAGAAGACTAACAGACATAGACAGGGTAGTCAGCGGATTAACATGAACATAGTCTGCTCAATCCGCCTAATCCGCTGGCTCATCCTTGTCAAAAGAGGGGAGACCTATGGGAGAACAGGAAGTGCGTGTAGCCTGGGAGCCGCTATGGAAATTCACCAAAGAGGTGTTCGTCCGGGTGGGCTTGCCACCGCAGGACGCGGAAACCGAGGCCGAGGTATTGCTATGGGCTAACTTGAGGGGGGTGGATTCGCACGGTGTGCAGCGCATCTCCTCATATGTGAGAAGCATCGCTGCAGGCAATATGAATCCCCGGCCCAACATCCGCGTTATCCAGCAGACCGCTGCCACGTTGTTCATAGACGCAGACCATGCTTTGGGGCCTGTGGTGACCGTCTTTGCCATGGAACAGGTGATGAAGAAAGCGCAGGAGGCCGGCCTCGGATGGGCGTTTATCCGCAACACCACGCACCAGGGCGCCATGGGCTATTATGCCGAGATGGCGGCGCAGAAGGATATGGCTGGCCTGGCCTGGGTTTGCAGCCCGCCCAATATGGCTCCTTACGGCGCACGAGCGGCGGGAGTGCACAACAGCCCCATCGCTATCGCCGTACCTCGCAAAGGCCAGCGGCCCATGATCCTGGATATGGCCACCAGCGTCGCAGCGGGGGGCAAGGTGGAGATGGCCATTGACAAAGGGATACCGATACCTGAAGGTTGGGCGCTGGACAAGGAAGGCCATCCCACCACTGATCCGCGACAGGTGGGCGCCTTGCTCCCTGCCGGGGGATACAAGGGCTACGGCCTGGCTCTGATGTTCGAGTGCTTATCCAGCCTGATAGTGGGCAACCCCTTGCTGTCGCCCAGGCTGCTGGGCCTGAGCACTGCCCCTCGCCCAGGCTCCCAGAACAGCGTTGTGGCGGCGATCAACATCGCTTCCTTTGCAGACGTGGAGCGTTACAAGGAGAACGTGGATCAACTCGTCGGCGCTTTGAAGGCCCTGCCCAAAGCTTCAGGTTTCGACGAGATATTCGTCCCTGGGGAGCCGGAGGAGCGTGTTTACGAGGATCGCGTACAGCATGGTATCCCTCTGCCGCCAGGCACCGTCACCAAACTGCGGGACGTCGCGCAAAAACTGGGAGTCGAGCTGCCCACGGTGCTGCGGATTATGATCGTGTAACGGAGAAACGCCCATGCCAGATTACTCCCTTCTCTCGCAAGGGGAGGCGCGGGCAAAGCTGGGCGATGACTTGATCACCCAGTTGGGCCAACTCACGGCCCTGGCCTTCGCCGAGTTTGATGGCGTGGTGCAGCCTTCGTCGCACAAGACCGGCTGGTATCTGGCGCGGCCAGGCATGGATCAGGAGTTGAGCGGGGTGGCGGTCTGTGACGGTCAGATCGTCAGCAATGTTTACGTCACGCGGCTGCGCTTCCCTCTGGGGGGGCAACTGCTCGACGTAGGCATGATTGACACCGTGATAACCCATCCCCAGCACCGCCGACAGGGCCTGGCGCGGAGACTCCTGGAGCGTGCCTTGAGTGGCCTATGCGCGGCGGGTGTTGAGGCTGCTGCGCTGTACACACCTCCCGGAAGCCTGCCCTTCCGCATTTACGAGAGGATGGGCTTCCGCCTCTATCGGCGCAGTCGCGTGTGGACGCGGGAACGCACGACACAGCCTGGCGACGGCCAGTCAGAGATCGAAACCAACATTGCCGCGATGAGCGACGCGCCCGCGATCCGCGCCCTGGTCAACCGCTACAATGCCGACAAAGACGGCTTCGTCCCCCTGGATGAACGGCTATGGGCATGGCGCAAGCTGCAGCGTCCTCCAACTATGCCGGCCACAGTAGTCGTGGCGCGCAAGGGAGACGGGCTGAGCGGCACACTGACCTTTTGTCCTGTGGAACTGGTCAAGAGGGAGGAGCCCAGGTATCACATCTACCTGACCGATTTGGGCCTGGAAGGAGATAGCTACGCAGAGACCCTGGCAGCCTTGCTGCGGGCCAGTCCGTGGTCGGGTCTCTGCATCACGCTGGCCGCGGAGAATGACCAACTGCTGGGGGAACTGCTCCGCGATGCAGGATTCACGCCAGCGCCGAGCGAAGCCTGCCTGGTGTATCCGCTGACGCCGGCGGCTGAGCGCACGCTGAAAAGGGACGGGCGACCCTGGTATGTGCTGCCGGAGTCGGTGGTGGGGGTATAGCCCGTCAAGTATGAGAGACGCGGCTGCACTACGTCCCTCAACTATCGTCTCTGTTGTACCTCTGTCCACCCTTTGTACTGCCAGCCGGTGCTGTTGGCCCCTCAAGTTTTAAGGATGCTGTACGGGATCGCCGCCACGCCCAACAACCTGCGGCTGGCCGACCTGCAGCGGAGAGCGCGGGCTGGCGCTCATCGCCGGGCTGGAGGGGAAAACAAACTGGGAAGACATCGGCCTGGCCTTCGGCATTCACGGCGAGGAGCTTCTGCTAAAAGGGGAGGATATCAAGCTGCTCCTGTGCATCCATGACGGCATGCCCAACGACGGAGAGCTGGCGCACGACAAGTGTCAGCGACTGCGCGGGAGGGTGACCGTCATCGAACTGGGATTGGATCTGGACGAGAGGTGCGCGGCGGCGATGCAGGAGATCTTTGGCCGCGACCGGCTGATTCTCTGTCGCACGCCGCGGGAACTGCCGTGCAAGCTGGGCAACCTCCTGCGGGCGATCTATGGGAGATAGGAGAGCAAAGAGGGGAGACTTATATGGGGATGGTTCGAGGCGATGCCGGGGCACTGCCACAGCCATCCCCTTTCTTTTCCAATCTGTCCAAATCTAGGGGTTCACTTCAGGCTATGTGCCTTTGCTCCTCAAGTACGTATACACCGCCGCTTTGAACCGGTCAAAATCGCCCAGGTTATCGTGCAAGGTTTTGTAAACGGTCGCGGCGTCCACTTCCCAGTAGAGATGCACCAACCGGTTGCGCATTCCCGCCATCTGCCGCGTCGTTCCGAGCAGCTCAGCGGAGATCACGCCGTTCTCGGCCAGTACGGCAAAGCTGTCGGCGTAGCTCTTGGAGGAGCGCCAGCCACACTGCACAATCAGATGGTTGGCTATATCTATGCAGCACTCCACAGCCACCTGCAGGTAGTATTTGGCCCCGCCCAGGCGCACCGCATCGGCCAGCAACTCCTCTCGAGGCACCTGCGCCAGGGCGTCCAAAATACCCAGGTACTCATCCAGGCGGCGGAAGATCTCGCCAATGACGTCCTGGCTAGCCATCAGCCAATAGCCCCTTGCGTCGCAGGTCCGCCTCCATCCGTGCAAAGAACGCCCCGCGCATCATCTCCTCCACCGGCTGAAAGTCCCAGTACATCTTGCGCGTGTAGACTTCGTAATGGACGCGAAAGGCCTCGTCCCGGCTGTAGAGCAGGAGGCCATCGGTCAGCACATGGCCCTGCACGGTGAGCGGGGCCACGTCTATGCTGCGCACGTCCGCCTCGCGGATGTCGCAGCGATCCTCCACCTGCGCCGCGATGTCCAGCTCCATGATCGTCCGCTCGTAAGAAGAGAGCCTGTTATCCGGCCTCAACACCAGGGCGATGTCCACATCGCTGCAGGGCAGGGGATGGCCATCGGCCACCGAGCCGTAGAGGTAGGCCAGCATCACCGGCCGGTCGGCCAGGATGTCCGGCAGCGCGGCGCGCAGGCAGGGCAGCAA
>CAYPON010000333.1:0-3836 GCA_964412315.1 uncultured Anaerolineae bacterium | reverse complement strand
GAGTATGTGTTGGTCACGCCAATAGCGTAAACCTTCCCGAAAACTTCCAAGCTTTCGAGAAGGTTTCAGGTCAGGAGATGATACAGTGGATTTTGAGAGAGAATACGACGTTTTGGTGGCGGGCGGCGGCGTAGCGGGAGTGGCTGCGGCGTTGGAGGCGGCGCGAGCTGGCCTCAAGACCGCGCTCGTGGAAAAGACGATCCTGGTGGGCGGACTGGCCACCGCTGGCTTAATCAACGTTCATGTGCAACTGTGCGATGGCTGCGGGCACCAGGTCATATATGGCATCGCCGAGGAGATGGTGCGTCTCAGCCTGAAATACGGCCCTGGCGAAATCCCCGCCGGTTGGCGCGGCGGCGGCGAGGGGGAACGGCGCGAACCGTACATCGTCAGATTTTCCCCCGCCTCCTTTGTCCTGGGCTTGGACGAGGCGCTGGAAAAGGCCGGGGTGACGCTCTGGCTGGACACGCTGGCCTGCCAGCCGGTGATGCATGGGAAGAAGGTCGTCGGCCTGGAGGTGGAGAACAAGAGCGGCCGCGGCGTCCTGAAGGCCAAATGCGTGGTGGATGCTACTGGCGACGCGGATGTGGCGTATCGCGCGGGCGCGGAGTGCGTTGAAGCGGACAACTGGCTCTCTTTCTGGGCCGTGCAGGTCTCCTGTGAAACGGCGCCGCATGTGGCGCTTTTGCCGGGACGGGCCAACCAGGTGGGCATGGTGCGACTGGGTGCCGGCCCCTCGGGACATGGTATGCCGCCTAGCGCGGCTAAGCTGTACGGCAGCGATGCTGAGCAGGTGACGCGCTTTGCCCTCGAAGGCCGCCGCCTACTGCGCAAATACTACCAGGAGCAATACGCAGGGGGCAAGTTCAGCCGCCATGACCTGTACCCGGTGACGCTCCCCACCCAGGCGCAGTTCCGCACGACTCGCCGCGTCGTCGGGCTGGAGACGCTGGCCGATGGGCAGCATGGGAAACATGCGCCCACCTCGGTCGGGGTGGTAGCAGATTGGCGTAAAGCGGGGCATGTGTGGGAAATCCCCTATGGCACTCTCGTTCCGCGCGAAATCACCGGCTTGCTTGTCGCGGGCCGTTGCATTTCCACCGAGCGCGATGCCTGGGAAGTGACGCGGGTGATCCCTCCAGCAGCCCTGACTGGCCAGGTCGCAGGCCTGGCAGCCCGGCTGGCCGTGCAACACGACACCACGCCAGATAGGTTGGACGTGCGGGATATTCAAGGGGAACTGCGGCGTAGGGGCGTACCATGTCATATTGAGGATGTGAAATGCCCAGAACCATAGTGGGATTTGCTCAGCAATTGCCCCCGAAGGACAGGCTAAAGGAGTTTCTCGCAGTTGCAGGCATCGGCTTGTTGCTTGCAACTGTGTTGCTGATGAGAACAAATGGGCTGATCTACGATCACCCAAGTTTCATAAAGCCCTGGGATCACCATAAATACATTCACATGGCATCAAGCAATCCGCTTGATTTCCATATCGCCCCTTTTTGTTGGCGTATTGCCAAGCCATTGCTTGCCAGCTTGTTGCCCTTCGATCTTCAGTGGAATTTCCTCATGATCAACTTCATTAGCATCTGGATGACCGGGGTGACGGTGTACTATTTGGTCAAAAAGGCCAATTTCCCGAGGGTGTACGCTCTCACGGGAATGCTCATGTTCTTCGCGCTAGGCTGGGCGGCCAAGTTTGCCCTGTATGACTTTTGGCTGCCGGATGCTCCGGCTTTCTTGATCATGACATTGGGGGTTTACTGTATACTAGCGAAACAAGACCTTGCTTTCGCCGCCTTGCTCGCAGCAGGTGTAACAGTTAAGGAGAGTGCCTTTTTCATAGCTCCGCTATACTACACCCTCAATGCCAAGAAAATCGTTGACCTGCGAGTTGCCAAGCGTTTCGTGCTCTTTACAGCTCCCGCAGTTATCGTTTTGATTGCCCTTAGGGCCTTGATTCCTCAGATGAACAATGACTTGGCTTATATCAGCAAGCTCCCAGATACGCTGCGGCTGGTTCAGACCGGCCAGACTTACTATGATTACTGGACGCTTCTGAAGGTGGTTGGGCTGGGACGGTTCAGGACTTTGACGCTGGACATCCTTTCCTCATACTCTGTGGGCACATTCGGAGTTATGGTCATGCTGCTTCCCTTCTTTGCAGTGCGAAAGAACATGCGGTGGTTCTTCAAGTTCGCCCCCTTTTTTCTCCTGGTCTATTCCCAGTTGCTCTTTGCTGTTCATACTGAGCGGCTTCTCGCCATCGGCTTTCCGGCCATGATTTTACTGGCCATAAACGGCATCTCTGCCATCAATGAGACCTTTTTCCTCAAGCCCCCACTGCTCCTTTCCTTGCCCTTGACGTTTTTTGTCCTGAATGTGATTGCAAAATCCAGTATTACCAGCCCTGTTGCGATTCAATTCCTGGTCTTTGTCCTCTGGTTGGCCCTCTCCTTTCAACTCAGAGGCAAAGACGTGGCTGGCTCCAATCTAGAGTTAAATCTCGTAGGTTGGAAAGGCGGCTGATTGCTGCTCCAAGCTGCGCGCCGCCAGGTCAGCAAGAGTGGTAGATTCTAGGACTCGCATCGAAGCTTCGTACATTTTGGCCCACACTTCTTGCGTGGCGCATGTTGCCCATCGCGAGCAGACCGTGTGATCCAGGGTACAGGGCACATACGCCTCAGGGCCTTCCAGGATTTCAAAGACCTCGCGTAAGGTGATCCGTTCAGGCGGCCTCGCCAGGAGATACCCTCCCTGGGGGCCGCGCACCGTCTGGACAAGCCCAGTGGAACGGAGAATGCCTAACAAGGATTCCAGGTATTTTTCCGAGACCTTTTGTCTTTCCGCGATCTGGCGCAGACTCATGGGGCCTTTCTCATAATGCAGCGCCAGTTCCAGCAAGGCTCTCGCGCCGTAACGCATCTTGGTGGTCAGCTTCATAACCGGCTTCTCCTACTAATTCTATGGGGATTATATACAAACCTCTCCTTTTGTCAAATTGGCTGGGAAACGAAAGCCCTTATCTTGACTTGAGGGAACTATTGCTCTATACTTGCACTCCAGAACAGAGGGGCAAACGTCTATAAGGAGGTTGCTCTATGAGACCATTCGAGTACCAGGTTCCCAGCTCCCTCAGCGAGGCAGTGGTCCTTCTCGCCGAGAAGGGTAGGAAGGCGCGCCCGCTGGCGGGAGGTACAGACCTCTTGGTGCAACTGCGGCTCGGCCTTTTCGAATTGGAGCGCGTCGTGGACATCAAGAAGATTCCCGAATTGAACTCCATCTCCTTCGACCCTGGCCAAGGCTTGACTATCGGGGCGGCGGTATCCTGCGCCCGCTTTTGCGAGCACCCGGATGTGTACAGAGCCTACCCAGGGCTGGTGGATGCCGTCTCCATCATCGGCGGCGCGGCCATCCAGGGGCGAGCTACAGTCGGCGGCAATCTCTGCAACGCCGCGCCCAGCGCCGACACTATCCCGGCGATGATCGTGCTGGGCGCCACTTGCCAGATCGCCGGGCCACAGGGCACGCGCACCGTGCCAGTGGAGACGTTCTGCACCGCGCCGGGGAAAACGGTGCTCAGCAACGGTGAGTTGTTAGTTTCCATACATTTCCCACCTCCCAGGCCCAACTCCGGCGCCTGCTATCTGCGCTTCATCCCGCGTGGCGAGATGGACATCGCCGTGGCCGGAGCGGCGGCCTGGGTTGCGCTGAGCGACGACCATGCCAAGATCATGGATGCGCGGATCGCACTGGGCGCTGTGGCCCCCACGCCACTTCTCGTCGCCGCTGCCGGCGCCTCGCTCATTGGCAAGGCGCCCACCGAGGATGCCTTC
>CAYPON010000332.1:0-3852 GCA_964412315.1 uncultured Anaerolineae bacterium | reverse complement strand
CAAGGGAGAATACCACAGAGTTCACAGAGGTTGCGGTTTCCTCTCTGTTCTCCGCGGCCTCTGTGGTGAGATTTGTCAAACCTGCAATCTGAGATCCGTCATGTCTCTCTTGGCAGCTTTGCGTTTTCACCCTTCGTGGTCTCCTGTAGCCTTGACTCGCCAGGCTCTCATCTGGCCGTATATCTATAAGCTATATAATTCCCCGTACTTGCTGCGCAGATAACGGATGTAGGGCTGGATGCTCAACGGCCCACCGGTGATGCGCTGCACCAACTCGTTGGCCGTGAATTTGCGGCCATGTTGGTAGATGTTCTCTTTGAGCCAGCCGCGCAGCGTGTCGAACTCCCCCCGTTCAATCTCGCTGGGGATAGATGGGTGAGCGCGGGCCGCGGCCTCGAAGAACTGCGCGCCGAGGATGTTGCCCAGGGTGTAGCCCTGGAACGCGCCGCCAATGGTGCCGGCGTACCAGTGCACATCTTGCAGCACGCCATCGCGATCGTCAGGTGAGACAATCCCCAGGTCTGCCTGGTAGCGTCCGCGCCACGCCTCTGGCAGCTCGCGCACGGCCAGCCGTCCTTCCAACAGGGCCAACTCCAGGTCGAAACGGAGCATAACGTGCAGGTTGTAGGTCACCTCGTCGGCATCCGTGCGGATGAGTGACTGTTGCACCTTATTGATAGCGCGGTAGAAAGCATCGAACGATACTGCACCCAATTGATTGGGGAACGCAGCCTGGAGCTTGGGGTAGAAAAACCGCCAAAAGCTCCGGCTCCGCCCGACGAGGTTCTCCCAGAGACGAGACTGGCTCTCATGGACGCCGGATGATGTGCCATGCGCCAGCGGCGTGGCCTCCAGGTCCATGCGGATGCCCTGTTCGTACATGGCGTGGCCTGCCTCGTGTACTGTGCCGAAGAGCGCCTCGCTCAAGTCGTTCTCCTTGACGCGGGTGGTAATGCGCACGTCGCCGAGGGAGAACTTGGTCGCGAAAGGATGCGCCGTTTTATCCTGCCGCCCGCGCTGGAACTCATAGCCGAGGGTTTTGACCGCCTCCAGGCCGAAGGCCAACTGCTCCGCCTCGGGGTAGTGCTGATGTAAGAAAGCATCGTCGGCGACAGGCTGCGAGGCGATCGCCCGCACGAGAGGGACGAGTTGCGTGCGCAGTTCGGCAAAGACCTCCCTCACCGTGGAGGCTTTCATTCCCTCGTCCGCATAGTCAATCAAAGGATCGGCGATATGCTCGTAGCCAGGGAAGAAATCGGCCAATTCCCGGCTCAGGTCGAGCGTCTTTTCTAGATACGGCTGCACGGAGCGGTAATCATTCGCTGGCCTGGCCTTGACCCATACCATATAGGACTCGGCGGTATGACGGTAAAACCTGGCCATGAAGGAGGGAAGCACCTTTATCGCCCTCTCATAGTCGCGGCGCGCAACGCGGATCAGGCTGGCCTCGTCCGAATCGTAGGGGAGGCTCTCCTCGTAGGGCCGCAGCTCTTCCAGCATTTTCCCCAGGGCAGGGTCGGTACGTTTCTCGTGCGCCAGCCGGCCCAGGGTAGCCAGTTGCCGCGCGCGGGCCGGGCCACCGCCAGGGGGCATATATGTCTCCTGGTCCCAGGAAAGAAGAGCAGCGGCGGATTCCAGATCATTGATCTCGCCGAGACGGGCCAAGAGAGCTTCCAGCTTTTTGTCCATGAGCTTCCTCCGAGGAAGGGGATTTTGTCTGCGGGGATAGTATAGGAGTGGATCGCCCGACTGTCAACTTCCCTACACCTTCCCGAAAACTGGGAGCTTTCGGGAAGGTGTATTATCAAAAGGGGAAAAGCCGCTTCAGGCTGGTCTCGGTGAGTGGGGCACCATATTCGCACGTCTCGAAGGCCTCGGCGTAGGCGATTATACGCCCCTTTTCCGCACCGTAACGCTCGATGAGCCTGTCGCGGTAAAGGTTGGCGACGCGGCGCAAGCGGGGATCAAGATGCTGGCGCAGCCAATTGCGTCGCTCGTGCGGATCTTCGGGCGGCGGGTCTGCATCCTGCCGGTTATAGGGAAGCCATTCATACATCTGGGAGGTGTGGCAATGTAGCGCATCCGCCTTGCGCTCGATCACATCATCAATGCCCACCACGACGTCGGGGATGAAAGGGCAGGGCTTGCGGAAGGGGTCCCAGGCATAGACCGCGGCCGGTGTCCGACGGAGATGGGGCACGCGCGAGACGACATTGGGCACTGTGACCAGATAGAGCGCATCCTGGATCAATTGCGCCGTGTAACGGTGGTCAGGATGGTAATCGTAGGGGCGTGGGCCGATGACCAGGTCGGGGCGAAACTCACGGATGAGGCCGATCATCTCCTCGCGCGCTTCCAGCGTGGGGAGAAGCATGCCATCGTGGTGGTCGAGGGTGATGTATTCGGCACCCAGACAAGCTCCGGCAGCAGCGGCCTCCTGCCGTCGTCGCCAGGCCAGCGGCGCACCGCCCATAGTGTGATGTCCTGCGTCGCCATTGGTGAGGGAGACCATCTTGACGCGATGGCCGGCCTGGCTGTAAAGCGCGGCCAGGCCCCCTGCGCTGGAATCTGGGTCATCGGGGTGCGCGCCAAAGATCAGGATGCGAAGCAAATCGGTAGTCATATTGTCTCCTTCCTGGACCCTTTCTGCGTCAATGTCCAGACCCGGCCCTGTCCACCGACGGCGCAGGCTCCTTTCATGGCGCACTTCCGGCAAAACTCTCCCGCAGGTTCGCAACCTGCGGGAGGGTTGCTCACCAGGCGCAGGTATCCCAGGCGTGCGAGATTTTCCAACATCCCCTCCAAGAGCGCCTCGCTGACGCCCAACTCCCGCGCCAGATCAGCGTAGCTATACACATTTCCGCGACGCAACATCGCCAGTAGCTTCTCCAACATCGGCATCCTCCAGGATCAGACCTGACGGGCTTTGGAAACCCGTCAGGTCTTGTTCAAAACAGCAACGTGATACGATAGGCGACGACGCCACCAAGCAGTGAGAGGATCAGGAGCATCCCCGCTCCGATGAGCGTCCACTTCCAGGAGCGGGTTTCCTGATGCATGGCCGCCACCGTCGCCACGCATGGCACGAACAGCATCTGCACCACGAGAAAGGCGAAGGCTGACTGCGGCACTATGCTCTGCTGCAAGATGCGGCCCAAACTCGCCTCCTCACCGCCCGCGCCGAAGAGGATGCCCAGCGTGGCGATCGAGTTCTCTTTGGCGGTAAAGCTAGAAAGCAGGGCCATGATCATCCGCCAATCCAGGCCCATCAACGATCCCAGCGGCGCAAGACCTCGCCCCAGCCAGGCCAGGAAACTCGTCTCGATATCCCCGGAAGGAAGCGCAGAGAGCATCCAGATGACTACCGACATCACCAGGATCAATGTGCCCGCTTTTTGCAGGAATTCGACAACCCTGTGCCAGACGGCCAGACCGATGGTGCGCACGTTCGGGATGTGGTAGAGCGGCAGCTCCATGATAAAAGCCACTGGCTCCCCTCGAAAAAGCACCTTGCTGAGCACGATCCCCAATGACGCCAGAACGACCAGGTTTATCCCGATCAAGCCCCAGGAGACAAAGGTCGCCAAGCGGCCAAAGAAAAGAGGCGCGATGAAGGTGAGCACGACCATGCGCCCCGTGCAGGGCACAAGAGGGGAGATCAGGATCGTCAAGAGGCGGGCGGCCGGCGATTCGATGACTCGCGACCCGACGATGGAAGAGACATTACAGCCAAAGCCGAGGAAAAGCGGGAGGAAGCTTTTGCCGTGCAAGCCCATCAAGTGCATAAAGCGATCCATGACATAGGCCTGTCTCTTATACACATCTGACGCTGCCGACGAATAGAGAGGTGTA
>CAYPON010000331.1:0-3857 GCA_964412315.1 uncultured Anaerolineae bacterium | reverse complement strand
GTCGCTGTGGCCCTGAAAGCGCAGGAACAAGGGCTGGCGAGGGTCACTATGAGCCGCAAGGCCCTCTTGGATAAAGCGACCAAAACCATCACAGCGGCGCGGGATATGACCGAGATACTGATGCGCGAGGGAGTGATTCCCTTGCCGCCCGAAACATAAGTGACGTGCATTCTAGCAGTGGAAAGGAACAGAGACAATGGAGGAAGGGAGACTTGTTCGCGCAGACGCGCTCAAAACCTTCGTCGCGCGTGCCCTACAGCGGCTCGATCTCTCCGCAGAGGATGCGGCAACAGTCGCCGATGTTTTGGTCGCCGCTGATTTGCGCGGCATTGATTCGCATGGTGTAGCGCGTTTGCGGCGCTACGTGACCGGGCTGCAGAAGGGCGCGATCAAGGCCCGTCCGAACATTCGCACCGTATACGAATCGCCGTGCAGTGCCACACTGGACGGGGATACTGGCCTGGGTCACGTCATCGGCAAGTACGCCATGGAGATGGTCATCCGGAAGGCCAGATCAGTGGGCATGAGCGTTGTTGCTGTGCGCAACAGCACCCACTATGGAATCGCTGGTTATTATGCGATGATGGCCTTGCAGCATGACATGATCGGTTGTTCTCTGACTAGCGCACGAAGCCGTATTGTGCCGACTTTTGGGCGACGGAAGTGGCATGGGACGAACCCGATTGCCGTGGCCATCCCCGCAGGGGAAGAACTGCCCTTTGTGCTGGACATGGCGACGGCTGTCGTCCCCGACGGCAAGATCGAGGTCTATAGCCGCCTGCGCAAGCCGCTCCCTGTTGGTTGGGTGATCAGTGAGCAAGGAGAGCCGGATACCGATGCAACGGCAGTTGTAAAGCGGATGCATAAGGATGAAGGGGGAGGTACCCTCCCTCTCGGTGGGCAGGGAGAGACCTTTGGCGGGCATAAAGGCTTCGGGCTGGGGTTGTTGGTGGATATCCTATCTGGCGTGCTCTCCGGCGCTGGCTGGGGGCCGCTCATCAGCGATGAGGGATGGGCTAACTTGGGGCATTTCTTCGCAGCCATGCGCGTGGATCTCTTCCGGCCGACAGACGAGTTCAAGGCCGAGATGGACACCATGATCCGCCGTCTGAAGGCTGAACCCAAAGCGCCAGGACATGATCGCATCTATATCCACGGCGAAAAGGAGTTCGAGAATACCCAGAAACGCCTGGCAGATGGCATCCCGCTTCATCCACTAGTTATCGAGGATCTACAAAAGATCGCTACCGAGCTGGGTGTGGAGTTCGGTCTATAAAGGCCAACGATCGGACCATTGGCCTATGAATGGAATAGCCTCTGAGAGTGTATCTCCCATTATTTCCAAAGATGAGCAATATCTGAGTTGCCTCCGCTGCGGGCTTTGCTCGGCCAGTTGCCCGGTGTACCGCGAGTCGCTGGTGGAGTCCGACTCGCCGCGCGGCAAGATCGCTCTGGTGAGGGCAGCCAGCGAGGGCAGGCTGGAGCCTTCAGCACGCTTCGCCGACTGTATTTACCGTTGTACGCTATGCGCATCCTGCACCCAGGTCTGCCCGAGTGGAGTAGAGGTTGATGATCTGCTAGTGGGTGCTCGCGGGGAACTGGCAGGACGCGGGCTGCTTTCCCCTGCTTCTCGTCGCTTGGCCGATTCGTTGCTTTCTGCGCACAACATCTCGGGAGAAGACAACCGTCGGCGGCTAATCTGGACGGAGAACATGGAACAGCCTCCGGCCGGCATAGGGAAAACTACGGCGCCGCTGCTCTATTTCGTCGGCTGCGTCTCCTCTTATTACCCAGCCAGTTACAGCATCCCGCAGGCGCTAGTGAGGATCCTGGAAGCGGCCGGTGCGGATTACGGCTTGCTGGGCGAGCGGGAATGGTGCTGTGGCTATCCGCTTTTGGCCGCTGGCTTGCGTGAGCAGGGCAGGGAGATGATGGAGCACAATGTAGGGCAGGTTAAAGCACTGGGAGCGGAGATGCTCATCACAACCTGCCCCTCCTGCTACCACATGTGGCATACTGTGTATCCCGTTGTTCTGGGTGATCTGGGCATTCGCGTGCTGCACGCTACCGGGTGGCTGGAGAACGCGCTGGCGGAGCGACGGATCGTTGTGCGTCCCCTCCCCGTCCAGGTCACATACCATGATCCCTGCGATCTGGGTCGTAAAAGCGACCTGTACGAGCCACCGCGTCGCGTGTTACAGCGAATCCCAGGGCTAGAGTTGGTGGAGATGGCGGAACATCATGCTAACGCCCTCTGCTGTGGTGGAGGCGGCAACCTGGAAAGCTATGATGCCGCGCTGACCTCGGCGCTGGCAGAACGGCGGTTGGAGCAAGCCCGCGCTGTGGAAGCACAATGGCTCCTGTCTGCCTGCCAGCAATGCAAGCGTGTCCTGTCCAGCGCCGCTAAGCGGCAAGGGAAGGGAGAGCGGCTGCGCGTCCTAGACGTCGTCGAGTTGGTGGCGCGACAATTGGAAAAAGGATGAGAAAGCTGTGCATGATCCGCAGATTTCGCCGATGGGCGCAGATGCACGTTTTGAGCTCTGTTTGCGCATGGCTCTGTGTTAATCTGCGGCATCTGCGGATAGGGAAGGCAATGGGATGTTGAGACAAGAAATCCTGGACGAATTGCAGGGCATCGTCGGCGAGGAGCACGTGCTGACCGACCCTGTAGATTTGACCTGCTATGCTTTCGATGGCACTTTCGAGGAAAGGCGACCGGACTTGGTCGTGCTTCCGGCGACGACGGAGGAGGTCTCGCAAGTAGTGCGAGTGGCGGCGCGGGAGCGGATAGCCATCGTCCCACGCGGCATGGGCAGCGGCCTGGCTGCTGCCTCGGTGCCCTATAATGGCGGCATGGTCTTGACCCTGACGCGCATGAACCGCATCCTGGAGATAGACCGGGAGAACATGACGGCGACGGTGCAAGCTGGGGTGATCACAGGGGACCTGCAGGCCGCGGTGGAGGCGATCGGCCTTTTCTACCCACCGGATCCTTCTAGCCTGAAGCAATCTACGCTGGGTGGTAATGCGGCCTGCGATGCTGGAGGGCCGCGCTGCCTCAAGTACGGTGTCACCCACGACTATGTGATGGCACTGGAGGTTGTTCTGCCGAGCGGCGAGGTGTTGCGCACCGGCGGCAAGAGCGTCAAGAACGCCACAGGTTATCATCTGGTGCATCTTTTCGTCGGCTCTGAGGGAACCTTAGGCATCATCACCGAACTGACTCTGCGTCTGCTGCCCAAGCCGCAGGCCCAGCGCACGGCTATGGCGGTGTTCCCCAAGTTGGCCGACGCCAGCCAGGCTGTGAATCGAATTCTGACGTCCGGAGTCTTGCCAGCGACGCTAGAGATCATGGACGATACAACCATGGCTTGTGTAGAGGACTATCTGCACCTGGGCCTGCCGGTGACAGCGGAGGCGATCCTCATCATCGAGGCGGACGGGGACGAGCGCAGTGTCGAGCGCGAGATAAAGGTGATTGCCGAGGCCTGTCAGGCCAGCGGGGCAAGCGAGGTGCGCGTGGCTGCCAGCCAGAGGGAGAGCGATGAGCTGTGGCGTGGCCGTCGTGCTATCGGGCCGGCACTGGGGAGGCGTCGCCCAAATAGGCTCGGCGAGGACATCGCTGTGCCGCGTAGTGCCATCCCGGCGATGATTCGGCGTATCAAGGAAATCTCGCGCGAGCGCGGCATACCCATCGTCGTCTTCGGCCACGCTGGCGACGGCAACTTACATCCCAATATCCTCTTTGACCGGCGCGATCAGGAGGAGATGCGACGGGTGGAGGCGGCAACGGCGGATATCTTCAGAGCCGCTGTCGAGTTGGGTGGAACGCTATCGGGCGAGCATGGGGTGGGGAC
>CAYPON010000330.1:0-3879 GCA_964412315.1 uncultured Anaerolineae bacterium | reverse complement strand
AGAGGAGGAATCCATGGATCAAATCGGGTTTATCGTTGTAGTCGTCGTCATCTTTCTCCTGTTCATGGTCTTGCCCCAGACGATGCAACGACGCCGACATGAACAAGAGCTGGCCAGTATCCGCCCCGGCGCTTGGGTGGTGACCGTCGGCGGCATTATCGGCCAGGTCATCTCCATAGATGCGACAGAGGCCAAGCTGCGCATCAGCCCGATGGGAGAGATCACGATGGTTCGCCAGGCGATTCGCTCTCGCATCGCCCCGCGCCAGCCTTTCGGCGGAGAGGAAGAGACGCTGTCGGAGCCGGAAACCCCCAAAGAATCCGCAGATGTCGCAGATAGACGCAGATCATAATGGTCTGCGTTAATCCGCAGATGTCGCAGATGGACGCAGATCATAATGGTCTGCGTTAATCTGCGGATAATCTGCGGATAAAAGGATCCGGTATGCCCAAAGACGACCCACAGACCTATGCTATCATCGGTGCAGCAATGGAGGTCCACCAGCAGTTGGGCCACGGCTTCTTGGAGGCGGTGTATCAGGAGGCATTAGCATTGGAGTGTGCAGCGCGCCAGATCCCTTTCGAGCGTGAAGTGTCGTTGATGGTGAAATACAAGCAAATCCCATTGGCTTGCCGCTACAAAGCTGATTTCGTCTGCTTCGGCCAAGTGCTGGTCGAGATCAAGGCGTTGGCCCGGTTGACTACTGTTGAGGAAGCGCAAGTGATCAACTACTTGAAAGCGACCGGATTCAGCCGTGCTTTGCTTATCAATTTTGGTGCGCCTCGCCTCGAATGCAAGCGCTTGGTGTTGGGCTATGAAGGTTAATCCGCAGATGTCGCAGATGGACGCAGATCATGATGGTCTGCGTTAATCCGCAGATGTCGCAGATGGACGCAGATCATAATGGTCTGCGTTAATCTGCGTAATCTGCGGATTCACCCGTGCAGCGATGAGTTCGCCCATCTTTTTCGTGCCCACCAGCGTTTTCCCTTCCTCGCGGAGGTCGCGGGTACGATAGCCTTCCCGCAGGACCTGGTGCACCGCCTCCTCGACGGCAGTTGCCTCTTTCTCCAGCCCCAGGGAATGCCGCAAGAGCATCGCCCCGCTCAAGACGGTGGCGATGGGGTTGACCACGTCCTGGCCGGTGTATTTAGGCGCGGAGCCATGGATCGGCTCGTATAGCCCCAGCGTTCCCTCGCCCAACGACGCGGAAGGGAGCAGCCCCATCGAGCCGGCCAGCATGGACGCCTCGTCGGTCAGGATGTCGCCGAACATGTTGCCGGTGACAATCACGTCAAAGCTCGCCGGTTGTTTGATAAGGTACATGGCACAAGCATCCACGAGGATGTTTTCAAAGGCTACGTCGGGATACTTTTGCGCGACGCGACCGGCCGTCTCCCGCCAGAGGCGCGAGACCTCCAACACGTTGGCCTTGTCCACAGAGGAGACCTTCTTGCGGCGCTTCTGCGCCAGGCGGAAGGCCACATGCACCACTCGCTCAATCTCGGCAGTGGTGTAGACCATAGTATTCACCGCACGCTCGCCCGCACCGTATGTCTCGATAAAACGCGGCTCCCCGAAGTAAAGGTCACCCGTCAACTCACGCACCACGATCAAATCCACGCCCTCCAAAAGCTCAGGGCGCAGGGGGGAGACATGGCGCAGCTCGGGCAGGCTTTTGACGGGCCGCAGGTTGGCGAAAAGCTCCAGCGCCTTGCGCAATCCCAGAAGCCCCTGCTCTGGGCGGACAGGCGCGCGTGGGTCATCCCATTTCGGCCCACCCACCGCGCCTAACAGCACGGCATCGCTAACTAGACACAAGTCCAAAGTTTCTTTGGGGAGGGCCGTGCCGGTGGCGTCTATGGCGATGCCGCCGATCAACGCTTCCCGAAAATCAAAGGTGTGGCCAAAGGTGGAGGCCACTTGCTTGAGCACATCCACAGCCACGGCGGTCACTTCCGGGCCGATCCCATCTCCGGGCAGCACGGCGATCTTGGCTTTCATCGTTTCTCCTTCAGTTGTTCTTTGGTGTATTCGATCAGCCCCCCCGCCCGAATCAGATCGAGCATGAAGGGCGGAAACGCCCCAGCGTGGAAGACCTGGCCGGTGTCGCGGTTGCAGATTTGGCCTGTCTCCAGTTCGACCTCTAAAGTCTGGCCCGCCCGGATGCCATCCACCGCGGCGGAACATTCCAGGATCGGCAGGCCGATGTTGATAGCGTTGCGGAAAAAGATGCGGGCGAAGCTTTTGGCGATCACGCAACTCACTCCCGCACCCTTCAGCGCCAGAGGTGCATGTTCCCGCGACGAGCCGCAGCCAAAGTTGGCGCCAGCGACGACGATATCGCCCCGCTTGACCCCCTTAACGAAGGCCGCATCCAGGTCCTCCATGCAATGCACGGCCAATTCGGCGGCGGTGGAGAGATTCAGATAACGCGCCGGGATAATGACATCGGTATTGACGTTATCCCCATACTTCCAGGCTCGGCCTATCAATTTCATGTCGTAGCTCCTGTTCAGTGAACTTTCCTAACCTTCCTGAAAGCTTCTGTAGCTTTCGGGAAAGTTATCAGGCATCTATAGTTCATCCGGCCCGCCGATGCGCCCCAACACGGCGCTGGCGGCGGCTACGGCTGGCCCAGCGAGATATACTTCGCTCTGCGGATGTCCCATCCTGCCCACGAAGTTGCGGTTCGTCGTCGAGACGCACCGCTCACCGGGAGCCAGGACGCCCATGTGTCCTCCCAGACAAGGCCCACAGGTCGGTGTGCTAAAGACGGCCCCGGCGCGGACAAATGCCTCCGCCCAGCCATTGCGCACCGCCTGCAGGTAGATGGACTGCGTGGCGGGGATGATGATGCAGCGTACATCCCGCGCCACCTGGCGTCCCTTCAGGATCGCGGCAGCGATCTCCAGGTCGTGCAGCCGCCCGTTGGTGCAACTGCCGATGACCACCTGGTCTATCGGCACATTTCCCACCTGGCTCAAGGGCCGAACGTTGCTCGGCAGGTGAGGAAAGGCGACTTGCGGCTCCAGGTGGCTAACATTGTATGTGATGACGCGCGCATAATTGGCGTTTGGGTCGCTGTAATAAGGTTGGTAGGGCCGCGCCGCCCGACCAGCGAGATAAGCTCTCGTCGTGTCGTCCACAGCGCAGAGGCCCGCCTTGCCGCCGGCCTCGATGGCCATGTTGGCCATGGTGAAGCGGTCGTCCATGAGAAGCTGGGCGATGGCCTCGCCGCTGAACTCCATCGCCATGTACGACGCCCCCTCCACACCGATGTCGCCGATGGTGTACAGGATGAGGTCTTTGCCCCCCACCCAGCGGGGCAGCCGCCCGTTGTAGGCGAACTTGATAGTTTGTGGGACCTTCATCCAGATGCGTCCGGTAGCCATGGCCACGGCGATGTCCGTGGAGCCCATCCCTGTGGCAAAGGCAGCCAACGCTCCGTAAGTGCAGGTGTGCGAATCGGCGCCGACGACCACCTCCCCAGGGAGCACCAGTCCCAGTTCGGGAAGGAGCGCATGTTCGATGCCCATCCGACCCACCTCAAAGTAGTTGGTCAAGTTCTGTTGCCGGGCGAATTCGCGCATTGCCTTGCACTGTTCGGCGGACCTGATGTCCTTGTTGGGAGTGAAATGGTCGGGCACGAGCGCGATCTTGCTGCGGTCAAAGACTTCCTTGACGCCCAATCGCTCGAATTCGTGAATGGCGATGGGCGCGGTGATGTCGTTGGCCAGCACAAAGTCCACGCTGACCTGGGCGAACTCGCCCGCCTTCACCTGCTGGCCGGTGTGGGCAGATAGGATCTTCTCGGCCATACTCAGGCCCATAGAATGCCCCTTTCTGTAGCTGTCAGCTTTCAGCAATCAGCCATCA
>CAYPON010000329.1:0-3887 GCA_964412315.1 uncultured Anaerolineae bacterium | reverse complement strand
AAAGCGCCAAAACGGCTCGTCGTGGCCATCTCCCGTGCCAAAGTCCCGTCCAGGGAATCGCACAGCCCGGCAAAGATAAACAGCACCCCACCCAAACGCTGCTGCCCTATGGCCACCAGCCAGGCGACAATCGCGTTCAGGAGAAAACCGATGAACGTCAAGACATTGGGTGAGATGCCTGCGCGTGCAAGCAAGCGGATAAAAGGGATGATGAACCAGTCAGTTTTGCTGCGAAGCCAATCGCTTAACAATTGATCTACTCCTCGATGGTTCCTAACTATCAGTGCCCGTCGAAAACGCCCACCAGGGCGGTCCTATCACTTTTCGCACCCGTTCTATCACTTCGCGATAATAGTCGAGCACGTGGCCAGCAATCCGCTCCCAAGAATAATCCGCCGCCGTGCGCTGGCCTTCAATCCCCATTTGCTTGCACAGCTCCGGGCAGTTCAAAAGATACACAAGACCCTCGGCCAACGCGCACTCATTCTCCGGCTCCACCAGGATGCCCTGGCGCCCATGCGCCAAAACCGTCCGATACCCCTCGATATCCGAGGCAACAACGGGCCTACCAGCAGCCATGGCCTCTAGCAGAACAATGCCAAAGCTCTCGAAACCGGTAGATGGCGCACAGAATACGTCGCAGGAAGCGTAGTAATGCGGCTTTTGTTCAGGCGCGATGTAACCGACGAATTCCACGCCCGGAATGCGATGCTCCGCCACATAACGGGCATACGGTTCCTTGTCTTCATCGCTGTATGCGCCCGCCACGACGAGTCGGGCGTTCGGGAATCGGGCCAGAACATAAGGAAAAGCACGCAAAAGGTACTCGAAACCTTTCCGCTTCTCCAGACGCCCCAGAAAGAGAATCGTTGGCCGCCCATCTTCATAAGCGGGTAGGGGACGCACGTTTGCTCCACCAAAGCTTTCTATATCAATACCATTGGGTATAACTCGATAAGTATCAGGAAAGTAGCGACACACCAGCTCTGCGGCTGCGGGCGAGACCGCTATCTTGCCATGCAGTTTGTCGAAAAAGGGTTGCAAGAGATGTTTCCCGTAATTATAGCCAGCGTGACTCTTTCTATAGGCGTGAAAAGTGCCGATATTGACAGCATGAGAATGACGCAAAACCGCCAAGGGAAGCACAGGCATCATCGGCTCATGCGCGTGGACGATATCGAACTGCTCCCGTTGCAAAATCCTTTTGACCCGGTGGTAAATGCGCGGCGATAGGGTGATGCGGGCTTTCGAGCCGCTGAGCGGCAACGGGAAAATCGTCCCGCTCACCTTGATGACGTTATCCTGCAATTCATCCTCATCATAGGTGGAAGGGGCCAGGATTTTGACCCCATGTCCCCAACGCCGAAAGTGCAGATCCAGATAGTGGATATGCTCTGTCACACCGCCAGGATAAGGATAATCATAAGGAGAAACCAGAGCGATCTTCACTCGATATCCATCCGCCTGTCATGAGATTTCCATACCGGCTGGAACATGACCCATTGATCGGGGTGCGTAGCGATGTAACGCTCGATCACGGGCAACACGCGCCCCATATTCAAACGAACATCGTGCTTCAAATCCCCCGTCTTTTCCAGGGGCACAGCCGGCTCAATATAGCCGACAAAGGTGTCACCAGGTTGGCGTAAGCCAAAACAGGGTACCAACGCCGCACCGGTGCGCAGGGCAAGCTGCAGATAGCCATCGGGCAGGCGAGCGGAAGCACCAAAGAAATCCACGACGATGCCGCTCTCGGTGGTATCGCGGTCGGCAGCCAGCCCCACGATCTGGTTTTGCGCCAGGGCACGGAATAGCAGCTTGAGATCACTGTCCGCCGGAACAAGGTTAATCCCCTTGCTCGCCCGCAGGGAACAGACGTAGCGATACAAAGCTTCGGGCTTAAGGTGCTCCGCCACGCCGGTCACAGGGTAACCGTGCAGGAGCAAAGCCTGGGCTACGACATCTATATTCCCGAAATGCGCTGTCACCATCACCACACCCCGCCCGGACGAAAGCGCCGCTTGCAGGTTCTCCAGGCCATGCAGGGTCACTAGCTTTTTGATTTTCGCGTCGCTCAGGGACGGGAGGCGAAGTAGATCGTAATAGTTCCTGGCCTGGCTGCGGAAAATGCCTCTGACGACCCGCGCTTGCTGCCTGACGCCGGCTGCCGGGCCAAGTACATGGCTCACATTGTCCCAAACAGATGTGCGGCTCTCTTTATAAAGACGGAAAACAAGGTCTCCGAGTTGCGCAAAGAGCCTGTAACCCCAAAAGGGAGGCAAGCGAGGCACAATCGCCCCGGCCAGCCGGTACAGGTAATAGCTCAACATCGTTTGATCCAGGGCCATCGGCTTGCTTCCCACCCTGAGCCTATCCGACAACCAAATGCAAGCAGCTTAGCGCCTTGCGCCCGTTGAAATGCCCACAAGGGGCTACTCTCCCGGTTGCCGGTGCGGTAAAAGCGAAGGCATGTTACAACAAATCGCCTGGATTGTCAAAATCCTGAAAACATTCACATCTCACAGGAGCAACGACCCTCCCGCAAGTTCATTCATTCTGATGCCCTGACGCATTTGAAACCCGCGGGAGGGCCTCCTGTTAGATTTGCGTCTTGTTATGAGTCATGGCATAATTTCGCTAGAAACCGGGAAGGAGGGAGAGCGACATGGAGCCTAGCGAAGTCATGGAATATCGCCCAATGATGCGCGACCTGCCGGAAAGCGAAAAACCACGGGAGAGGTTGCGGCATCATGGGGCCAGCGCCCTATCCAACACTGAACTGGTGGCCATCTTGCTGCGCGTTGGCGTGGGTGGGGAAAATGTGCTCAGCCTGGCGCAAAGGCTTCTGACCAACTTTGGTGGGCTGGCCGGGTTGGCTCGCGTCAGCCTCGCCGAGCTTTGCGCGGTCAAGGGGGTTGGTGTGGCCAAGGCTGCGCAACTCAAAGCTGCCCTGGAACTGGGGCGGCGTCTGATGGTGGCCGGGCCAGAGACTCGCCCCCAGGTGAGGTCAGCTAGCGACGCCGCAAACCTCCTGCTGCTCGACATGAGCTTTCTGACCCAGGAGCAGATGCGCGTGCTCCTCCTGGATACCAAGCACCACGTGCTCGAAGCGCCCACCATTTATGTGGGAAGCCTCCATACCTCGGTAGTGCGGGTGAGCGAGCTTTTCCGGGAGGCTGTCAAGCAAAACTGTGCCGCCATTATCCTGGCTCACAATCACCCCTCCGGCGATCCGACACCATCCCCCGAAGATGTGGCCGTGACAGAACAGGTCGTGGCGGCAGGGAAGCTACTAGACATCGAGGTGCTCGACCATCTCATCATCGGTCAACAGCGTTACGTGTCCCTGCGGGAGCGGGGCCTGGGCTTTGGCCAGGCGTGAGCAGCGAGTAGCCGCAGGCTTACGCCTGCGGATCATGCCCGCACGAGAGCGCATCCCTGAGAGGTAGAAACGATGGGACAGATCAAAGAGCCAACACCGGTGAAACTTGTGGTGAGCATGTTCACCGGCGACCCTACCCTGTTCGATCTGGCGCAGGCCAGGATGGCAACGCTCTGGGGAGAGGTGGACTTTGTCAGCGAGATTTTCCCCTTCGAGCACACCGACTATTACACTCCTGAATTCGGCCCGAATCTCTTGCGCCGCTTTGCCACCTTTGCCCGGCTGATAGACCCTGGGCGGCTGGCGGAGATCAAACACGCGGCCAACGCTTTAGAGCAGGAATGGCTGGACGGGCACAGGCGGCGGATCAACCTGGATCCAGGCTATGTCTCGCTTTCCAAGCTGGTGCTGGCCAGCACCAAGGATCATGCGCACCGTGTGTACCTGGGACAGGGGATCTACGGCGAGGTGACGCTCTGCTATCGCCACAAGAAGTTCTCCCCCT
>CAYPON010000328.1:0-3911 GCA_964412315.1 uncultured Anaerolineae bacterium | reverse complement strand
CCCCTCGCTTACGGCTTTCGGCATATCCTCGGAGAAAATGGCGGCCCTGGCGCTGTCTTTCATGCCTTGCGCAGCCTTGAGCTTATCCTGCCCATCTGTCACGACATCGAGAGCGTGTGCCCCGACGCGCTGCTCCTCAACTTCACCAACCCTGAGGCGCGCGTCCTGCACGCTATTTGCCACCTGACCAAAGTGAAAGCGGCAGGCATCTGCCACGGCGTGTTCAGTGGCCTGGAAGCCATCTCCTATTTCCTGCAGCGCCCCATAGAGGAGCTGGACGTCGTTTCGGCGGGTATGAACCACTTTTACTACATCCTGAGGGTGAGGGACAGACGAACGGGCCAGGATTTGCTGGATGAGCTGCGGCGCAGAGTTCTGGAGGATCAGTCCGGCAAAGTTCAGCCTCTGTTCAGGAAAATGGTCGAGATCTTTGGCATGTTCACCTATCCTTCCGATAACCACATCGGCGAGTACCTGTCCTTCGGCTCTGAATTCAGTCCTTCAAAGTGGCGCTACGGCCTGGAATCCCGACAACTTTATGTTCAGGATGTCCCTTCCACCCGGCCCAGCCTGGAAGAGTACGCCTCCGGCCAGAGGCCGCTGGACAATTACACCCTGCGGAGCAGCGGCGAGATCACTGTGCCCATCATCTGCGATATCGAATTCGACCGCAGGATGTGGCGACCGGCGGTCAATGTCCTTAACAGCGAGCACTATATCGAAAACCTGCCCGCCAGTGGCGTCGTCGAAGTTCCTGCGATTGTAGATGCGGCGGGGATACACCCGCAAAAGGTCGGCCCACTGCCGGAAGCTGTGGCCGCGCTCATCCGAACGCAGTTCACAATCATCGAATTGATGACCGAGGCGTATCGCACGAAATCGAAAAAGCTCCTTTTGCAGGCCCTGCTTCTCGACCCCGTTGTCAATAACATCACTGCCGCCGAACGGATGCTCGACGAGATGCTCGAATTGCAGAAAGAGTTTCTCCCTGCGTTCTCGTGATTCGTTTCGCAAGGTGAGTTTGACGTGACTGTGCGTTGCCCTGTATAATATCGCTACCGAGGCCCACAGGTATCTTGTTCGCAACGGGAGGCACAGATGGACATTCACGAACTGGTTGTCGAGATGAAGCTGCTCGAGCGTCGGCTGACGCTTTATGAGGAAAAGTACGGCGTTCTCAGCGAGGACTTCTACGCAGCTCTCATGGCAGGTAAATTGGCGCACTATGATGAGTACGACGAGACCCGTGCCGACTTTAGCCGGTGGAAGGGCATTTACGAGACATGGCTACGGCGCAAAAAAGCCTATACTGAGCAAATCCAGCAGCACGATATCGCCGAGGCACTACGGGTTCAGCCTGCGTACTAACCATGGCCGAGAACCCGCTCAAGTCCCTTGCTGACTATAACCGCTTTGTTGCCGAGTTGCTCGACCGTCCGTCTGTGCTGCGCTCGACAGTGACTATTTGGTCAGATAGCCCGTATACAGGCATCGCCGAAGGAGAGGTCTTGTTCTCAAATGGTCTCCGTCTGCGGTTGAGAAAAGAGTTGGATTTCGATGCCAGGCTGATTACGTCCTACGGCTACGAAGTCTACCGGGGCGAAGAGCGATTGTTTTGGTATGATGACTTTCCGCATCCCCATGATCCTGCTTTGATGCCGACATTTCCGCATCACAAACACGTGCCGCCTGATATCAAACGCAATCGGATCCCTGCGGCTGGGATGGGTTTCACCCAGCCTAACCTGCCCTTTCTGATCCAAGAAATCGAAGAACTGGGGCACTGCATCCATCCCAAGAGTGCCAGATAATGAACACCGCGCTCCTGCAAGTGGAGGATTACGTCCGTCAAGTGATGGCCCAAGAACCCGCTCACGATTTCAAGCATGTTGATCGTGTCAGGAACTGGGCTTTGCGGATTGCTGAGGGGGAAGGTTTCGAGGATCTGGAGGTTGTCCAAGCTGCTGCACTGCTGCATGACATCGGCTTGCCGTATGTCGAGAATAGAAAAATGCACGGCCAGGTAGGTGCGCAGATAGCCGCAACATTTCTGAGGGAACGTGATCTTTTTCCAGAAGAGAAAATCGCGCAGATTAGCGATGCTATAAGGCATCACAACTCGATCAGGGAAGGGAGTGGCGAGTTGCTAAAAATCCTGCGCGACGCTGACAAGATGGACATGTTTGGCGCGGTCGGCATCATGCGGGCATTTGTATCCAAGGCCGCCAAGCCGGAATACGATCCCAGAAATGCCAAGGGCCACATTTGGGGCAAGTCTCTAAGGGAATTCGACGCCAGATCTGAGCAAGGGTTAGAGCCAGGCGATTACATCGTTGATCAGATTAACCTACAAATCGCCTGCTATGAGGATCTGAGCACGGAAATCGCCAGGCAGCTTGCCCGGCCGCTCGTCGAATTCATGAAAAACTATATCATCCAGCTCGAGGCTGAAGTGAAGCAGAGTTTTGCGGGTCCAACAGCTACTAGAACATGGAGATGAGATAATGAGGCAGGTTATTCTATATCCTGGCGAGGATGGCTACTGGGTGGTTGAGTGTCCCAGCCTACCAGGGTGCATAAGTCAGGGCAAGACCAAAGAAGAGGCGATTCGCAATATTCAGGAAGCGATTCGGGGCTACATTGCCGCTCTGGAAGAAGATAACTTGCCTGTCCCTGAAGAACACTTTGAGGCTCTGCTGGTAGCTGTATGAGCGGATTACCGGTCATTTCCGGCAAAGTATAAACATAAGGAGGACTTGTGAAACGCTACCGTCTAAACCAACTGCCCGATAGTCACGAGGGCCATATCCTCGCCGGCCTCATCCCTGGCAAGTACATCTATCAGGGGATTATGTCCTATAAAGCGCCGGGCTTCCGTACCCATCCCGAAGGCGATCACCGCCACACGGATGAAGAGGTCTTTATCATCATGCAGGGCAAGGCCAGGATGGAGGTGGACGGCAAAGTGTACCCGATGGTGACGGGCGATGTGTTCATCATCGAGCCAGGCGAAGAGCATTACCTCATCGCCGATGAAGAGGATCCTTGCATCAACATCTGGTTCCACGCCGGCCCGGAGCGGCATCCCGACCAGGTCAAAAAGTAGCTGGAGCTAGTCGCATGGACAGTCGAGAGCGTGTCCGTCGCGCTTTGCGCTTCGAGCATCCCGACCGTGCTCCGAGGGATCTCTGGCGTCTGCCAGGCATCCCCATGTTCAGGAAAGCGGAACTGGAGGAGGTACTGGCCCTCTATCCCGCCGACATAACGGGGCCGGACTTCAAATACGGTCCTTCCACCCGCGCCAAAGGCACCCCCAGCGTTGTGGGTACCTACGTTGATGAGTGGGGTTCCCCTTTCACCGTGGCGGAGCCAGGCATTATTGGCGAAGTGAAGGAGCCGCCGCTGGCCGATTGGGCAGCGCTGGCCCACTTTACGCCTCCCTTCGAGCTTCTGAATAACGCTGACTTGAGCCAGGTCAATCGCCGTTGCGCGGAAACGGATCGCTTTGTCCTCGCTGGCACGCTGGTGCGTCCCTTTGAACGGATGCAATTTCTGCGCGGCAGCGAGAACCTGTACATAGATTTGGGCTATGGCACAGCAGAAATGATGTGCCTGCGGGAGATGATCCACGACTTTGAGGTGCGCGAACTCGAAATGTGGGCCAAAACCGATGTAGATGGCATCTCTTTCATGGACGACTGGGGCACGCAGAAAGCGCTGCTCATCTCGCCGCAGATGTGGCGGGAACTGTTCAAACCCTTCTACGCCGAGTACTGCCGCATCATCCATGACGCGGGCAAATTCGTCTTCTTTCACTCCGATGGCCACATCACGGACATCATCCCCGATCTGATCAAGATCGGCGTGGACGCGCTCAACTCGCAGCTCTTCTGCCAGGACATCGAGGAGAT
>CAYPON010000327.1:2271-3953 GCA_964412315.1 uncultured Anaerolineae bacterium | reverse complement strand
GGCCTGAGCAAGGCGGAGATCAGGGCTATCTCGCGGCAGTTCGGCCTGCCGACCTGGAACAAGCCCTCCATGCCCTGCCTGGCCTCGCGCATCCCTTATGGCACGCCGGTCAGCGTGGAGATCCTGCGGCAGGTGGAGAAGGGGGAGAACGCGCTGCGCGAGATGGGCTTTGGCGAGTTGCGCGTGCGCCATCACGGCCCCGTGGCGCGGGTGGAAGTGCCCCCTGCCGATTTCCCCCGCATCCTCGCGCAGCGGGAGGCCATCGTGCGCTGCTTGAAGGCCGCTGGCTACACCTACGTGGCGCTCGACCTGGAAGGATTCCGCTCCGGCAGCTTGAACGAAGCAGTAACCACAGATAAACACGGCATACCTTCCCGAAAGCTTTGAAGCTTTCGGGAAGGTTGCTGATGAGGGTTTGCCAGGTACGAGAAACGGGTGTATCATCTTTGTAGATACACTGTGGAGGCGCCGCTATGAAGAGCAGAATACAGAAATGGGGCAACAGCCTGGCCGTGCGTATACCCAAGCCTTTTGCAGGCGAGGTGGGATTGGAGCAGGATACAGCGGTGGAGATCACATTGGTGGATGGGAAGTTGGTGATCGCGCCCCTCGCCGAGCCAACCTGGACGTTGGAGAAGCTCCTGGCAGGAGTAACGCAGGAGAACCGGCACGGCGAGGTGGATAGCGGCCCAGCGGTAGGACGCGAAGTGTGGTGAAACCCATGGCCTATATCCCTGAGCGCGGCGATGTCGTCTGGATCACCCTGCATCCTCAGGCTGGCTATGAACAAGCAGGGCGTCGCCCGGCCTTGGTCCTCTCGCCAGCGACGTATAACGGCAAGGTTGGGCTGGCTCTTCTCTGCCCAATCACGAGCCAGACGAAAGGCTACCCCTTTGAGGTTTTGCTCCCCGTCGGTTTAGCCGTCACAGGCGTCATCCTGGCCGATCAGGTCAAGAGCCTGGATTGGCAGGCACGCAAAGCGGAGTGGCTCTGCTCCCTACCGGCAGCGACGGTCGCGGAGGTCTTGCAGAAACTCGTCACCCTGTTGAGATATTGACCACAGATGAACACTAATTTGAATTAGCAATCAGCTATCAGCTTTCAGCAAAAGAAGCTGGAGGCTGATGGCGGAGAGCTACAAAGTGGTGAAAGATCATGGATATGCATCTGGATCGCTGGCGAGAGTTGTTGGAACAGGTGCAAACGGGGCAGTTGTCCGTGGAGGAAGCGCTCTCCCAGTTGCGCGACCTGCCCTACGAGGATTTGGGGTTTGCGCGGGTGGATCATCATCGCGCTTTGCGACGGGGATTCTCCGAGGTGGTTTTCTGCCAGGGGAAGACGCCGGAGCAGGCGGCGCGCATTGTCGCTGCGTTGGCAGTGCGCAGCCCGCGCGTGCTCGCCACGCGCTGCAACCCTGAGACCGCCGCTGCTATCCGCGAAGCCGTGCCCCACGCTGAATATTATCCCGTGGCGCGGGCCGTCATCATCAGCGAGCAGCCGATCCCCGAACCTCCTGCGGATGCGCCCCTGGTGCTGGTCGTCGCAGCGGGGACCTCCGATCTCTCCGTCGCCGAGGAAGCACTTCTCACGGCGCGCGTTCTGGGCAGCCGGGTGGAGCTTGTAGCGGATGTCGGCGTGGCCGGGCTGCACCGCATCCTCAGCGCGCGGCATAAACTCCACGA
>CAYPON010000327.1:0-2261 GCA_964412315.1 uncultured Anaerolineae bacterium | reverse complement strand
CTCCACGAAGCCCGCGTCATCGTCGTCGTCGCGGGGATGGAAGGCGCGCTGCCCACTGTCGTCGGCGGCCTGGTCAACTGCCCGGTCATCGCCGTGCCTACCAGCGTCGGTTATGGCGCCAGCTTCGGTGGCCTGGCCGCTCTCTTGGGGATGCTCAACTCCTGTGTGCCGGGGGTGCTCGTGGTGAACATTGATAATGGCTTTGGCGCAGGATACGCCGCGCACCTTATCGCTTCAAGGGAGAAACCGGCCGCCACGGTTCTGCAAGAGGATTCCACCACAGAGGACACAGAGAAAGATAACATAAAAAGCTCTGTGTGCTCTGTGGTGAGTGAGGTCGGCAGTGAGGGAGGAGAGGGCGCGGGAAACGGCCTGGAGGTGCGCACGCTGCTCATGGTGGAGACGAACATAGACGACATGAACCCCGAATTCTATGATTATGTCATGTCGCGGCTCTTTGCCGTCGGGGCGTTGGATGCGACGCTGCTGCCAATGCAGATGAAAAAGAACCGGCCGGCGACCCTGCTGCGCGTGCTCTGCCCTCCTGATAAGCTGGACACAGTGCGCGACATCCTCCTGCGCGAGACGACCACCCTCGGCGTGCGCGTGCAGGAGGTGCAGCGCTTCGCCCTGCCGCGGCGGAGCATCGCAGTGGAGACGCCATGGGGCACGGTGCGCGTGAAAGTGGCGGAGCTGCCGGACGGCGAACGTCGCCCGATTCCCGAATATGATGATTGCCGCCGCGTGGCGGAGGCGGCGAATGTGCCACTGTGGAAGGTGTACCAGGCGGCGCAGGCTTTGGTTTCCCTATAGGTAAATACCATGGCCGAAATGCGATTCCTGGACCCCAAGAGCGGTGCGCATCCCTTCCACTGGACGCCGCCGGGCTTCTCGCCGGATATCTTCCTCATCTCCATAGACATGGTGCCGCCGGAAGCGTACCGCCCTGACAGCCCCTACGCGACAGTTTTGCGCATCCCGCATATCCGTTCCCTGTTTCGGGACGGCGTCTCCTTTATTAACGCCTTCGCTGCATCGCCGCTGTGCGGGCCTTCCCGCGCTGCCTACCTCACTGGCCGCTATCCTTACCTGACGGTTAACGAGGAGCGCGCCCACGATGGCCACGCCGTCGCCCTGCGCGAGGAGGACGCCATCTTCCCGGAATATCTGAAAGCGGTCGGCTATCATACGCGGCACGTCGGCAAAGGGCACGTCGGCACGGCTCTCTTCACGCGCGCCTTCAGTGAGAACGACGCTCCCTGGAACCGCTGGGCGCCACCCATCACTGACGACGACAGCTACCTGGCTTATCTCCGCGAGCTTGGCCTGCAGCCCCTCCGCTGGCGGTGGGAGGTGCAGGGCCTCGCGCCCGACCGTTACTCGCCAGGGAACCGCTATGGGGGCTGGGTCGTCCAGGCGAACGGCGCGCCCTTCCCCGCCGAGGGCACCTATTCCCATTACCTCGCCCATCGCGCCGTAGAGACATTGCGGGCCGTGTTCCTACGGAACGGCGAGAGGAGATCGCCAATCTATCTGCAACTCGACTTTTTCGCCCCGCACCAGCCCTTCATAATCCCCACCGGATACGAGGAGCGGGCCGCAGCGTTGCGCGAAGCCATCAAGCTGCCGGAAAGCTATTGGGCCGCGCAGGAACGCGATTTCCGCGCCGCAGAGGACGAGCCGCGCATCTATGAGGTCTATCGCCGCCACTGGGGGCTATACGACCCGCAGAGCGCCCGCGATTATGTCCTGTGCAACTTCCTGGAGATGGAGGTGCTGGACGCGGCCATCGGCGTATTCCTGGATGAACTAAAGCGCCTGGGATTGTATGACAACGCAATGATCGTCTTCCTGGGGGATCATGGCGAGATGAACGGCGAACGTGGGCTGATAGATAAAGGGGTTTACGGCCATCCGAAGGTGGCGCGCGTGCCCCTGGCGCTCAAGCGGCCCGGCGGGGCGCAGGCGGGGATGGAGTTTGCCTACCTGGTCTCGCTCCTCGACCTGGCGCCGACCCTGTTGGCCGTCGCCGGCGTGGAGCCGCTGGAAAGGATGGATGGAAAAGACCTCGGAGGTCTCCTAAGACCTCCGAGGTCTCAGCCGGTATTATTCGAGGCGCACTGGCACGTCGCACCGAATCCTGCCGTGTCGCTCATCTGGCAGCCGCAGCCCGCCCAGCTCTATATGTACACCTACAACCTGGCCTCCGACGTGGACGAGCTATACGACCTGGCGGACATGAGCTACCGCAACCTGGCGCG
>CAYPON010000326.1:1566-3964 GCA_964412315.1 uncultured Anaerolineae bacterium | reverse complement strand
GCCCACCGTTGAGGACGTTCCCATGCCAGGACTCCACGAAGCGCGATACTACTCTCAGCTAGATGGCAAACGGGTGCAATGCAGGCTTTGCTTCCGGAGGTGCATTGTCCCGGAAGGAGGACGGGGATTCTGCCGCAACAAGGTCAACATAGATGGCCGCTATTACACGCTGGTTTACGGGCGCCCCAGTGCTTTGCAGGTAGACCCCATCGAAAAAGAGCCGTCCTTTCACATGTTGCCCGGCACGACCATCTTTTGCACTGGCACAGCGAGTTGCAACAACCGCTGCAAATTCTGCCACAACTGGCACCTCTCGCAGAGAAGCTTCGAGGAGATAGATCACGTTGTCCTCACTCCCGCACAGACCGTCGAAGAGGCCTGGGAGTGGGGATGCAAATCCGTGTCTTTCACCTACAACGAGCCTACGGTCTTTTACGAGCACATGTTCGATGTGGCCAGGATAGCGAAGAGGGTGGGGATGAGGGCTTTGTTCCATACCAATGGCGGGATGAACGAGGAACCATTGGCGGCGCTGCTAGAATATATGGACGCTGTCACCGTGGACTTGAAAGCCTTCACGCCAGAGTTTTACCAGAAAGTCAGTTCCTCTGAGCTAGAGCCGGTTCTGCGCACCCTGCAGCAAATCCACCGCAGCGGCATTCACCTGGAGATCGTGAACCTGGTGGTGACCACACTCAACGACAATATGGAGGACATCCGGCGAATGTGCCGCTGGATTGGCGACACTTTGAGCGCTGAAGTTCCCCTCCACTTCAACCGCTTTTTCCCGAACTACAAGCTGACCAGCCTGCTCCCCACGCCGATTGAGACGCTAGAGAGCGCCGCCCGCATCGCTGACGAGGAGGGCTTACAGTACGTTTACATCGGCAACTGCCCCGGACATGAGCGCAACAACACCTTTTGCCCTCAATGCCGCAGGAAGATCATCGAACGAAAACACTTTGTTGTTCTCTCGCTCCATGTGGAGAAGGGCAAGTGCCGCTTTTGCGGCCACCGCATCCCGGGCATCTGGCAGGACGCTTAGCGCTACTTGGGCATTGGGATCACCAAGCTGAGATTGCCGCCGGTGCCGCCGAAAACCTTGATCTCGGCCAACGACGACGTGACTTGCTGCGTCCCCCCCTTGAGCACAGCGATGAACCATTCCAGCATACGGCTATCAGTCAGCCCTGCGAGGTGGCCCAGATCGCGATGCCCCTCACAAGAGAGCAACTCGGCTCCATGAGCAAGGTGAATCTCCACACGCAGCGGGCGCAGACGTCGCAGGCTTTTCCCTTTTTCTGAGATGTGCGTGGGGAACTGTCCGCGGTTCGCCACGCGAATGCGCAGACGGTAAATCTCCGAGGCCACTCGGTCAACGGTTACATCCTCTACCGTGATGCGTGGATGCCGCGAGGCGTGCTCCAACGTAAAGCGGTAGGTTCCCTGTGCGATCCGCTCCAGGTCAGGGAGCGTGCGCCCGGCCAGGTGGCGCCGTAACAACCCTCCGATCTCGACGCGGCCCAATTGGGGATGACTGAAAGGAGTCCAGGGCACATATACCGGATCCCGCTGCTCCTGTTGATCCCACCAGGCCATGAGCCGACGAGCGATGGCCTCTCGTTGTTCATCCTTCGTTGCCGCAAGTAGCTCTTCGGTGGTGATCCCTGCGCTGTTCGCCAGAATCCCCAGCTCGAACTCAAAGACATAGAGTCCCAGATGGTGATAGCCAAAGTTATGGAAGTGCCCCCGCAGGTTGATGTCTCGTTTGTCGGCGGCATGATATTTGATGGCTGGGTAGATCGGAAGGCCGGTGGCCTCTGCGCCGATTTGCGCCAGTTCCTGTAGCACTTGCCAATCGCTTTCTAGGAGATCGGTGTCCGAGCCGGTGGAGGGTGGCCGAAGCACAGCGCCCGGCCCGGTATGATAACCGAGGATAGCGAAGAGATTGGGATGGCTATGGATGAACTCGGCCATCGCCCGCATTTCCGGCTCGCTGAAAGGGAAATCGCCCGCGCCTGGTTGCTCCGGCTCCGGTCGCCAGTCGTAAGACCAATTGCGGTTCCAGTCGAGGCTGCGACCCTCGACGCGGATGTTGTCCGAGCCATCCCAGTCGTGGATCAGTCCTTCCGGTAGAAGGCGATAGAAAGACCCTTGATGCTCCTTCCGGCGGCGGATCAGGAGGCGAGTGTCCTGGGCATCCACGACAAAGGGGCCGTCGGGGTGCAGTTGTCGCATGGTCAGGATTAGCCCATCGTCGTTCAAATCCTGTTGGTAGAGCGTGTTAGGCTCGCGGGCGGTGCGATCCGTGCGACTGCGCACGCGGCCAGATGTAGTGACGATGAATTCGGCGCCGTCCGGGTTGAGGCGCGGCACGATGTAGAAAGCTATCCGCTTC
>CAYPON010000326.1:0-1466 GCA_964412315.1 uncultured Anaerolineae bacterium | reverse complement strand
GAATTCGGCGCCGTCCGGGTTGAGGCGCGGCACGATGTAGAAAGCTATCCGCTTCAGAAGATCGGCGGCCCCTGGATCAACTAGCAATTGCCGTGCTGTGTAGAGGGCAGCGTGCGTGCCCGATAGCTCTGCTGCGTGGATATTGCCATGTATCAAATAGGCGGGTTTGTCCTCTGCCGCACCTGTGCTGTTATCTGTGATCGTTAGCAGGGGGATATCCCGGCCCTCGCGGGACTGCCCGAGCTTGGAGAGCTTCACCAGTTCAGGACGGGCCGCCGCTAATCGGGAGATGAAATCCATCACTTCATCATAGCGCCAAAAATGATCGAAAAGGAGTGGGGGGACTTCTTTGTTCACGTTATCCTCCTTGGACACGTAGTGCCTACCGCTTGATATCTGATGCCTGAGGTCTGGCCGTGACGCTGCGGATCAACTCGTGGCCCTCCTCCTCGGTTTGTACATCGCTGACCACGATATAGACTCCCCGCCGACCAAAGCGACGCACAAAACGGGGCACCTCTGCCACTGTCATGCCGGCCATGATGCCCTTGCCCGCGTCGAGCACCTTACGGTAGATGAAATCCCAGCAGGGGTCGCTACCGTCGGGCTTGCCCGCACCAGGCACCCACTGAATGGCGTCCAGTCCCTCCATAGCGCAGAGCAGGTCGAGATGCGCGATGGCTCCCGGCCCATCCAGGTGGTAGAGAACGTAATCCAGGTGACTGGCCTGCTCCGCCATGTAGGGGATAACGAATTCGGCAAACATCTCTGGCGAGAGCATCGCCGAAAAGTCACATTGCAGCTTGGCCGTCTTGCCCGGCCCCCAAATGGTGAAGGCCATGAAAGCATTGCCATCCCATCGAGGGCTTACGATACGGTAAAGTCGCTCAAAGATCTCGTCCCAGACGGGAAGAAGCTCCCTCTGCAGGCGGTGAACTTCCTGCGGGCAATCCTTTAACCCGAAAAGGAGCGCCCTCGTGCCCACCAATGCCGCCAGCGTATCCAGGTTCTCGATGAGGTCGGGGATAGCCACCAGGTAACGGCCCTCGGCGCGCGCCATCGCTTTCCGCGTGGCCTGCAGTGTCCATTGCCACCAGGGGTTGTCTTCCTCCAGCCGAATGGCGGCTTCCTGGAGATCCGCGAAGCGGGGCCTGTACCAGACCGTGTCAGGGTGGAAGAACGGTTCGGCGCCGAGGAAGGTGCCCGCGCTGCCAGGGCCAAGATCCGCGGTCACGTAGGGGAAGCTTTCGGCCAGGTAAACCCTCTGGGCGAAGGTGGCCTCGGCCCGCGCCAGCACAGCATCGAAGTCCAGGCGGCGCTGGCGGTCGTCGGTGGGTTCGGGCGCAGGCGTATAGGGTAGCGGATGTCGGCGGGGAGCGCTGAGCACGAGCATTGGGCGATCCACTTCCTCCCGCCGCCACCAGGCGATCTGCCTGGCCTTGGTTTCTTCCCAGTCTCCTTTATAG
>CAYPON010000325.1:0-3972 GCA_964412315.1 uncultured Anaerolineae bacterium | reverse complement strand
GTATGCCGAAGTGGCGGAACAGGCAGACGCGCTCGCCTCAAAAGTGAGTGGAGGTCGCTCCATGTGGGTTCGACTCCCACCTTCGGCACTAGCACAGCTATTGATGATATAACAAATGGAGCCTTTTGGCAAATAGACGGAGTTGGTGGAAGGGCTAATTCCGCGCGAATAGCCCTATTCTTTTGCCCAGGCGTTTTGGGGATTGTGTGGCGGCGTGAAAATGAGCCTACAGGGTCCAAAGGCATGGGGTTCCTGGACGTTTTCTGGCCTGTTATTGGGCCTCGCCTTGGGCCTGGTGGTGAGTTGGGGGATTTGGCCGCTCCAGTATTACGACACCGAACCCACTGCTCTCCGCCCTGATCAAAAGGCGGCCTATATTGTCTTGACAGGCCTGGCGTATGGCGTGGATAAGGACCTGGATCGCGCCCGTGTGAGATTGTACCTGCTGCAGGACCCGGCTATCGTGGCAAGGGTTGCGGATATGGCCAACGAGTACATCAAACATGGCAACGACCCGCAGGCCGCGTTGGGATTGGCGATGCTGGCCCAGGCTCTGGGAGCAGCCTCTTCGACCATGGCGAGCTATTTGGCGACCCCTACCCCTTCTCCATCGCCCCAACCTACGATGACGCAAACGCTTCTGCCTCCTACGCCTACCGCTTCATGGACGCCGACGATCACGCTCGTGCCAACACCATCGCGGACAGCGACCGGGCCTCCCACGCCGACGCCCACGGAAGTCGTCCCGGTCATAACTTACACCGTGCAGGCCGGCGACACCCTGTACGAGATCGCCAGGGTCTTCAGCACCACCGTAGAGGCGCTCGTCGAAGCCAACCAATTGCCGGACCGCGAGGTTATCCTGGTGGGACAGGTTCTGAGGATACCAGGAGCGAGGCGCAAGCCGTCTCCTACCAGGCCGGGGAGCGAGCCATGAGGAAAAGGGCACGGTGGTTACTGGCGGCCTGGTTCCTGTTGAGCCTGGGAATAGGGCTGAGCCTTGGGCTGGCAATCGGTTGGGTCTTTTGGCCGCGGCGGCCAGCCTATACAGATTTGCCACATTTGCGGCAGATGTATCAAGAGGATTATATCCTGATGGTCAGCATCGCTTATGCTCAAGACGGCGATTTGCAGCGCGCTCAAGGACGACTGTCCTACTTTGGCGATAGCCGAGCACCGCAGCTCGTAGCTAAAGCGGCCCACAAAGCTATTGATCAAGGGGCCTCCCTGGTGGTCAGACGCTATCTGTCGAGGCTCGCACACGCTTTGGGGGCCAGCAGTACGGCCATTATCGCTTATGTCGCTACACCTGTGCCCACCGCTACACCGTTACCTTCTCCTACGCTGCTTCAGCCGCCCACGGCTAGGCCAACCGAGCCACCCACAGCCCAGCCGACGGACACGCCAATGCGGTATGTGAGAACTCCCACGCCCACAACGTTTGCGGGCACCCCGGGCAGAGAAACTCCCACAGCTTTGACTGTGGAGGCAACACAGACCCAACCCGCAAGACAGACAGCGACGCCAACGCTTGTCAAAGAGATAGACTATCGCCTCGCCGAGCTAAAACAGGTCTGCGGGAAAAACTATGCGGCAGGGCACATTCTCATTCAAGTACAAGACTCTAAAGGACGCGGCATCTCAGGGGTTCGCTTAAAGGTCTCGTGGGCGGGAGGGGAGGATAGTTGCCTGACGGGATTGCATCCCGATAAAGACCCTGGATACGTTGATTACCAGATGACGCCGGGCGTCACCTATGCGGTATCTCTGGCTGACAGCACGAGCGATGTGGCCACAAACCTGGTTTTCCTCCCGCCAAAGAAAGAATGCGCGGAGGGCACTAGGCCCGGCTCCTGGGAGGTCATCTTCCAACGTCGCAATTGAGACCAACAACTGGAACTCGACACAGCATAGCTAATACACGAGAGAAAGGAGAAAGAAATGCCACTCGTCACCAGTAAGCAAATCTTACTACATGCTCTGGAGAATCACTATGCTATTGGAGCCTTCAATGCCAACAACATGGAGCAGGTTCAGGCCATCGTTGAGGCAGCACAGGAGGAGCGCTCTCCGGTTTTCCTTCAGGTGAGCCAGGGCGCTATTCGCTACGCCGGCCTGGAATTCGCCGCTGGCCTGGTTAGGATCGCCGCCAGCCTGGTGGATGTACCGGTGGTGCTCCATCTCGATCACGGCACCGACTTTGAACAAAACGTGCGTTGTCTCCGCGCCGGCTTCACCTCGCTCATGTATGATGGATCCAAACGCCCGTTCGACGAGAACGTTGCCATCACGAAGCGGGTCGTCGAGATCGCCCATTCCTGCGGCATCCCGGTAGAGGCGGAACTGGGCGAGGTGCTGCAAAGCACCGATGGCGTGACGCCTGAAGAGGTTGAGGCCGCCATGACGAAACCGGAAGAGGCCGCCCGTTTCGTCGAACTGACAGGTGCGGATTCGCTTGCCGCTGCCATCGGTTCCGTGCACGCTATGAAATCCCGAGAAGCCGCCCTAGATATAGACCGGGTGAAAGTGATTCATGCCGCAATACCCCACATCCCCCTTGTCCTGCATGGCTCCTCCGGGGTTCTGCACGAGAGCATCGTGGAAGCGATTCATCATGGCATCTGCAAGGTGAACGTGGCCACCTATCTGAACCAGGGCTTCGTGGAGGGCATGAAGAAGGCCCTGGCCAAAGCGCCCAACGAAACCGACCCGCGCAAGATCATCGGCCCTGGCCGCGATGGGGTCAAGGAAAGGGTGCGCGAAAAGATTCGCCTCTTCGGCAGCTCAGGTGTGGTAGATTCCACCGGCAGCCTCATCAGTGGCAAAAAGCAATTTCGTAGTGTGGAAATAGGCGGGACAGAAGCTTGAGCCTGGGTGGACAATTGCGCTTGACGGGCAAAGTGCGCAGGCATGAAGCCTGCGGCTACTAGGTTGTCGGATAGATTCCCAATATCCCACGGAGGCGATGCCATGAAGTTGTATTTCCTAGGTCTGGACGGTTTCGCGGCCAATATCATTTTTGCGCCAGATAACAGAGGACGTTGGCCTCTCATAGAAGAGGTCTGCCAGTCCGGGCTTTACGGGGTTTCCGAGTGCGAACCTGATCATGCCTTCACTGGCCCCTCCTGGACGACCATTTACACCGGCCAGCCGGCAGCGGTGCATGGCGTCACGGACCTGTGGGGACGACCAGTGAACGGCAGCCGTACCTTTCAGACGGTACGGGAACCTTATATCTGGGATGTCCTCAATCGCCATGGATTGACTTGCGGGGTGGTTACGATGCCTGTCACCTACCCTGCCAGGCCAATCAAAGGGTACATGATCTCCGGCTTCCCTTCTCCTCGCCTGTCCGTAACAGGAAATGTGCAAGTGCCCCCTGATTTCATCGTGGATCACAGCCAGGAAATACGCAAGACAACTCGTCTGCCTGGGCTAGGGTATTCCTGGCACGATCTGCATCCCCTGGAAGAGGACCTGGAACTGCTGAAGGATTGCGAGTTGAAGAAAGCAGCCCTTGTTGGGGAGCTTGCGCAGCAGCAGGCGGTAGATGTGTTGTTCGTGCAGTACTCTTGCCTGGATCGCGTCGGCCATGAACTGAACAACTATGCGCGGCGCGGACAGGGGTATAACCCCGCCCATATCCTGGAGATGTACGACTGGTTTGATCGCACCCTGTTCCCCATCCTTCTCAGGATCGAAAGCGACTATCTGGTCATCGCCTCCGACCACGGCTGGCAGCACTGTGACGGGTTTGGTAAGCATGAGCCTGCCGGCGTCTTTGTCGCCAGAGGCGAAGACATACCGCAGGGCCTGCGCACGGACTGCCGCAACCTGGACGTAGCCCCTACCGTGCTAGATACCCTAGGCCTGCCGCCGGAAAACGTGGCCGGCCACAGCGTGCTGGTGTGGCAGAGCGAGTTGGATGAGGTGAACCAACAACTAAAGGGACTGGGGTATATAGGGTAGTGA
>CAYPON010000324.1:0-3975 GCA_964412315.1 uncultured Anaerolineae bacterium | reverse complement strand
GTCAGCGGCGGCGAACCTTTCCTGCGCGAGGACCTGGCTGAGATTTTTCGCCTGGCGCTGCGGCACCTCACGCCGCGCGTGCTGCATATCCCAACAAACGCTCTCTGGCCGCAGCGGATCGAGGAGACCACGGCCAGCATCCTGCGCCTCATGGCCGAGGCAGGCTACGACGCCCCGCTCACCGTCAAGCCCTCCCTGGATGGGGTGGGCGCGAAGCACGACGAAATCCGCGGCGTGCCGGGCAACTTTCAGCGCGTCCTGGAGACGTTGGGACGGCTCAAATCCCTACAGGGACGCTTCCCGAACCTGCACGTTGAGGTGGGCACGGTCATTTCCAGGGCGAACATGGGGGAGATGGAGGCTATCGCCGATTATGTCCACACACTGGGCGTGGAGAGTTATCGCCACGAGATCGCCGAGCAGCGCGCCGAGCTTTTCAACCGGAGCGACCCGATCACCCCCTCCGCGGAGGAGTACGCCCGGCTGACGGAGCATTTCGCACGGCGCATCCGTGAGAACATCGCCCGTAAGCGGGAACTGGCCAAGATCACGGAGTCCTTGCGTCTCGTCTATTATGAATACGCACCGTGCATCCTGCGAGAGGGGCGCCAGGTGCTCCCCTGCTACGCCGGCCTGACCAACGCCCACATCAACCCCTACGGCCAGGTCTGGCCTTGCTGCGTCCTGGGCTACGACCAGCCGCTGGGCGAACTGCGCCAGGCCGATTACGACTTTAACCGGGTCTGGAACTCGCCGCAGGCCGCCACGGTGCGCGCTTATGTCAAGGCGGGCCGCTGCGCCTGCCCGCTGGCGAACCAAGTGTACTCCAATATCCTGTGCGACCTGAAAGCAACGCTAAAGGTGCTCCTTAATCTCATGCAGTTGAGATAGCCATCCGAATATATTGTAAAGATTCCATGTTCATGCATTTGCATCGCAAGGGATTCAGCGTATAATATGTCAAGAGTGTAGCGCATTTTCAAAACCTGGACGGATCCAACAGCTCAATCGGGTGGTCATAGGAAATGATTCCGCAAAAAACAACTGTGGGGAGGGTTATGCGGAATCCGTGTAACAGGGCATTTGCATTCTCGCGATTCTTGATGGTGATTCCCTAAAAACGGCGATTCTGACGCCCAAGTGGGGGCCTAGAGCACCTTAAACCAGTGGTTTCTCACCCACGGTGGGGGAGGATTGTAAACTTGCAAATGCCCTGCCTATCTCGCCGCCTTCCCAGACCCGCGCATGACCATAGAGGACATTTTTGGCGCGGGGGACAGAGTCGCCGTTCGCTTCACCACGCGCGGCGCCCACCGGGGCGAGTACCGCGGAGCTCCCCCGACGGGGAAGCAAGTCACGATGACGGCGATCCTGATCCACCGTCTGGCTGGCGGCAAGATGGTGGAAGACTGGGAATGGTCTGACCAACTGGGCGTGTTGCGGCAGCTCGGGCTCGTCTCGCTGCCGCAGTAACGCGCGGCCGGGTACTTGCACCGGCGCTGCTATCTAGGTCAGGACTGGATCAGCGGGGAAAGGAGGGATGCTTATTGACCAGAGAACACGACCTGCTTTGGCAAACGGATCGTCAAGCATAGGTGCAGCTCGTTCCGAGCCATACCCCATTCAGACAAGGAGAGGAGCAAATGGTAACCGAACAGCAGTTCAGAGAAACCCTCCGCCGTTGGGTGGAGGCCCTTAACGCGAAGGATTGGGACGCGTTCGACAGACTGGTGGATGAGGTTGTCACCAGCGGCTATGTCGGTCACCTACCCGGTGTCCAAGGCCCTGTGCGGGGTCCCGAAGGCATGAAGCAGTACTTTCGCGGTGTGATCAAAGCCTTCCCCGACTACCGCGGAACGGTCGAGGATGTTTTGGTCGCAGGGGACAATGCGGCCGCCCGTTTCACGGGGCGGCGCACCGATCCGGTCACTGGCAAGGCGCAGCGCGTCATGGGCATCATGATCAGTCACCTTAAGGGTGGCAAGTTCAGCGAGGATTGGGAACTGGTTGGGCCGTGGGAGGATGAAACATAGGGAAGGCTAGAACAGCGAGGAAAGGCCTGGGAGTTGGCAGAGTAGCGGCTGCTCTGCCGTCTACAGGGAGGTATGAAAAGGTGGTAGCAAAAGCAATGGAAGGGAATCGCGCTGACCTGATTCTGGTCAACGGCAAGGTCTTTACCGCCGACCCCTCGCAACTGTACGCCGAGGCGGTGGCCATCGGTGGCGAGCGGATCATGGCCGTCGGCACGTCCGAAGAGATCGCCGCGCTGGCCGATGTGAGCACGCAGCGCATTGACTTGCAGGGGCACGTCGCCATACCCGGCATCAATGACGCCCATTATCACTTTTCTATGATGCCCTCCGACGGATATTCCCTTGCGTTCCAGGGCATGGAGCCAAGCTGGCAAGAGACGCAAGACGCACTTGCACAAGCGGTCAAGCGAACCCCTCCTGGGACCTGGGTATTAGGCACGGTGGGGGGCATCGTGGTGGGGGAACTCCAAGCGGACCGCTTTGCCGTGGATCGCATCGCCCCTGATCACCGGGTCCTTCTAAAGAGTTTGGGGGCTTGGGCGATCGTCAACACGCAGGCCATGCAGGTCCTTGGGATTGCTGACGAGGAACCCGACCTGCTGGGAGGGTACTATGAGCGCGTACCCGGTTCAAGGCGCGTGAATGGAAGGATTCACGGGTATGCGTTCCTGGCACCGTACCTGCGCTTGGTGAAACGTATTCCCACGCCGGAGATCATCAGTGGTATGAAGGTCCTGGCAGACGAGGCCATACGCTATGGGGTGACAACCATCCAGGACATGCCATTCGTGGCTCCTGACCAGTACGTCAAGTTGCTGCAGGAAGCGCAAGTGCCGATTCGCGTGCGCCTGATCCGCTTCCCGTTAAACACGGGCGACGGCCGGGATCTGGCCGAGGGGCGCGACCTCCCGCTGCACCCGACCGGGCAGCCACTGCTCACGGTGCGCGGCACCAAGTGGATCCTCGATGGAACTCCGTTTGAATGGGGATCGGCCTTGCGGGGCACCTATCTCGATCGAAGGGGCTGGTCGGGCAGTCCCTACTTTTCCGAGAGCGAGATCGCCTCGATGGTGCAGGAGTCGCTGCAGTGGGAGGATCAACTACTGGTGCATTGCGCGGGAGACAAGCCGGTCGAGGTCCTGTTCGACGCGATGGAACAGATCCCGGATGTGAACTGGGCAGGGAAACGAGTGCGCATCGAACACGGAGACAGCGTGGTGGGCGATCTGTTGCCGCGCGCCCGTCGCTTGGGAGCAATCGTAGTGCAGAATCCGACGCATTTCTCACTTGTGGACCTAGTCGCGCAACGCTATGGGCCTGACACACCCTTCTTCCCCCTGCGCTCCCTGCTGGAGGCAGGTGTGCCGCTGGCGATCGGCTCGGACGGGCCGCTGAATCCCTACCTGAACATCATGTTCGCAGCGCTACACCCGATCCATCCCGCCGAAGCGATCAGCCGCGAGCAGGCTGTGGAGGCCTACACACGGGGATCAGCCTTCGCCGAGTTTGAGGAAAGGGATAAGGGTACCATCACCCAGGGCAGGCTGGCCGACATCGCCGTGCTTTCGCAGGACATTTTCACGGTGCCTGTTGACGCACTGCCGGCGACCGGGAGCATTCTAACATTAGTTGGCGGCAAGATCGTTTATGACGCCAAGGCGTTGAACTAAAGCGGCCCGACACAACGCGGGTGTGCCCTGCAAAGCTATCGCCTACTAGCCGGTGCAAGACCGGTCGTGGTAACTGCCAGCCGGCCGCATACCAGCCGTCCACTGCCTCCGCGCCACCGGCTGTGCTGAAGCGACGTATCTGGATTCCACTCGCTATGCAAGCTCTCGTGTTGCTTGTCTGATATGGCAGGGCATTTGCATTCTCGGATTCTTGATAGTGATTCCCTAAAAACGGCGATTCTGACGCCCAAGTGGGGGCCTAGAGCACCTTA
>CAYPON010000323.1:0-3977 GCA_964412315.1 uncultured Anaerolineae bacterium | reverse complement strand
TATCCAACTGTACGAGCGCTTCCTCGCTGCCGAACATGAATTCCGCCAGGGCTTTCGCCAACTCGGTCTTGCCAACGCCTGTTGGGCCCATAAAGACAAAGGAGCCAATAGGCCGCCTGGGGTCCTTCAGCCCAGCACGAGCGCGCCGCACGGCCCTGGCAATCGTGGCAATGGCCTCGTCCTGGCCGACGATGCGCTTGTGCAGGGCTTCTTCCATGTGCAGCAGGCGCTCGGTCTCTTCGCTGGCGATGCGAGCCACCGGTATGCCGGTCCACATGGAGACGATCTCGGCGATATCCTCCGCCGACACCGCCAGCTCTTCCGGCTCCACCATCTGCCAGTTGAGGCGCAATTGCTCGATGTGGCGGCGAAGCTCCACCTCTTGCTCGCGGAGGGAAGCCGCCTCGGCGAATTTCTGCGCCTCAAACGCTTCCTGGCGTTGTCGCTGGAACTTCTGCAGCTCGCGGAAGGCCTCCTTCAGCCCATTCGGTTTGCAGCCCTTATAAATGCGCACGCGCGAGGCGGCTTCATCCACCAGGTCTATCGCTTTATCAGGCAGATAGCGATCTGAAATGTAGCGGGCCGCCAGGTTGGCCGCGGCCAGAATCGCCTCATCTGTGATGTGCAGCCCATGATGGGTTTCGTAGCGACCCCGAATGCCCTTCAAGATTTCGATGGTTTCTTCGATGGAAGGCTCATCCACCATCACCGGCTGGAAGCGGCGTTCCAGGGCGGCATCGCCTTCAATGTACTTGCGGTATTCCTCCTGCGTTGTAGCGCCAATGCACTGTAACTCGCCTCGCGCCAGGGCCGGCTTGAGGATATTGGCCGCATCCACCGAACTGCCTGCCGCACCTGCCCCGACCAGCATATGTAGCTCATCAATGAACAGGATGCTCCGCGTGCTCTTGATCTCCTCCATGACTTTTTTCAGGCGTTCCTCGAACTGGCCTCGATACATTGTCCCGGCAACCAATGAGCCGACATCCAACATAACGACGCGCTTATTGTGCAGATTCGGGGGCGTCTCATAGGCGACGATGCGCTGCGCCAGACCCTCGACGATAGCTGTCTTCCCCACCCCAGACTCACCGATCAGGGCAGGGTTGTTCTTCGTGCGACGGGCCAGGATTTGGATCACCCGCTCGATCTCTTTCTTCCGCCCGATGACCGGATCCAGTTCTCCCCGCCGCGCCAGTTCCGTCAGGTCAACGCCCAGTTGCTCCACCAAGGATTGCTGACGGCTGCTTCTGGTTTGCTCCGCGGGCTGCAAAGCGCCGGAACGCAGGAAGGTCATCGTCTCACGTTGTATCTGTTCCAGGTTGACTCCCAGGCCCTCCAGGATGCCTGCCGCAATCCCTCCACCCTCTCGCGCCAGGCCAAGCAAGAGGTGTTCTGTGCCGACATAGTAATGCCCTAACCGCCTGGCTTCGTCAAAGGCCAACTCCATCACCCGCTTGGTGCGCGGCGAAAGCTCGATTTTGCCCGGTCCCCGATACTGCCCTTTACCGATAGTGCTCTCAATAGCCGCGCGCACCTCCGGCGCGGAGACGCCCAGTTTCTCCAGCACTTGAGCGGCCAGCCCGCTCTCCTCGCGAATAAGCCCTAGCAGCAGGTGTTCTGTGCCGATGTAGTTGTGCCCTAGGAGATGAGCCTCTTCTTGCGCCAGAGCCAGGATTTGTTTGGCTCTGTTCGTGAGACGATCGAACTTGCTGCTCATGTTCGTACTCCTTAAAGCCGATAAACGCCCATCACATGATTTCCTATCGGTTAGACTTGCGAGTCCCCCGCAGTATAAACCGGCTGAAACTATGGGGCTAGCGTGCTCCCACAGCCCACTAGCCCCATCTGGTTAGTGATTCAGTATCTGTGATTTGCCACGCAGGTGATACACCATAGCTCGTGGACACCAGGCAACCGGCAGCGTAGCTTAGGGCCTTGTCCATCCCCGTCATTTTTCGGATAGCTGCCCAGCATCGAGGTGGCTTTATCCACCCGGCGGAGCGATCGCCACTAACTCCTAGGCCCCTCGCTGTAATCGCCCTGCCAGTCCAGGTCATCATAGTCCTCACGGGCGCGACGTAGGCTCAAGCTCAGGCGACGGCGAGCGCTGTCAATGCGGATAACACGCAGAGTTAGGGTATCGCCCTCCTTGACCACATCTCGCGGATGTTTGAGGCGCTGTTCAGATAGTTCCGAGATGTGGATAAGCCCCTCGATGTTGTCATTGAGGCGAGCGAAAGCTCCAAAGTCCGTGAGCTTGGTGATGGTGCCCTGCACCAATTGGCCGACGTAGTAGTTCTCGTCTACCAGACTCCAAGGCTCGGGCTGCAACCTCTTGAGACTCAGAGCGATACGACCCCGCTCCCGATCTACCTTCAACACACGCACGTTGATCTCGTCACCGACTCGCACTACCTCGGCTGGGTCGGTGACTCGCTTCCAGGACAGTTCAGAGAGGTGAATCAGGCCATCGGCGCCTCCCAAGTCTACAAAGACGCCGAAATCGCAAAGACTGCTGACCTTGCCAGGATAGTCCGCGCCTTCCTTCAGCTCCTCAAGCAGCTTTTCCTTGCGCAGCCTGCGCTCTTCTTTTGCCGCTTCTCGCTCCGACAGGATGAGCCGATTGCGCTTGCGATCCACCTCTACGACTTTGAGGGAAAGGGTTTTGCCCACAAAGGGAGCCAGTGGGGATGGTTCTGGCGTTGTTGCACCTTCTGCCTGCTGCGAGGACTGTGGTGAGACACCGGTGATCTGCGAGCTTGGCACGAAACCACGAATCCGGCCCAGGCGAACGATCAAGCCTCCTTTGTTGAAGCCAACGACTTGCCGTTTGATGATCTCGCCGGCTGCGTAAAGTTTTTCCGCCTCCTGCCAATCTCTCTCCAACTCGGCACGCCGTAGAGAAAGCACCACATGGCCATTCTCATCTTCTGGGCGCAAGATGTAGCCGTAAACGTGCCCTCCGGTTTCAAGCTGGGCGAGATCCCTCTCGCTCATCGTCTCCAGTTCGCGACTGGAGACGACAGCATCGGCCTTGGCTCCAATATCTATGAGAATCTCGCCAGGCGCCTTGCTGACGATGACTCCTTCAACGATACCTCCCCGCTGGAAGGACTTGCTGCTGAGTGATTCCTCCAAGAGTCCGGCAAAAGGGGCAGCAATTGTGGTCTCGGCCTCGCCTCCTTTCTGCTCCGGCGTCACATCCTGGCGATCTTCCATGCACCTTCCCTCATTTGTGGATTTCACTTATATTATAGCCAATTCATGGCAAAAGGCAAAAGAGGTTACTTTTTGACAGCGATCGTCTCGATCTCAATGAGCGCGTCTAGAGGCAAGGCGGCGACCTGGAAAGTGGACCGCGCGGGCGGCTGCTGCGGGAAGAACTCGCCGTACGCGGCGTTCATCTGGCCGAAATCACCGATATTCTTGAGAAACACTGTGGTCTTAACCACCCGATCCAGTGAGCTTCCTGCCGCCTCCAGGATCGCGGCGATGTTCTGCAGCGTTTGGCGGGTTTGCTCCTTGATGCCCCCCTCTACCAGCTTGCGCGTTTTGGGGTCGAGGCCGACCTGTCCCGCCGTGAACACCAAGTCCCCCGCGCAAATCGCTTGCGAGTAGGGACCAGCGGCGGCGGGAGCCTTATCCGTAGAGATCGCTTCGCGTTTCATGGCTTTCACCCTCCTTGATCTTTTATCCTATTCTATAGTGACGACGGGAAATTGTCAAAGTTACTAATGCAAACCTCCCGCAGGCCACCAAGGCAACCTGCGGGAGGTCCTATTTTGCCACCCAACTGCCCTATGAGAGCCCGTCGCAGGGCAGGGGAAAGTCCGCTGCTACCGAGCGGCGCCGCCTGATCGTGACGGATGAGGAATGGACGGCGATATCGCCGCCCTCAAGAAGAGTCGTCGGCTCCGCATTGTCAGCGGCGCCGATCTGGCTATCGTAGAACGCTTCCCCTGTGGCCTTGTCCC
>CAYPON010000322.1:0-3999 GCA_964412315.1 uncultured Anaerolineae bacterium | reverse complement strand
TGGCTGAGTACATGATGCTCGATCAGACCACCCGCCGCAACCTGGAACTGACCCAACGCCTGCGCGATGGCGCGACAACGGGCAGCCTCTTCGGCACGCTCGACCGGGCCATGACGGCGATGGGTTCGCGCCTGTTGCGCCGTTGGATCCAGCAGCCGCTTTTAGACCTGGCAGCGATTCAGGAACGCCTCAATGCTGTGGAAGAGTTGGTGACAAATGCCTTTCTGCGTGCCGATCTGCGCCGGCTCCTGGACGGGTTATACGATGTCGAGCGCCTCGTAGGGCGCATCGGCTTCGGCAACGCCAATGGCCGCGATCTGGTCGCCTTGAAACGTTCTCTGCAACGCCTACCGCGCATTAAAAAGCTACTGAGCCAGGCTAAAAGCCCTCTGCTGGTCAGGCTATACAGCGAGTTGGATGAGCTTCAGGATATCGCTGGCCTGATCGCGGCAGCGATTGTGGATGCCCCGCCGATCTTGATCCGCGAGGGGGGCCTCATTCGCCAGGGCTATCATGCTGACCTGGATCGCCTGCATGAGATGGCGGGGCGGGGCCACGACCAATTGCTGGAAATCGAGGCGCGGGAACGGGAGCGCACAGGGATCAAGAATCTGCGCCTCCGTTACAACGAAGTCTTTGGCTTTTTCATCGAGGTGACCAAGAGCAACCTGCCCCTTGTGCCCCCTGATTACGAGCGACGGGCGACCATCTCCCATGCCGAGCGCTTCGTGACCCCCGAACTGAAAGCTTTGGAGTTGGAAATCCTCTCCGCCGAGGAGCAAAGCAAGGGGCTGGAATACGAACTCTTTGTCGCTGTGCGGGAGCAGGTGGCCAGCCACGCGGCGCGGCTGAGCGGCATGGCCCGCCTTCTGGCCACGCTGGACGCGCTGGCGACGCTGGCCGAGGATGCCGCCTTGTATAACTATGTCAGGCCGACGGTGACCGATGATGGTCAAGTCATGATCCGGGAAGGCCGGCATCCGGTGGTAGAGCGCACCTTGCCTGAAGGCCAGCGCTTCGTCCCCAACGACACCCATCTTGACGCTGCTAGTGAGCGGATCCTGCTGCTCACCGGGCCGAATATGTCCGGCAAGAGCGTGTATATCCGCCAGGTGGCCCTCATTGCACTGATGGCGCAGATGGGGAGCTTCGTCCCGGCTACTGAGGCGCACATCGGACTCTTAGACCGCATTTTCACGCGCGTGGGCGCCACCGATGACATCTCCCAGGGGCATTCCACCTTTCTGGTGGAGATGACCGAGACGAGTTTTATCCTGCACCATGCCACGCCGCGCAGCCTGATCATCTTGGACGAAGTCGGGCGCGGCACCAGCACCTACGATGGCATGAGCATTGCCTGGGCTGTCGTCGAGGATATCCATGACATCGTAGGAGCCAGGGCGCTCTTTGCCACTCACTATCACGAGCTAACAGAGTTGAGCGCGCACTTGTCTGGCCTGGTCAACTATGCGATGGCCGTGGCGGAACAGGGCCAGGAGATCACCTTCCTCTATCGGGTGGTCCCAGGGAGCGCGGACAAGAGCTATGGTGTTCAGGTAGCACGCCTGGCCGGGTTGCCGCAGCGCGTCGTGGAGCGAGCAATGGAGGTGCTATCCAGGCTGGCCCAGGGTAAACCCACCCTTCCAATTGCGGAAGGTGGCGGCAAGACTCTGCGCGAGGTCGGGGACAGGTATCTCCTTTCTGTCCAGGACGAGGCTGCTCTGGAGGTGCTGCGCCAGATTTGGGAACTGGACATCGGTAATACGACGCCGGTGCAGGCCATCGTCCTGCTCAATGCCCTGCAACAGCGTTTGCGCCATCGCGAAGAAAGATAGATTTGTAGGCATGGTTGAGAGTAAACGTCAACCCACCAAGCTTGCGGCCTTTTTCTGGCTGCTGCGGCTGGAGCGGAGCGCGATGGTGGCGATGATCACCGGCGCAGCCGCTTTCGCCGCTGGCGCGGAGACCGCTCGTGCGCTATGGATGACCCTGGCCGGGTGGTGCCTGGCCGTGGGCGGCTTTTCGTTGGATTTCTACGCCGACCGCGATCTGGATGTCAAAGGGCCGAGGTCTCAGATACGCCATAACCCGTTGGCCGAAGGTTCCCTCTCCCCAGCGACAGGGCTGGCTTTTTCCGTGGCTTTTATCGCCGCCAGCATCATTGTGACTCTTGCGACTGCTCCCATGGCCTTGCTGCCCTGGGGCATCACCCTGGCTGTTATCATCGGCCTGGCGGTGCACCTCTTCGAGACCCCTCTGGCTCGTGCCGTGACACTGGGACTGCTGCAAGCTCTGTACGTGCTCATGGGGAGCGCGGCAGGCCGCCTGAGCCTGGGCCTGGGACTTTTGGCGGCCATGTTCTTTTTTGCCATGTTCGGCGGGCGAGGGATGATTGACATTCGCGATTTCGCGCAGGATGAAGCCACCCGCGTGCAAACCCTGCCAAGACGATATGGGGTCAAGCGCACCGCGCAGTTCACTTCGGTCTGCCTGCTCATCTCTTATGCCCTGAGCCTGGCGGCGTATTTCACAGGCGAGTTCAGCCCCATTTACCTCTACCTCGATCTGGTCTTCATCGCTGTGGGCCTGGTCTGCGCCTGGCTTTTCGCCACGCGCCCCAGCCCCAGGCTCGCCAATGTCCTGACCCTGGTCTTTATGATGGGCGCTGGATCTCTTATCTGCCTGGCGATGGTGCTGGGGAGCATGTGAGGCAGAGAGCCCAGCCACCCAGCCAGCAACGCCGTCATGGGGATACTCACGCCAACCAGACAGGAAAGCAGCACGACCATCTTGTTCCCGCGCCGGTCGCTGATCCGCCCCCAGAGAAAGTTGGAGGGTGCACCCATACACTAGGGTGCATTTTAGTTCTGGGGCAGAATGCCAAATCTACCTTCCCGAGAGCTTGGAAGGGAGCTCTGCGAGGCTGCCTTGATGCCTTCTGGCCGAGTTTCTTGGTCTTTTAGGAGCTTTTCCAGCTTTCGGGAGGGTGAGAACCGAAACTTGCCCCCAAACTAAAATGCACCCCATACACTACCGTCAATAGCGAATCTTTGACTTTTGTGCTATAATATGTGATAGTCGCAGTTTGTTCCTGATCGCGGCGACGCGATCGCCGTGGTACAAGGAGGATACCATGTGCAAGCACTTGTTGGTCTCCCTAAAAACCCTCATCCTGCTCTTCATTGCGCTCCTGGCTTTTGGGGCGCTCCCCGTCATCACCGGCGGGCTACCGCCGTATGCGCCGCTGCAATCCCCAGGAGAGGCGGGGATCAGAAATCCCCGCCTGAACGTGACCGACGAACTCTCCGATCTTCAGCCGGGGAACTCTATTCCTCGCGCCGCTGCCCTCGCGGCCCTCTCCGGCGTTGTCTATGACACCACTAGTGGCTCCAACGTCGCCCTCGGCGGCGTGAAAGTGGAGCTATACGGCTGCAACAATGACCATGACCAGGGCGACAAGCTTACTACGGCGACGACGGATGGGAAGGGCAATTACTCCCTGACCGTCCCCGCCAGCCCGCCCTACGAGTACTATAACATTATTGAGCTGAATCTATCAGGGTATACGTCACTCACGGCCGAGTCTATCGGCGGCGTGGTCAAAACCGCAGACTGGATCCAATACAGCGGCCCCCCCAGTGGGACGCTCTCGGGCAATAACTTCTTCGACTATCGCCCGGCGACGTCCACACCCACTCGCACGATCACGCCCACGCCGACACGCACCTCGACCGCGACGCCCACGCCCACCCGCACGCTCACGTTCACGCCGACGGCCACGCCCACGCGCACCTCGACCGCGACGCTCACCCCCACGCCCACCAGAACGCTTACCCGCACGCCGACGGCCACGCCCACACGCACGCGCACCTCGACCGCGACGCGCACGCCGACGCGCACGCCCACGCCGACCTCGCTCTGCCCCTATGCCGATGAAGCGGGCAATGTGCCCTGCGCAGCCGCCAACCTTACCCTCTTTGCCAACCAGACCGGCTACAT
>CAYPON010000321.1:0-4001 GCA_964412315.1 uncultured Anaerolineae bacterium | reverse complement strand
GATCCGGACCTCAAGCCAAGCCTGGCGCGCCAATACCAGATCGTCTCTTATAACACGATTGTCTATGAGAGCGGCGAGAGGCGCCAGGATAGCTTCGGCGTCGAGGAGCGGGATGTTACCGCTTCCATCCTCAAGGTCACCAGCGAGATCACAAAGACCGTCTACTTTCTGACCGGCCACGGCGAGCGGCAGATCACCGACTACAGCGAGAGTGGCCTCAGCCAGCTCAGCTTGGCGCTGGAGAAAGACAACTACCAGGTCAAACCGCTGAATTTGGCCATTACCAAGACCATCCCTGCTGATTGCAGTGTGTTGGTCATCGCTAGGCCAACGCAGAATCTGCTGGAAGATGAGCGCAATAGGATCTTTGTCTGGCTCCTGGAAGCGGGCAAGGCATTGATCATGCAGGACCCGACTTATGACGCGGGGCTGAATGACCTCCTCGCTGGATACCTGGTCAAATACAACGACGATATCGTCATTGACCCGACCAGTTCGCTGTGGGGCGATGTGGGCGTTCCTGTAGTGCAAGAGTACCCCTTTAACGCCATCACCAAAGACTTGCCGGCCACGATATTCCCGCAGGCCCGCTCCGTGGAAATCATAGAGATGGCTCCAGAACAGATTCCCGGCTTTTCCGCGCAAGCTTTGATCGCAAGCAGTGATAATAGTTGGGGTGAGACGGATTTGAAACAGCCGCGTGTGCGCTTCGATGAAGGCGCCGACCTCGAAGGGCCAGTCAATATCGCCGTTACCGTGGAAATGATGGCGCCCGTGACACCTGATAAGACCAAGTTGAAAACCTCCACAAAAACGAGGTTGGCGGTGTTTGGAGATTCCGATGTGGCGAGCAATCAGTTTATTGGCTCGCTCGGTAATACCGATCTCATCCTGAACACGGTCAACTGGCTGGCCGAGGAGGAGGCTTTGGTCGCCATCCGGCCCAAGGAACCCACAAGCCGCGATCTGATCCTGAGCGGTAACCAGGCGCGGCTGGTGTTCTACTCTAGCACTATCTTCTTGCCGCTGGTTGTCCTGGCTGTCGGCATCGCCGTCTGGTGGAACCGGAGGTAGGGCCTATGAAGTTCCGCAATACTTTGATCCTGGTGGCGATCCTTACCCTGTTGGGCGGGTATGTCTACCTGACGGAGGTTCGCCAGAAGGAGCGACAGCCTACATCCGAGCAGGGGAAGGTGCTCTTTGATCTGAAAGCGGCGGATATTGTAGCGGTGACAGTGCGCAAAATGCAAGAGGGTGTGGAGACGTTAGCCCGTGTGCGGCGTGAGGAAAGTAAGCCGTGGCAGATCGAGCAACCGGTGCAGGAACCAGCCTACGAAACGACGGTCAACAGCTTGGTCGAAAGCCTGGCCGAGCTGGAGGCCTCCCGCCAACTGGAGGCTGCGCCGGCCGATCTGGGGATATATGGGCTGAAAGAGAATCCACTAGAGATCACCATCACGCTCAAGGATGGCACGGAGCATGTGCTCCTGGTCGGGGAGATAAACCCGACGAAGACAGGCTATTTTGTGCAACGCCGTGGCGATCCGGCAGTTTACCTGGTGTGGACCGACCCGATTGTAGACCTGGAGGGGTGGCTGGAGGAGCCGCCGACGATACCAACGCCTACGCCATCGCCTGCACCCACGGCAACGCCCACGTCATGGCCCGCTGCTACGCCGACATCCAAGCCAACGTCATGAGGGTCTGAAGCGTCAAGTCGGCCCGGATAGACCTCCGAGGTTCGTTCAGAAACCTCGGAGGTCTTTTTGTCCTCCGATTGAAGCGCATCCCAGAATATAAATCAAAATGACAAATCTTTCAGATAATGGTATAATGTGTAAGCAATGAAAAGAGGAGAATCAGCGATGTCTAGCTTGCCTCATCTGACCGAATCCGAAATTCGTGCCTGGAGCAGTGAACCCTCCTTCTCGCGTGGCCAGCAGTACTTCCGCCAGGGCGCGATCCTCGATCCGCGCCGCGCCGGGATGACGCTCAAGGCGCATTGTGCCGGCTCGCGGCCTCAACCCTACCGCGTGCAGGTGACTCTGGGACCCAAGGGGATAATTGCCGGAGATTGCTCTTGCCCAGTGGGTGCGGGGGGGCATTGCAAGCACGCCGTGGCGTTGCTCCTCACCTGGCTGGATGATCCGGAGGCCTTTATAGAGGTAGAGGATCTGGAAACGGCTCTGGAGCGGCGCAGCAAGGCCGAGTTGATTGCCCTGATCCGTAGGATGATGGGGTGTTATCCTGAACTGGAAACCTTGCTGGAACTGCCGGCGCCTGGCGAAGGGAGGGAACAATTCATAGATGCGGAAAGGATCCGTCGCCAGGTGGATCACGCCTTCTTTGGGGCTGGGGATGAGTGGGACGCGGTCTATGGGATCGTTCGAGAACTTCAGGATGTGGTAAATGTCGGCCATGAGTATCGGCAACGAGAGGAGTGGCGTAATGCTACGGTGATCTACCAGACCGTGATCCAGGAGATACTGAGCAGATACGAGACCGTGCACGACGAGGGGGGCGAGCTAGGCAGTGTTGTTAACGAATGCGAGAAGCACCTTGAAGAATGTCTGGTCGGAACGGCCGATCCAGCGCAGCGAGAAGGCATTTTGCGCACGCTGTTCGACACGTATGCCTGGGATGTGGATTACGGCGGCATGGGGATGGGGGATGAAGTGCCGGGGATTATCCTGGCGCAGGCTACGCCCGAGGAGCGACAAACCGTGGCACAGTGGGTTCGCGCTGCTATGCCTGCGGGCAAGACCGGGCACGATGATCGGGAGCGCGAGACCTACGGGGGCTTTTTGCTGGACCTGGAAGAGGATGTACTGGACGATGAAGCCTTCTTGCGCATCTGCCGCGAGACGGGGCGTTTGCATGACCTGGTAGGTCGCCTTCTAAAGCTGGGACGGACAGGAGAGGCGGTGGACGAGGCGCAATATGCGGGAGATTATGACCTGCTTGGCCTGGCGGACATTTTTGTTGCACACGGGCACGCCGACCTGGCCACCAAGCTGATTCGGGAGCGGGCAGGTACCAGTCAGGATAGACACCTCATTGAATGGCTGGAGCAACGAGCCGTGCAGCGAGGCGATCTGACGGAGGCCCTGGATTGGGCCGTCAAGTTGTTCTGGATGCATCCGAACCTGGGCGGTTACAACGAGGTGAAAGTTTTGGCCCGCGAGTTGAATTTGTGGGCGGATTTGCGCCCCCAAATCCTGGCGCGGCTGGCGGAGAGCCAAGAACACGCTTTGCTAACGGAGATTCATATACAGGAAGGTGAAGTGGATCACGCCCTGGAGGCACTCGGACATATCACAGACCCAGCATATGGCTGGGGCTACGAGTCGTTAAAACTCGACGTAGCACGAGCTGCCGAGAAGAAACGCCCCCTGGAGGCGATACGCCTTTACACCGATGTGGCGAAGCGGCTGATTCAAATTCGCGGGCGGCAGAATTATGCTACAGCAGTCAGTTGCCTGGGCCGCGTGCGCGAGTTGTACCAGCGTCTAGGGCAGGAGGGAACCTGGCAATCCCTCATCACGGCCATTCGGGAAGAGAACCGCAGGCTGCGCGCTTTGAAAGAGGAACTGGAGAGGGCTGGGCTGTGAAGAGAGAGGGGATAATTGGTGCGAGAATAGCTCAAGCAAAATCATCCAGCGCTTGTCAAGAGGGGATGATCTCGATGGAAACAAAGAAGAAGCGCGGCGAAGTGCTAGTGGCGATTATGAATAACAAGGCGGATTTCGCCATTCTGCAAGAGCAGCTCTGGTACCGCATTCCCGTCGCCAGCGCACCTAAACGCTGGCCGCCTCGCTGGCTGGCTTTTTACCAGACTAAGGTTTTCGAGGAGGAAGCATTCGCTGTCCGCTACTATGGGTATGTCCGCGACATGGAGATTGTCCGACGGTATGAGCTTTTCCCCAATGAGATCCCTAACCCCAAGTCAGAGCGCGAGTATTACCGCATCCATCTCGAAAGCCTGGAGCGATTGGCCGCAC
>CAYPON010000320.1:0-4069 GCA_964412315.1 uncultured Anaerolineae bacterium | reverse complement strand
AGCCGATCACGCTGGGCCTCAAGTTCGCCCTGTGGGCCTTCGAGATGCAGCGCAACCTTGGGCGGCTGCGGCAGGCGCGGGAGGTGATCGCCGTCGGCAAAATATCGGGTGCCGTGGGAACTTATGCCCAGGTGGAGCCGGAGGTCGAAGAGCGCGTCTGCCGCGCCCTGGGCCTCAGACCGGCAGAGGTCTCCTCGCAAATCATCCAGCGCGACCGGCACGCCGAATACATCTGGGCTTTATCTATCACCGCCGCCTCGCTGGAGAAATTCGCTACCGAAATCCGTCATCTGCAACGGACGGAGGTGCGCGAGGTCGAGGAACCCTTCAGCAGAGGACAGAAAGGCTCCTCCGCCATGCCCCACAAGCGTAACCCGGTCCTGACGGAGCGGATCTGTGGGCAGGCGCGGCTTTTCCGCGGCTACCTCACCGCCGCCCTGGAGGACATCCCTCTCTGGCACGAGCGGGACATGAGCCATTCCTCCGTGGAACGGGTAATCCTGCCAGAAGCGAGCACGTTGCTCGACTATATGCTGGATCGCTTCACCTGGATCATCGCTAACCTGCAAGTCTACCCGGAACAAATGCAGCGCAACCTGGCTCTCACCGGCGGGCTGATCCACTCCGAGCGAGTGCTGCTGGCATTGGTGGAAAAGGGGGTGTTGCGCGACGAAGCCTACTGTTGGGTGCAGGAGGCAGCCATGCGCGTCTGGGCTGGGGAGGGGGATTTCAAAACCTTCCTGCTCCGGGATGAACGAGTGCGGAAGCATCTCACGCCGCAGGAGATCGAGGAGTTGCTGGACATGCGGCATTATCTGCAGCGGCTGGATGTCGTGCTGGAGCGGGTGAGGCGGCTTGAAAGGTTTTGACTGGATAAATGAAGCATAGTAGGATGGAATGCGGAGGTAGCCAAATGACCGGACTGGAAATGTTGCACTCTGTTCAATTCGTGACTGTGAAGGGAAGGCGGTTTGCTGTCCTGAGCGCGGAGGATTGGGAAGCGCTCATCGAGTGGCTGGAGACTCTGGAAGATACACAGATCGCGCAAGCAGCTTTTGCCGAATTGAAAGCAGCGGGCGGAGATCGTAAGCGCGCCGGCTGGCTAGAGTGGGAAGCCGCGGAGAAAGAGCTGGGATGAGCCGCTATAAGCTCTACGTTATCCCACGTGCATTAGATGAAACCAAAAGCACTCCAGGTCACATACGGCAACGGATCAAACGAGCTATCCAGGGACTAGCGAACGACCCACGGCCCCCCAACAGCAAAGCACTCGACGTACCCGGTCTAGGGCGTGAGGTGCGGCGGCTTAGGTTAGACAGGTGGCGAATTGTGTATGCTATAACAGAAGCGGACAATGCCGTGGATGTGTTGGCCGTGCGCAAACGCCCACCCTATGACTACGGAGACCTGGCGACATTGCTCGAAGAGCTGCAGTGACCTATAAGAACTCAGGAACAACCGTGAAAATTCACCCCTTCAAACTTGAACGATACTTTGCCCAACACGAATTCACCGTCCCCTATCTTTTCAGTTCCTCCGATTGCGAAGCCTTGACGCTTCAAGAGCTACTCTCCCTGGCAGATGCGGAATCCTTCAGCCTCTGGGAAAAGTTGCGCCTAGGCTACACCGAGTCGCTGGGGCATCCCCTACTGCGAGCCGAAATCGCCAAGCTCTACGCGCATATCAAAGCGGAGGAGGTGCTGGTGGTCGCGCCGGAGGAGGGGATCTTTATCACCATGAACGTGCTCCTGGAAGCGGGCGACCACGTCATTGCCACCTTCCCCGGCTACCAGTCCCTCTACGAGGTGGCCCAGGCCATCGGCTGCCAGGTCACGCGCTGGCTGCCGGAGGAAAAGGAGGGATGGAAGTTCGACGTTGACTGGCTGCGACATCAGATCAGGGAGAACACCAGGCTCATCGTCGTCAATTTCCCGCACAACCCCACCGGCGCGCTGCCCAGGCGCCGCGATCTCGCCGAGATCATCCGCATCGCCAGCGAAAGGGGCCTCTATCTCTTCTCTGACGAAATGTATCGGCTTCTGGAGTATGATGTCACTGACCGTCTCGACTCCGCAAGCGACCTCTATGAGTATGCCATCTCCCTCGCCGGGATGTCCAAGGCGTTCGCGTTGGCAGGGCTGCGCATCGGCTGGCTGACCACGCGAGACGAGAAACTCTTCCAGACGCTGGCGACCTTCAAGGACTATACCACTATCTGCAGCAGCGCACCCAGCGAAATCCTGGCGATCATGGCCCTCCGCGCCAAAGAGCGCATCGTGGCCCGGAATCTGGCGATTATCCGGGACAATCTGGCCCTGCTGGATCCCTTCTTTGCCCGCCATACTGCTCTCTTCTCCTGGGTGAAACCGAAGGCGGGGACGATCGCTTTCCCTCAATTGCTATCAGGCCGCGCGGCTGAGTTCTGCGCCGGCTTGCGGGAGAAACAGGGCGTGTTGCTCCTGCCGGGGGATGTCTATGAGGATGAGGGCAATCATTTCCGCATTGGCTTCGGGAGGAGGAATATGCCGCAGGCACTAAGCAGGTTGGAGGAATATGTGAGATAATCATACAGAAGGAGGCGCAAGATGGCTCGGCTTTACCACCTACTCAGTATCGTGGTTCTTCTCAGCGTGACCTTTTTTCCGCTTCATTCTCTGTCAGTTACCATTGACCCAATCCTCACCAGCCTGCCCAGCGAGGCTGACTGGATCGCCGAGCGTGACCAGACCGGCGCTGGCTTTGGCTTTTCTGTGGGCATGGCAGGGGATGTGAACGGCGACGGCTATGATGATGTTATTGTCGGCGCCCGCTACTACGACAACGGCCAAGACAACGAGGGGGCTGCCTTCGTCTACTACGGCTGCCCCTCTGGACTGAGCACCAGCCCCGACTGGACAATGGAGGGCAACCAGGCTGGTGCCAACTTTGGCTACGCAGTCGGCACAGCGGGCGATGTGAATGGCGACGGTTACGACGATGTCATTGTCGGAGCGTGGGCCTATGACAATGGGCAGACGGACGAGGGGCGCGCCTTCGTCTACTATGGCCATGCCACTGGCCTGAGCACTACTGCCGACTGGACAGCAGAGAGCAATCGGAGCAATGCCTACTTTGCCGTCTCGGTAGGAACGGCGGGCGATGTGAATGGCGATGGCTGCGATGATGTCATCATCGGAGCGTATCGCTACGACCACGGCAGTTGGGACGAGGGAACGGCTTTCGTCTGGTACGGGTCGGCGACGGGTCTGGGCGCCAACGGTACGCCGGCCAACGCTGACTGGAGAGTGGAGGGCAACCAGAACTATGCGCGCCTTGGCTGCTCGGTGGGCACGGCAGGGGATGTGAACGGCGATGGTTACGACGATGTTATTGTTGGGGCCAATCTCTACGACAACGGCCAAACACAGGAAGGAGTCGCCTTCGTCTACCACGGCTCCGCCTCCGGTTTGAGCACAACGGCTAACTGGATGGGCGAGTGTAATCAGAATGGTGTCCAGTTCGGCTTCTCGGTGGGCACGGCGGGAGATGTGAACGGCGATGGCTATGATGAAGTCATCGTCGGTGCACCCTATTACGACTATGGTCTGCACGATGTGGGGGCTGTCTTTCTCTATTACGGCTCCGCCACGGGCCTTGGCACCACCGCCAACTGGACAGCCGAAAGCAACCAAGCTGAAGCCTACTTCGGCTTCTCGGTGGACACAGCGGGGGACGTAAATGGCGATGGCTACGCCGATATCATCGTTGGCGCATACCGCTATGACAATAGCCAGCAGAATGAGGGAGCGGCTTTCCTCTGGTATGGATCGGCGAGCGGCTTGGGAGAGAATGGCACAGCGGCCAATGCCGATTGGGCCGCGTACAGTAACCAGGACAGCGCTGAGTTCGGCCGCGCCGTGGGCACAGCGGGGGATGTGAACGGCGACGGCTATGCTGACGTGATCGTTGGGGCACACCTCCACGACAACGGCCAGATCAACGAGGGGCGAGCCTATGTCTATTTCGGGAGCGCCACCGAGACACGTCCCTCGACAGCAGGTGTATCGCCGAACAACGGCTGGAGTGCGCC
>CAYPON010000319.1:0-4072 GCA_964412315.1 uncultured Anaerolineae bacterium | reverse complement strand
GGGCATCGTACAGCGTGAAGCCTCTCACGGCCAGCCTGACCAGGTTTCTCTCGCGTCGCTTCAACTCCCCGGCATCGCGCGGCGGCTCAGCGCGCCGGTAGCCTGGCTCTTCCCCGATCTCGGCCAGAAGCTCGCGCGCCCATCTCGCCTTTTCCGCTAGCTCCCCTGGGTCGAAGGTGTGCAAGTCGCCGCAGCGGAGTTGACGGTCGCGCGCTTCATCCGCCGCAAAGACACCGATCCAATGTGTGCCATCAGCAGCCTGGTTGGTAAGGATATTCAGCGCAGGCTGGGGCAATTCCCCCAGTGAGGTCAGATTGACACTGGCCACATAGTCAATGTGGCGTGCGATGGCTCCCTCAGCAGACGCGGAGGCTCTGCCAGGCGTGACGACGGATGCCTCTAGCGAGAGCGACTGAAGCAGGACATTGCGGTGATAGATGCAGGCCCGCAGTCGGCGCTGGCCCGCCTGGCGCGGCTGGATGCGACAGCGGATTTCCTCGCTGGCGCCGTAGCGCGGCAAGGCCACCGTGACCCTCTGCCGCTCCACAGCCAGGTCGGTCTGCGGAGAGAAGAACATGACATCCAGTTCAACCTTTCCTTCCCTGCTGAACACCCGGCGGAGCGCCTCGTCGGGGAGGGCCTCGGCCACGTGCGGCCTGATCTGGAGATGGAGGGTATAGGATGCCTCGGCGACCAGGCTTTCCCGATCGGAGAGGGCGCGCCCTCTGCCGGAGCCCCCTTCCGATAGCCAGAGGTTGGCCAGGCGTACCGGCGCGGCCTGGATGATCCTGCGCCATTTCCGGACGCGGCTCGCCCTGCTGATGCTGCGGGCGGCGAGGGTAAGGACCCCTACGGCGGCAGCAGCAGCCGCAGCCACGGCGGCGATGGGCACCTCAACCTCTCTCTCGGGCGGCACCCAAACCTCTCTCACCTGCTCGTTGTTATCCTCGCGTGCCTCGGGGATCTGGTTCTCCGGATCCACGATCACGACGAAGCGATGATCCCGCCCCCGCGCCTCATCGGGAATCCCCAGCACGATCCTCACCGCAGCGACCCTCCCAGGCTCAAGCTCGGGCACAACGGCCTCGTCCATCCAGTCGCCAGCCCTCGCCCACACGCGGGTTCGCGGCGCAGGCCTAGGGCCCACGTTCGCTATCTCGACTGTGAAGGCCAGCACGCGCCCTTCTTCGCCGATCTCCCAGTCCAGCCCACCGATGGTCAGGTCGGGCTGGCGCTCAAACTGTGGCGAAGCCGTGGATGTCGGTGTGGGCATCATGGTGTTGGATACGATAAACTCTCTGATCACTGGCCCATACCAATCACAAGTAGGCGAGTGAGCATAGACATACAATCTGTGGGGGCCATCTTTTGCCATGGCACTGTTCCAGCGGTAGCTATAGCCGCAATTTCGGAAGTTTGGCCCGAGATTCGCTTCGATGTCTGCGCGGGGCTGGAAGGTTGCCACCTCGCCCAGAGGGATGCCCTGCTTCCTCTCGCCGTCCAACCAAAAGCTGACTATATCTATCCCGGTGCCTCTGGTGCTCCACCGGTCGACCGTCCAGCCACTGATGTCAAGTCCGCCGCGCACTGTCAGGCCAGGTTGAGGCCGGTCAACATTCAGGATAATCTGACATCCGTTTCGCACCAGCACAACTCGTTTCGTCTTAGTCTCCCAGCCGCACGCGCCAAGGCTGCGGATCTCCAGGATGTGCTCTCCGTCGTCTGCGCTTCGGGTGTCCCACCGATAAGCGTAGCCACAGGGGCCGAACCGCGCTCCCCGAACATCAGCTATGTCCTGTCGCCGCCGTCCATAATCAGCCTGACCCAGTCTCCGGCCATCCAACCAGACCTCGACTGCTGAGACACCTGTGCCTGTGGGACTGGCAAAATCCGCTGCCCAACCCTCAATCATTATTTCACCGGAAACAGTGGCCCTTTCAGGGGGGTAATCAATAGTGGAAGAGGGATCACATCTCGGTTTGGGTGTAGATGTTATCGTGGGTGTACGAGTCGGCGCGCGATCCCAGAACACGTTGTCGGTCAGCGGCTTTCCACCCAGGGGAAGCGCGTATTGGATCCAATCGGAAGTTCTGACCGTGCCACCGCGTGAAGTTGCACCCACGGAAGCATAGTCCGGCAAGTTTTTCTGCTCGATGTTATAGAACTCGCAAGTTCCAATGACAGACAGCTCAAACCGGCCGGCAGAGTCGGTAGTGGTGCTGCGAACCAGACGCCCTAGATTGGTAGCACTATTCGAGCAGTAGAGGCTCACCGTCACCCCACGGAGCGGCGTCCTTTCATCGCCAACAGCTCCCTCGTAGACTCGGCCTGAGAATGTGTAAGGAATGGGCGTGTTCGTAGGCGGCACTGGTGTTGGTGTAGGTGGCACTGGTGTGTTCGTCGGGCGCACAGGCGTATTCGTGGGTGGCACCGGCGTGTTCGTAGGAGGGGGCGGCGGCACATAGGTGACGATCAACTGGGCGGCATACTGGCCTTCGCGGCTGTCAAACGTGCGCGCCATGCAAGGGGTTTCGTCCTGGCTCTTCAGCATCAACCCATAGTTCGGATGGGTGCCCTGGTACCACTCGCGCACCAAATTGGTAGCATTCCATACAGCCCATGCGTCCTTCCATGCGCCTGGGTTAGCGGTCCAATAAGCGGATGTGAAGCCGGGCCGAGTGTTCCAGGTAACCTGCATCTCGCTCCATGGATCGGTCACCCGATGCATGCTGATCATCAGCGGGGAGGCGGTTACAAAGAATCGCACATATACCTTGAGGGTGGCGCTCTCGATGACCTGCCCACGTGGAATGGATGATAGGTTGAAGCGTATCAGGGCGCGGCCTCGACTGGGGAATTCCCTCCCCGGGCACTCGTCCGAGCCAACAAACAAGGTAGTTTGATTGCCCCAGTTTTGGACAGCGACTAGTGCGTTCAGGGTGGTGTCGGCCTCTGGGTAGAGGGTCACGCTGGAGGCAGCGCTAACCACATGGGCCGCCTTGTCCAGGCCCTGCCCAACCTCCATCCATGCTTTTTGTTCTGTCCGCCCCAGCTTCCAGCCCTGCGCCTGCCCGTCGTTGAAATCCTCGCTGTAGAGCAACACTTCCTGCGGGCCTTGCGCCTGGGCTGGCGCGGCAAGCGCGACCAGCAGCGTAACGAAGAGCAAGGCCACGATCCGGCCAGCCGATGTACGATCTCTATCCATGGATGCCACCTCCCCAGATTTCGCTCACTTGCCTAAATGACCAGCACCTCACTACGGCGCACCAAGCTCACCACTGGGGGCGAAGAGGCGCAGAGAAGAGAGCATCTCCCCGATCCATTGGTGAGCAAGACCTGAGCAAGATTATAACGGTAATTCCTCAATGTGTCAATGCCTCTTAATCTTGCGTTTTGCATTTCACCGCCGATGCCCCGCCACCAGCCCCACCAACCGCTCCACAATCTCCCGCACGATCCTGTCCGGCACGCCATCCGCTGCCTTGGATTGTAGCCGTAGGTCAATCGGGTCGTTGACATAATCCACGACGACAAAGGTGCCCTCCGGCCTGAGGGCGATCTCCGTGGAGAATAAATCCAGCCCGCAGATGCGCGCGATCTCCATCGTCATGTCATGTAAGGGCGCGAGGCGATGATCGCTCTCCTCGGCGGGGGCGACGGAGGCATAGACATGGGTCATGGGATGCCACCAACAAGGATAGACCTCCCCGGCACAGTAGAAAACGCGAAACCAGGCGGGCTGCGATCCCAACATGGTGGGCACGATGTACGATTGCAGCAGGTAGCTATCGGCGGGATATTCCTGCCGGGCAGCGAGTACCTGCTCTAGCGTGGTGGCAGCGACGACGACGCCCGCCCCTCCGCCGCCATGGGCTGGCTTGATGCAGAAGGCGGCGCCTAGCACGCTCAGGTCGAGAGGAGGGAGGGTGGGTTGCTCGTTGTAGGGAGGGAGGATGATCGTTGCAGGAGTGGGCACGATGGCGCTGAGGGCGGAGTGCATCGCCACCTTGTCCCAGGTGCGGCTGGCCAGCTCCAGCGGATTGATACGATACAAGACGTGCTCGCGCGCCCA
>CAYPON010000318.1:2830-4075 GCA_964412315.1 uncultured Anaerolineae bacterium | reverse complement strand
AAATTGGAGGAAGGGGATACCCCACTGGAGGAATCTCTAAAACTCTTTGAAGAGGGGATTCGACTTTCGCGTATTTGTAATCAGAAGTTGGATGAGGCGGAAAAGAGAGTGGAGATCCTCTTGAAGGGCGACGATGGAGTTGTAAGGCCGGAGACATTCGCTCCCTCGACAGGCTCAGGGCAAGGCCCTCCAAATGAGCCGGAGGAGGATACCTCAGAAGAGTAAGGTCCGATGGATATCAAAAAGTATCTGCGGGAGAAGAAGGAGATCGTCGAATCAGTCCTTGCGAAGTATTTTCCGAACCCCTCCGAAGCAGACGAGCAGCCTGTTCCATTTCCTCTGGCAAGGGCGTCTTGGGCCGTCTCGTACAGATGCTGCGCACGCTGTGCTAGGCTGGCTTCAGAGGCCAACACCTGAGCGGCTGCATGGTTAGGCGACAATTGCAGGATTTCCGCACAGAGCGTTTGTGCGCTCTCCCACCGCCCGCCCAGGAATTCGCTCCCCGCCTTTTGCAGTAGATCACGCACCCGCCGATCTTCACCGGAGAAGACGGCAGCGATAGTCCTCACTGTTGGCCTGGCGACAGGTTCCGCTTTCTTCTGCGCAGGTGACGGTGGCGGCTGAAGAGACGATGCGGACACAACGGGAACCTCGGGTTGTGCAGCCTGTGTTGCCGGCATCGCCACCTCCGCTTCCACGCGCTGCTCCTCCTTCAGCGGCGCGGTATCCTTGCGTAGGAAGGCGACGAGGCGCGCGGCGGCTTGCTTCAAGTCTGTCTGCCCGCCGCTGCTCGTGTCCGCAGAGGGAGCCACGCCAAGCAGCATCGCCAGTTCCGGCGCTGGGGGATAGGATGACGCCAATTCCTGGCCGCTTATCTGGTGGAAGAACTCGGCGACTGTTTGCTGGCGAGCCTCGGCTCCCTCGGCCAGAGCTTTGGAGATCGCCTCTGCAACCCGTAATGGACATGAGGGACAGCGTTCCGTCAACGAGGGGGGCAGGGTGTTGCTCTGCTCCCAGCGGATTTTCTCTGCAAGGGAACCGGAAACCGGCGCCATCTTCCCCTGAAAGGGACGCTCCCCGACCAACATCTCGTATAGCATGATCCCCAAAGCGTAGATATCCGTGCGCTGGTCAATTCTGGCATTTTGCTGCTGTTCGGGAGCCATATACTCTGGCGTTGCGAATCTCAAGTGCGCTTCGGCAGCAGCTTCAGCCCAACGCACGAGGCCGAAATCCGACAGGAAG
>CAYPON010000318.1:0-2820 GCA_964412315.1 uncultured Anaerolineae bacterium | reverse complement strand
GACAGGAAGACACGTCCGCTCGGTTCGAGTAACACATTCAGAGGCTGCACGTCACCGTGCCATAGTCCCTGCTGATGGGCATGGTGCAGAGCCGCCGCAACAGGCTGCAGGATGAGCAGCGCCTGGGCCAACGAAAGAGGGGATGCCCGCTGTCGCAGATACCTTTCCAGGCAAGTGCTGGGGATATATGGCATGACGAAGAAGGCCTGGTCTCTGGTCTGCTCAAGGCCGTGACAAAAGACGATGTGGGGGTGCTCAAGAGACTTCAAGGCGGCGGCCTCGCGTCGGAGCCGATGAAGAAAGACAGGATCGGCGGCCAGGTCGCTGCGCAAGAACTTGACCACCACATACGTGGAGCGTCGGCTATCGTAGGCCCTATAAACCTGAAACAGATTGTTCTGTCCGATCAGGTCTTGGATATGGTAGCGGTCAGCTACAGTTCGTCCTGCAAGATCGTTCATAGCGCTTGGCTTTCTTATCTATCATCTGGTATACACAGGCGTGAAGCCTGCGACTACACGTCGCGCAGCGGGTTCTCAGTCCCGGATGACGACGGGTGTGCCGATATCAGCCCATCGGTATAGCTGCTGCGCAGCCCAGGTGTCCAGCACGATGCAACCGAAAGAGATCGGCGTGCCCAGGTATCCCGACCAAAGGGTGCTGCCATCAGGAAGGATGGGCAGCGCGTGAATCCCGTTCTCCGTGGAACCTGCCCAGTAGATACCCAGCCAGTAGGGCATCCATATCCCCCACGTGCCACCCCAGGCGTTGGGAATCTTGTCTAACACCTGGAATGTGCCACGGCGAGTGTTATTGCCGGCCCGGCCCGTGGAGCAGATAAAGTCCCACTTCAATGCGCCCCCTTCGTAGGCACGGAGACGCTGTTCTGAGATGTCCACCACGATCTTCTTGGGAGGGATTGGCGTGGCTGTGGGCGTGGGAGTGACCGTTGGCGTGAAGGTAGGCGTTGGCGTAGGCGTCGAGGTGGGGGTGAAGGTGGGTGTCGGCGTGGGAGGCGTCAGGAGATAGACCACCTCGTGCAGTTGCGCCTTGGCCAAAGATGGCCCTGGCAGAACCTCCACGGCTCGCTCGTACTCCAGCTTGGCCTCGCGCAACAGGCCCAGTTCCTGGAACGTTATGCCCCGCAGATAGTGCGCCTGATGGAGCAGGTAACGGACCTCCTGGTAGTCAGGGTCAGCCCTATAGAGCTTTTCCAAGTGGGTGATAGCGGTGCCCCAATCTCCTTGATCAAAGTAACTGATGCCATCCAGATAGCCCTGTGCCATCTCTCGCGCTTCTTGGGCCAGAGGATGAGCCGGACGTAGGCCGAGGGCAATGTCAAAATGGGAAACAGCCTCCTGCAAGCGCCCCTCTGTGGCCAACTTGAGGCCGAGAGTCGCGTGTGTCACGAAGAGGCGATCCAATGTCTCCTGACGGTCGGGCTGTAGTGCCTCTGCCTTCGCTAGCGCGACAATCGCTCTGCCCAGGTCTGTGGCCCGCCATGCTTGGTCGGACTCTGCTAGCAAAATAGCAACTTGCTCTTCCGTCGTCGGCGTCGAGGTGGGTGAGGGCGTCGCCGACGGGAATAGCATCGGCAAGGCCCCCATTAGAGTGCGGCCCTTCCCCGCCGTGGACGACATCATCCACCACGATCCGGCCATTCCCAGGGTAAGGCATAACAGAGCGAACAAGATGAGGCTGGGCAGGCCCTGCATAGCCCTCCGGCTTGGGCGCGGGCGCCTAACCGATACCTCGCGCCCCGCCGTGCTAAACAGGAAATCGGAATCCTGGGTGGTGATCTCGTGCCCTTTACTGACGGCCATAGCTGCTCTGCACCCCTGAGACACCATTTCAACAAACTGATACTAACTTTTATTATATCACAAATCGCTGAAAAAGACAACCCTGGGATTGACATCAGGCAACCGCCAGTTGCATTCATCGCCTTGCTGTGGTAGAATAGGCCAGGTTAGTTGGTTGAGTATAGAGTCGGCATGACGAGCGGCTCAATGAAGAAAGCGAAAGGAGAGATACAAATGCTCAAGGGTTACGCGGGTCGTATTCTGCACGTTGATCTGACAAAAGGGAAGATCGAAGTGGAGCAGCCCAGTGAGAAGTTCTATCGCCACTACATGGGCGGCAGTGCACTGGGCACATATTACGCGCTGCGTGACATTCCCAAGGGTGCGGACCCTCTGGGGCCGGAGAACGTCCTGGTCCTTTCTCTGGGGCCGATGACTGGGCTAGCAGTTTCGGGCAACAGCCGGGTAACCGCTACGGCGCGCTCGCCCCTAACCAACGCCATCGGCGATACCCAAGCCGGAGGCTTCTGGCCCGCCGAGTGCAAGAATGCCGGCTTCGATGCCATCGTCATCAAGGGACAATCTCCCAAGCCGGTCTATCTCTGGGTTCACGATGGGGAGGCGGAGTTGCGGGATGCCTCGCATCTCTGGGGTCTCATCACCGGCGAAGCGCAGGCCAAAATCTGTACCGAGCTGAACGAGCCGAAGGCCGAGGTGCTGCAGATCGGGCCTGGTGGGGAAAAGCTGGCGCGTTTCGCCTGCCTGATCAACATGTGCACCCGTGCCAATGGACGCACCGGCATGGGAGCCGTGATGGGGTCCAAGAGGCTGAAGGCCGTCGCTGTGCGCGGCCATCAGCGTCCGGAGGCGGCTGATGCCGAGGCGATCCGCCAACTGGCTCGCTGGGGCGTGGAGAATGTGGAGAATCGCGTCGCCAAGTTGTCCAAATATGGTACCTCGGGCATCGTTGGCAACCAGCAAGAGGCTGGCGGGCTGCCCAGCTACAACTTTAACAGCG